>JBNKPL010000077.1:0-11178 GCA_050295355.1 Sedimenticolaceae bacterium
ATCCTCAGCCGTATCGCTGGTGTGGTGATCGTGCTGTTCGGCCTGCACTACTCCGGGTTGTTGCGTATTCCATGGCTCAACTTTGAAAAACGTTTTCACCTGGAGCAGCGTCCGGCGGGGATGTTCGGGGCCTTTATCCTGGGCCTGGCCTTCGCCTTCGGCTGGACCCCCTGTGTAGGTCCCATCCTTGCAACCATCCTGATGATCGCCACCACAGGCGGTGATTCCACCGACGGCATTACGCTGCTGACGGTGTATGCCCTCGGTATCGGCGTTCCCTTCCTGATAGCGGCTCTCGGGGTGCGTCCGTTCATGGCTTTCATGGGGCGTTTCCGCCACCACATGCGCCGGGTGGAGATCGTGATCGGCGGCCTGCTGGTGTTGACCGGTGTCTTGATCTTTACCGGCAGCCTGAGCGCGATCAGTAATTGGCTGTTGCAGAGCGTGCCGTGGTTTTCCCGGGTCGGCTGATCATTCGGGCCTGTGCCCTTTTGTTGCTGCTCTGGGGTGTTGCAGCGGCACCCGCGATCCAGGCGGCGGAGCTGGTGGTATTCCACAGTCCCGGCTGCGGCTGGTGTAAGGCGTGGGAGCGGGAGGTGGGCGCCGTGTTTCCGCATACCGCGGAGGCGCGGGTTCTGCTGTTGTCCCGCGTGGATGTGGCGGACCCTCTGCCGTCCCGCCTGCAGAATCTGAAAGGCGTCCACTACACCCCGACCTTTGTGGTGCTGGATGAGGGTCGGGAGATAGGCCGCATCGCAGGTTACAAGGGAGAGGAATTTTTCTGGTGGGAACTGCAGGAGATCATCAAACGGTTGCCGTCAGCCAAAACGCACGCTGCATCGAATATGGCCCTTAAGGAGACAAGCCCATGAAACAAAATCCTTGGTTCCAGTTTTCTCTGTTCCTGCTGATGTCCCTGTTCTCCTTGGGCATGGCCTCCGCGTCCGAGCCAGCAGGCGCAAAGATTGAACTCGGCGACGACGGCCTGCACAAGCAGCCCTGGTTCCTGGAGAGTTTTCTCGATCTGCGCGAAGATCTGGCCGAGGCGCAGGTGGCGGGCAAGCGCTTCGCCGTGCTCTGGGAGCAGAAGGGGTGTCCCTACTGCGCAGAGGTGCATACCAGGAACTTTACCGTTGAATCCATCAACCGCTATGTGCGTGACAACTTCGTAGTGGTGCAGCTCAATCTCTGGGGCGATCGCGAAGTGACTGACTTTGACGGCGAGGTGCTAGCGGAGAAGGAACTGGCGCGTAAATGGGGGGTGGTCTTTACCCCCACCATCCACTTCTTTGTCGAAAAAGGAGAGCTGAAGCCGGGGCAGCCGGGGAATAAACAGCTGGCCTCCGTCATGCCTGGTTATTTCCGGCCGTTTCACTTTCTCGCCATGTTCGAGTTCGTGCGGGAGCGTCGCTATGAGAAACAGCATTTCCAGAAATATATCGCGGAAAAGGTGGCGGCCTACCGCAAAGAGGGGAAGGCGGTCGATTCCCTATAGCCACGGAGAGTACAGAGGACATAGAGTGTATATCGGCCTATATTGGAAGTAGCCTAGAATAACACCGTGTTTCCTGTGTCCCTCGTGGTTACCAATGAAAGATAGAAAGCGACTCGTTACACAGAGCCATCCGGCTAAAAGCTACAGATCAAATCGTATGATCCTGCGGCTATTTCTGCTGCTGGTCTTGCTCTTCTCAAGCGCCAGCCAGGCCGCAAACCATGATCAGGTGCGCATCGGCGTGCTCAGCCATCGTGGCGACCAGGCCACGCTGCAGATGTGGTCCGGGACCGCGGACTATCTGACCGCGAGTCTTCCCGGGTACGAGTTCCAGATCGAGCCGCTGGACTTTGATGAGGTGGACCCGGCGGTAAAGAACGGCGATGTGGATTTTATCCTGGTTAATCCCGGCATCTATGTGAATCTGGAGGTCCGCTATCGGGTCTCCCGTATCGCCACCCTGAGTAACCGTCGCGGCGATGCGGCCTATAACATCTTCGGCGGTGTGATCTTCACCCGTGCCGATCGCCTCGATATCAACAATCTGCAGGACCTGCGGGGCAAACGTTTTCTGGCCGTGGACAAGACCTCCCTCGGCGGCTACCAGATGGCGTGGCGGGAGCTGAATAAGGAAGGGATCAATCCCATTACCGACTTCAATCCCCTTGGCTTTGGCGGCACCCATGACCAGGTGGTGTTGGCGGTGCGGGAAGGCGCGGTGGATGCGGCGACGGTGCGCACCGATATTCTGGAGCGCATGACCGCCGACGGCGTGATCCAGCCGGGTGAATTCAAGATCCTCAATGCCAAGCACTACGCCGAATTCCCCTTTGCCATCAGCACCCGTCTCTATCCTGAGTGGCCGTTCAGCAAGGTTGGGCATACCGATAATGCCCTGGCCCAGCAGGTGGCGGTGGCGCTGCTCAATATGCCCGCCGATCATCCGGCCGCTCTGGCCGGTAAGTATTCGCACTGGACCATTCCGCTGGACTATCAACCTGTGCATGAGCTGTTTCAGGAACTGCGCCTGCCCCCTTATGCCTACCTCGGCCATGTGAGCCTAACCGATGTCATCCACGAGTATGGACACCTCATCCTCGCCGGCATCCTCGCCCTGCTTGTAATGATCCTGCTCACCCTGTGGGTGTGGCGGTTGAACCTCGCACTGCAAAAATCCAAAAAACGGCTGGAGCATGAGCGGCACCTGATCCTGGACTCAGTGGGGGATGGAATCTACGGGGTGGACCTGAAAGGGAGAGCCACCTTCGTCAATCGGGCCATGGAGGAGATTACGGGATGGACGGCCGAACAGATGATCGGACACAGCCAGCACGAGCTGATGCACCATACCCATGCGGACGGCACGGTCCATCCAGCCAGCGAATGTCCGGTCTACGCCACCGCCCGCGATTCCATCCCCAGGTTTGTGGAGTACGATGTGTTCTGGAATCCAGAAGGTGATGAGATCCCAGTGGAGTACAGCGTCAACCCGATCAAGGACCCGAAGGGGAGTACCGTCGGCGCGGTGGTGGTGTTTCGTGATATCACCCTGCGCATGGAGGCGGAGGACAAACAACGCAAGCACCTGGCGGAACTGGCCCATGTGGCGCGCTTGAGCACTATGGGTGAGATGGCCTCGGGCATCGCCCATGAAGTGAATCAGCCGCTGGCCGCCATCGCCAACTACACGCGCGGCTGTATCCGTTTGTTGAAATCAGGCAAGGACAACCAGGCCCAATTGCTGGACGCCATGGAGCGGGCCGCAAGCCAGGCGGAGCGGGCGGGTGAGATCATTCGGCAACTGCGCCAGTTTATCCGTAAGGGGGAGGCGGACCGCAAACGGGTAGACCTGAACGATCTGGTGCGGGAGGTGATCGTGCTGGTGGAGCCGGAAGCACGCAAGGAGGGCGTGGTGATCCGTAAAGAGTTGAGTGATGCGCCGCTGCCCGTCAATGCCTCACCCATTCAGATTCAGCAGGTGATCCTCAACCTGGCCCGCAACGGCATTGAGGCCATGGGTGATACGGACCGCCTGGCGCGTTACCTGATTATCGGCAGCAGGCAAGACTCACAGGGTATGGTCACCTGCAGCGTGACCGATACGGGCAAGCCCGTGGATGAGGGCCTGCTGGAGAAGATCTTTGAGCCTTTCGTTACCACCAAGGATCAAGGCATGGGGCTGGGTTTGTCGATCAGCCGCGGGATTGTTGAAGGACATGGAGGTACGCTTGACGCCCGCGCTAATCCGCGGGGTGGTACTACCTTCAGTTTCGTACTTCCGCTGAATAGCGGATCAAAAAAAACGGATTAGAAAGCGATTATTCCTACTATTGTCCGGGAAAAATGGGATGGAATCATTTGTGAAAAGTATAAAATCATGACTCCCGGAATCAATGTAGCCAAGAAGGCAAGGATACCTTTTAGAATCCATGTGTATGCTCATGACTCATCAGCTGAATCCTATGGTCTGGAAGCCGCCGAGAAGATGGGTGTGCAAGCTGAGCGTGTATTCAAGACGCTGGTGGTGAGTCTGGATGGAAAGGAGTTGGCGGTGGGCGTGCTGCCGGTGACCTCCATGCTAAGCATGAAGTTGATCGCAAAGGCGGCGGGTGCGAAGAAGGCGGCGATGGCGGATGCATCGGATGTGGAGCGGTCAACCGGCTATGTGTTGGGCGGTGTCAGTCCGCTTGGGCAGAAGAGGCGGCTAAAGACCATTATCGACTCCTCTGCAGAGCAGTTTGAGACGGTCTACGTGAGCGCGGGCCGTAGGGGGCTTGAGATAGAGTTGGGCCCGGATGATTTGGCAAAGCTGACTAATGGACGGTTTGCTGGAATATGTCAGTAGGCCATTCTTGATTCAACTAGACAGTCTGGGTTGATTGGGAAGCCCGATATGGGAAGAGAAATGATTACAGAAGAGCAGGCGCAACAATTTGCTGAGGAATGGATTGCTGCATGGAACGCCCACGATCTGGAGCGGGTCATGTCCCATTATGCTGACGATGTGGAATATTTCAGTATGTTTCTGCTGAGGCTTACGGACAGCAAAACAGGAAAGTTGGATGGGAAAGAGAATGTAAAGGCGTATCTGGCAAAGGGGCTTGCCGCGTATCCTGATCTTCAGTTTAAGCTGATTAATGTATTTGTTGGTGTGGCTAGCGTGGTGTTGCATTATCAGAGTGTTAACAATTTGATTGCCGCGGAGGTTTTTGAGCTGAATGAACGAGGCTTGGCCGCGCGTGTGCAATGTCATTATTACCAGGCTGTGTAGAGATAGCTGAGGAGAGGTCATGAATCCAGAAGAAAGAATAAACGAGATCCAGAAGGAGATCGTCAAAGTGTCGGTGCTTGAGTCCCCGGGTGCAATTCTGCTCGGTCTTGGTCTGTATGCAAAATTCGCGGCGCAAGGCGATGCCTTTGTCCCGATTCTGAATAATGAAACGGTAGTGCATGGGCTGCTTGGGTTAGGTGTTGCGATTATGGTCTGGGGTGCGACGAGGATTATGTCTTTATCCAGAGAGGCCGCCAGGTTGAATAAAGAGAAGGAGATGCTGGATAAGCTGAAGGGTTGATGCTGCTGCTTATGGGTGCTGTGTCCGATTGTTGCTGGCGGCAATGAGTGAAGGTTATGGATTCGGTTCTTAGGGTCTACAGGGAGGAGGACTACCAGCAGTGCGAGCGGCTGGTTAACGAGGCGTGGGCATTTGATAGCGCATTTTTTCCGCGGGATCTGGCCGATCTGGCCAAGTGCGTATACACCAGAGGTTCGGTGGTCAGCAGCAACTTCCGCTATGTGGTGGAAATCAATAATGAGGTGGTGGGGTTTATTTTCGGCCTGAATACGCGTGCGGTTGGACCGAAGAGAAATCTGCGCTTTGCGCTAGGCATACTATGGAGACTGTTGCGCATCAAATACCCTAATTCTGGTGACAGGCGTGCTCTGCTGAGAGCAATCAATGATCATCAGTCGAACAGGTATCGGATCGTCGGCCGGGGCTGGAGCGAGGTTGTTTTGTTCGTGGTGCGTAAAGATTGCCGGGGGCTTGGGCTCGGTAAAAAGTTATGGTCTGCGTTCAGGGATCATTGCCAGGTCTTTGGAGTAGAGTCGATTCTGGTGGAGACGAATAAGCTGGGAGCGAGCGGTTTCTACGAAGCGCTGGGTTTTCGTTTCATCGCCAACTTTGACTCACCGCTCCACGAGTATGTAACCAAGGGCGGACAGGCATGCCTGTATGAGTATCCTTGCGGTAACAGGTCTAGTGCATGATCGCTATACCATGCGGCGGCAGTTCCAGTTGCACAAAGGCGCGTCCGTCAGCGGCCTGTTGCACGTTGGCTTGATGGTTTGGATCAAGGAGATTGTGCAGGGTGCGGCCTGGAGCGTTGAGTTTGTAATCCACCGTGATGCAATCGCTACGCGCGCTGCCGCTTAGGTTGAGCGCGATCAGAATTTCCTGCGTGTCGAGGATGCGCGAATAGGCCAGGGTAGAGTTGCCATCCTGAGGCGGACCGAAATCGACCCCATTGCCTGAGATGTCGCGGAAGTAGAGGCGGCCGTAACGCAGGGCCGGCTGTTCGCGGCGCACAGCGGCGACGGAAGAGATGGCCTGGTAGATCTCGTGCTGTGGATTGAAGAAGTGGCGGCCGGCTGTGCCGAATCCTCCCCAGTTGCCGCCGAACATACATTCACGCACATAGGCGTCGTCCGGTCCGCCGCCATCGAATCCCTGTTCACCGCCATAGTAGATGCAGGGCACGCCTTGGGTGGTCAGCAGGTAACCGATGGCCAGGATTGCTTGGCGCGGATGTGGGTTGTTGTGCATAAAACGGCGATAGGGCCGGGCCATCTGGTCGTGGTTGTCCACGAAGGTGACGAAGTAGCGCCCGGCCTCGCCGTGATCGGTGTACTGTTTGCGGAAAGCCTGATAGCGGTCCCGTAGCCAGGCCGGGTTGCCGAAACCTTTGATTACCTCCTCCAGCATGAAATAGAGCGGGAAGTCGAGTGCGGCGTCAAGGGCTGGAAAACGCTCGTCGGTGCCGCCGATACGGCTGTTGCGGCCGATGTAGCGCTGGATGGTTGAGTCGTCGGCAACGATCTCGCCGAACAAGAAAAAACGGTGTTTGCCGATGCTGTGGGCGTATTCTCGGATGGCGTTGCAGAACACCGCCACGGCGGAGTCTTCCATATGCTTGACCGTGTCGATGCGGAAACCGTCCAGGTCGGCGGCGCAGATCCAGTATTTGTAGACCTTGATCAGGGTGTCGAGCACCTCGCTATGCGGCAGATCAAGTTCCTTGAGGGTTAGGAAGTCACCGTCCCGCGCTTCCTGTTCGTCGTACCAGTTGCGAATCTGTCCGCGGCGCTTGAAGGCCTCCGGGTTTTGCAGCTCCAGCGGCCAAACGGCGTCCTCATATTGCAGGTCATCAGCCGGCTCGGTTTCGCGCCAGTGACCGAAAGGGAATTGCTGGCCCTGCCAGTAGTAGTAGGGGTGGTCACCCGGGTAGGCCCAGACATCACCCGTATGGTTGAAGACAATATCGAGCACGACGTACATATCCCGCATGTGCGCTTCATACGTCAGTTCCTGCAACTCGGCCAGGGTGCCGAAACGGGGATCGACCTCAAGAAAATTCTGTATGCCGTAGCCATGATAACTGCCGCCGCTGTCCTGCCGATTTTTGAGGATGGGACTCAGCCAGATGGCGGTGCAGCCGAGGTTGCGGATGTAATCGAGGCGGCGGGTAATGCCCTTGATGGTGCCGCCCTGGAACAGGCCCCGTTTGGCGGGATCGGCGGCGCCGTTATCCTGCCCTGGCAGGTATGGCGGTATCCCTTCGGCGCCGCTGTCAAAGCGGTCCACAAGCAGGAAATAGAGGAATTGGTCGCGCCAGTCTTCGGGGGAGGGATGCAGTGGTGCGGCGGGCTGGAAATCGAACGCGGATGTTGTGGTCTGTATCGGCATGACACCTCCTGTGTCGTGGAATCCCTGAAGACGATACCGGATGAACGCGGCAGCATAGCCAGAGAAGGGAGTATAGCCCTGTTGTTCGGCCGGTCAATGTACGGGACGGCCGGGTAGGTTGGGCGTGTTTTCCCAGGATCGGAATCTATTTCATTTGACACTATTACCCCGCGGCAGTAGTCTCCCTCCAGTTTCAGGTGTCCCGAGGGTGTCCACCCAGAGGATGAAACGGGAAGCTGGTGCGCGGCTTTATTGCTGCAATTCCAGCGCTGCCCCCGCAACGGTAGGCGAGTTGCGGCGGACCACACAGCCACTGCGCTTCGGCGTGGGAAGGCGGTCCGCCCGGATACGAACAATCCACTCGTGAGCCCGGAGACCGGCCTGAGACCGCAAGTGGGCGCTGCGAGGGGCGGTGTCGCGGGTAGCGGTTTCAAAAAATCTCTTTCCGTTCGATCTTTCCTCCACGCCTTTTCAGGTTCCATGTGCGCGCGGGTAGGCGCGTTGGGGAAAGAGTATGCAAAAACAAAAAATCCTGGCGGCGGCGGTTCTGCTGCTGGCCCCTATTATTTCGCTTCAGGCCGCTGATAACGGCACCATCGTGGTGACCGCCAGCCGGGTCGCCGAGACGGCGGATGAGACCCTGGCCTCGGTCACCATCATCACCAGAGAAGATATCGAACGTCAGCAGGTGCGCACCATGCGCGATCTGTTGCGCGGCGTGGCCGGGTTATCCGTGACCAATAATGGCGGCCGCGGCAAAACCACCGCGGTGTTCATGCGCGGCACCGAGTCCGGTCATGCGCTGGTGCTGATCGACGGCGTGAAGGTGGGCTCCGCCACGCTGGGCACCACCGCGTTTGAGAGTATCCCCGTGGAGCAGATCGACCGTATCGAGATCGTGCGCGGCCCCCGCTCCAGTCTCTACGGCTCCGAGGCCATCGGCGGCGTGATCCAGATCTTCACCCGCAAGGGCGGCGGCGAGTTGAAACCCTTCTTCAGCATCGAAGGGGGAAGTTACGATACCTACGGCGGGACGGTGGGCGTCTCCGGCGGTGGTGATAACGGCTGGTTTAGCTTCAGCGCCAGCGGCAAGGGGACCAAGGGATTCAACGGTTGTTCCGGCGATCCCGCCACCTTCGCCGGGTGCGGCGTGGACGAGCCGGACCGCGACGGCTACCAGGAGGTCTCCGGCTCGGCGCGGGCGGGATACCGTTTCGACAACGGCGCCGAGTTCGATCTTCACTGGCTGCGCAGCGACGGCGAGGCCCAGTCCGATGGCAGCATATTTGCCGGGAATGAATCGGAAACCCGGCAGCAGGTGTTCGGCGGCACCCTGCGATTTAACATCATGGAGGCATGGCAGATGACGCTGGCGGGCGGCCGCAGCCAGGACCTGTCCGACATTTTTTACGACAGCGTTTTTGTGGATACCTTTGATACCGAGCGCGACGTCTACTCCATCCAGAACGATTTCACGCTGTGGGACGATCATCTGTTCACCCTCGGCTATGACCATCAGGAAGACCGGGTGAACGGCACCAGCAACTATACGGTTGCCTCGCGGGAGAACGAGGGCGCCTTCGTTCAGTATCTCGGCAACCTGGGCGGTCACGATCTGCAGGCGAGCCTGCGCTACGACGACAACGAACAGTTCGGCGACCATACCACCGGGAACTTCGGCTGGGGCTACAGCTTCGGCGATGCTTTCAGGCTGATGGCCAGCTACGGCGCCGCCTTCCAGGCCCCCACCTTCAACGATCTCTACTGGCCGGGTGCGGGCAATCCCAACCTGGAGCCGGAAGAGTCGGAGAGCATTGAGGTAGGAATCTCCGGCCGTATGGAGTGGGCGCAGTGGTCCCTGAACGCCTACCAGACCGAGGTGGATAATCTCATCGCCTGGGTCAATACGGGCGGATGGGTGTGGACACCCATGAATGTCTCCAGCGCCCGCATCCGCGGGCTGGAGGCGGTGCTGGGTATTCACTACAAGGGGTTCAGCATGAACACCCAGTTCACCCTGATGGACCCCAAGAACCGCACCACCGGGGCGACTCAGGGCAATGTGCTGCCACGCCGCGCCCGCGAGTCCCTGCGCGTGGATCTGGATCAGGAGATCGGCGATTTCAATATCGGCGCCACCGTTGTCAGCGAGGGTAAACGCTATGATGATGTGGCCAATACCCGGCAACTGGATCGCTATACTACGGTAGACCTGCGGGCGGGTTACCAGATCCATAAGGATTGGCGCATCGAGGGCCGGGTGGAGAACGTAAACGACGAGGAGTACGAGACCGCCTCGTTCTACAACCAGCCGGGACGGAGTTACTATCTGGCGTTGCGCTATCAGCCGGAATAGCGTTTGTTCGGTGGGGCAGGGCCCCACCCTACAATCCTGTGGAGATCAAGGATAGTGGGTCCCTTCTCCCTCTGGGAGAAGGGGCAAAGAGCTCGTAGGGTGGGGCCCTGCCCTACCGGACGAACTGCGTCCTCCGTGGCAAACAGACGAGTTGAAAGGAGCAACCCATGAGCAATTCCAGCAAAGACAACACTCACCAAAAACGCATGCAGCGTAAGAAAGAGGTGGTGGATGCGGGCATCGCCCGCGCTACCGAGGAGCGCGGCGTGCTGGTGGTGAACACGGGCAACGGCAAGGGCAAATCCAGCGCCGCCTTCGGCATGGTGGCCCGCGCCCTGGGCCACGGCATGCGGGTGGGGGTGGTGCAGTTCATCAAGGGATCATGCACTACCGGCGAAGAGCTGTTCTTCCACCGCTTCCCCGAGGTGGAGTACCACGTCATGGGCGAGGGTTTCACCTGGGAGACCCAGGACCGGGCGCGGGATGTCCACAAGGCGCAGGAGGGGTGGCAGCAGGCGCAGCGCTTCCTCACGGATGAAAACTTCGATCTGGTGGTGCTGGACGAACTCAATATCGTACTCAAGGAGCACTACCTCCCCCTGGCGGAAGTTCTGGAGACGCTGCAGGATCGGCCCAAGCAGCAGCATGTGGTCATCACCGGCCGCGCCGCGCCGCAGGCCCTCATCGACCTGGCCGACACGGTGACTGAGATGGGCGCGGTCAAACACGCCTACCAGGCGGGCATCAAGGCGCAGCGGGGTGTGGAGCTGTGAGCGCGGAAGGGCACGGTTTCAACGGCCGGGACAAGGAGGCCGTCTACCGCGCCATCGCCGAGCGGCGGGATATGCGCCATTTCCTTCCAGACCCAGTGGCCCCGGAGGTGTTGCAGCGTCTGCTCACCGCGGCCCATCAGGCGCCCAGCGTGGGTTATATGCAACCGTGGCGGTTTGTGCGTATCACCGATAACGGGCTCAGGAGACGAATCTACGATCTGGTGGAACAGGAGCGGCAGCAGACCGCGAACGCATTAGGCGAGCGAAGGGAGGAGTTTCTGCGGCTCAAGGTGGAGGGCGTTCTGGACAGTGCGGAGTTGCTGGTGGCCGCCCTCATGGAGGGGCGGGAGGAACACCTGTTCGGGCGGCGCACCATGCCGGACATGGATCTGGCCTCGGTTTCCTGCGCCATCCAGAACCTGTGGCTGGCGGCCCGGGCGGAGGGTTTGGGGGTAGGCTGGGTCTCCCTGTTCGATCCCGCGGAGTTGGCTGCTCTGTTGCAGATGCCATCTGGCGCCCGGCCCGTGGCCATCCTCTGTATCGGTCATGTGGAGGCGTACTATCCGGCCCCCATGCTGGAGCTGGAAGGAT
>JBNKPL010000078.1:0-11030 GCA_050295355.1 Sedimenticolaceae bacterium
AAAGGGAGGCTGTTCTCCAGGCCATCCATCTCGCGGCTCATGGCCACGTGCATGGAACGCCGCACCCCTTCCACGATGGCCATGGGTTCGATGTCCGAATGCTGCTTCAGGCGGGTGAACTCGCGGAAGCCCGCAAGAAAGATATTGGCCATGCCAGAGGCTTTTTCATCCCGGTCCACTTCGCGGTAGAGCTCGCCCATATCGCCGCCGGACCAGAAGCGGCTTTCAAAGTCGTCCGCCGCCTGGCGGGCCTTTCTCAGCACCCGCACCCGGTCGAAGATCATGGTCCAGGAGGCGAGAGAGGCGAGGATCAACCCCGCCATCACCAACTGCACCAGGGGACTGGCGCTGAGAACGAGGTTTACAAAGGAGAGATCAGTCTGCATGGCCGATCTCCTTTCTCAGGCGCTCGGGGATGGCGCAGGGTTTGAATCGGTTGGCGTCGATACTGGCGATTCGGATGGTGCCGCTGCAGAGCAGCCGTCCCGTCTCTTGTTCTTTTATCTCTTGTTGGAAGGTCATGCTTGCCCTTTTTAGTTCAATCACCCTGGCGCTCACCTGCAACGCGTCATTGAAGCGGCCCGGCGCGATAAAATCCACCTCCGCACGGCGCACCGCAAAGATTACGCCCTCTTCCTCAACCAGGCGGTCCTGCTCAAAGCCCAGCGCGCGCAGCCATTCAGTCCGCGCCCGCTCCATGAATTTCAGGTAGTTGGCGTAATATACCACTCCCCCGGAGTCGGTATCTTCGTAGTAGACCCTGACCGGCCAAAGAAATTCCTTCATTGCATTCCCGTTCTGTTTTTTCGCCCGCGTAACCCTACTCGTCGAACAGATCCCGATATTCCGGCGTCGCCTCAAAACCCGGTTTCGGCGTCAGGCCGAAGTGCAGATAGGCGCTGCTGGTGGCCACCCGCCCGCGCGGGGTGCGCATTAGAAATCCCTGCTGAATCAGATAGGGCTCCAGCACATCCTCGATAGTACCCCGCTCCTCGCCGATGGCGGCGGCCAGGCTGTCCACCCCCACGGGTCCACCGTCGAACTTGCGGATCACCGCCGACAGCAGCTTGCGGTCCATGGTGTCGAAACCGTTGCCGTCCACCTTCAACATCTCCAGCGCCCGGTCGGCCACCTCCTGATCTACATGCCCGTGCGCCTTCACCTGCGCATAGTCCCGCACCCGGCGCAGCAGCCGGTTGGCGATGCGCGGCGTACCGCGGGAACGGCGCGCAATCTCGCGGGCGCCCTTCTCTTCCGCCTCAATGGCGAGGATACCCGCGGAACGTTGCACGATGTGGGTCAGGTCGTCGGTGTTATAGAACTCCAGCCGCTGTACGATGCCGAAACGATCGCGCAGGGGTGAGGTGAGCAGGCCCGCGCGGGTGGTGGCCCCCACCAGGGTAAAGGGGGGAAGATCCAGTTTGATGGAACGGGCCGCCGGGCCCTCGCCGATCATGATGTCGAGCTGATAATCCTCCATGGCCGGGTAGAGCACCTCCTCCACCACAGGGCTGAGGCGGTGGATCTCGTCCACGAACAGCACGTCATGGGGTTCCAGGTTGGTGAGCAGGGCGGCCAGGTCACCCGGCTTCTCCAGCACGGGCCCGGAGGTCTGACGCACGTTGACCCCCATCTCGTTGGCGATGATGTGCGCCAGGGTAGTCTTGCCCAGGCCGGGAGGACCGAAGATCAGCACATGATCCAGGGCCTCCTCCCGCTCGCGGGCGGCGGAGATGAAGATCTCCATCTGCTCGCGCACCACTGGCTGGCCCACATAGTCCCGCAGCCAGCGGGGCCGGATGGCGCGGTCCATGGCGGCGTCGTCGGAGCCCGCCTCGGGGCTGATAATGCGATCGGATTCGGTCATGATTCTATTCCACCGCGCCTTTCAGCGCGGCGCGGATGATCTCTTCACTGGTTAGGCCCTCGCTCGCCACGTTGCGCACCATGCGGCTCGCCTCGTTCGGTTTATAGCCCAGCGCCGCCAGCGCGCTCACCGCATCCGCCACTGGCGAGGTCTCCACCACCCCGGCGGCCGCGGGACGCAGGAAGACGGCGTCCCCACCCACACCCAGTTTCTCCAGCCGGTCGCGCATCTCCACGATCAGGCGCTCGGCGGTCTTCTTGCCGATGCCGGGCAACCGCACCAGGGCGGATACGTCGTCGCTCTGGACGCAGGCGGAAAACTCCTCCGCGCTCATGCCTGAGAGGATGGCCAGGGCCATCTTGGCCCCCACGCCGCTCACCTTGAGCAGACCGCGGAACAGGGCCCGCTCGGATTCGGTGCCGAAACCGTACAGCACATGGGCGTCGTCACGCACCACCAGATGGGTCAGCAGAATAACCGTCTCCCCTAGGGAGGGCAGGTTGTAGAAGGTGGACATGGGGGCCTCCACCTCATAGCCCACGCCGTTCACGTCCAGCAGCAGATGCGGAGGGTGCTTGGAGACGATCTCGCCCCGCAGCCGGCCGATCATCCCCGGCCTCCACTGGCCGCGGCCAGGCTGGAAACCGTGGTGCGGCTGTGGGCGTGGCTGATGGCCACCGCCAGGGCGTCCGCCTGGTCGGGGGCGAGTTTCTCTTTCAGTTGCAGGATCAGCCGGACCATGTGCTCCACCTGCTCCTTGCCTGCGCCGCCAGTCCCCACCACCGCCTGCTTCACCATGCGCGGGGTGTATTCGGCCACGCCCATCCCGGCGGCGACCCCGGCGCAAATGGCCGCGCCCCGGGCCTGGCCCAGTTTCAGCGCCGAGGAGGCGTTCTTGGATACAAAGACCTGCTCCACCGCCATCTCTTCCGGCTGATGCTCCGCGATCACCTCTGCGAGACCACGGTAGATCTCCCCCAGCCGTTGAGGCAGCGCCTCTTCATGGGTGTGGATACAACCGCTGGCCACATGGGTGCTTTTGCGGCCATCGCTGTCGATGATGCCGTAGCCCGTGATCCGTGACCCGGGGTCGATGCCCAGGATGCGGCATTTGGATGGTTGAGAAGTCAGTTCCCGATCTCCTAACCGATGGCGTCCAGTATTTCGTCGGCGATATCGGCGTTGGTGTAGACCTCCTGCACATCATCCAGGTCTTCCAGCAGATCCACCATTTTCAGCAGCTTCTCCGCCGTATCCCGGTCCAGCTCCGCCTTGGTGGCGGCGTCGAAGGTGACCTCGGCATTCTCGGGCTCAAGCCCCACGGCCAGCATGGCCTCTTTCACCTCGGAGAAGGCCTCCGGGGAAGTCATCACATCCACGGAACCGTCGTCATTGGTCACCACGTCATCCGCGCCCGCTTCCAGGGCGGCCTCCATGATGGCCTCCTCATCGGCGCCGGGGCCATAGCTGATGATGCCCTGCTTGCTGAACAGGTAGGCCACCGAGCCGTCGGTGCCCAGGTTGCCGCCGTGCTTGGTAAAGGCGTGGCGCACCTCGGAGGCGGTGCGGTTGCGGTTATCGGTCATGCAGTCCACCATCACCGCCACGCCGCCCGGGCCATAGCCTTCGTAGCGGATTTCGTCGTAATTCTCCCCCTCGCCGCCGCCGGCGCCGCGTTTAATCGCGCGCTCCACCGTGTCCTTCGGCATATTGGCGCCGAACGCCTTGTCCATCGCCAGCCGCAGCCGTGGATTGGAGCCCACATCGCCGCCCCCCTCACGCGCCGCCACCGTGACCTCGCGGATCAGCTTGGTCCAGATCTTTCCCCGTTTTTTGTCGTTGGCCGCCTTCTTATGCTTGATATTGGCCCATTTACTATGTCCAGCCATGAATAAACCTCTGAAATACCCGATTGGGACGAAAGTTTACCATTCCCAAGAGGCCGCAGAAATACGCCTTCCTATTTGGCGCCCATTGAGGGACGGTTCCCATCACGCGATTGTTGTGTTCTCATTCAATTCCCGACAGATGACCGCACCCGTGATACCCGATGCCGCAAACGCTCAGTGAATGGACCACCCAACTTGCCGGAGATCCTCTGCCGGCTATGGCGGTGACGGTGCATCGGGTCAATGAACTGCTGGACAACCCCAATAGCACCAATAGCAATTTCCAGCGCATCATCAGCCAGGATCCGGGGTTTTCCATGGCCATCTTCCAGGGGGTGAAACCCACGCCCGCGACCACACAAGCCCCCCCGCACAGTCTCTCCCACGCCATCGCCATACTGGGGCACACCCTCTTCCACCGAATCATGAAGGGCGTCCAGGTATTGAAGAAGGCCGTCAAGGGAACGCCCCGGGACCGGCTCTATCACTGTTACTCCCGCGCCCTGCACGCCGCCGCCTATGCCCACCACTGGGCCCGGGAGAGGGGGGAGAGCAACCCGGAAGAGGCGCGCCTCGCCGCGCTGTTCTACGATTGCGGCGAGATGGCGTTATGGAATCAGGCGCCCGAGGCCATGGTAAAGATCGAGTCCCTGATGTCGAAAGGGCTGGATCGCGGCAGCGCCGCCCGCCGGGTGCTTGGATTCACCCTCAACGAACTGAGCCTGGCCCTGGCGGAGCAGTGGCGGCTTCCCGGCCTGACCGCCAGCGCCCTTGCGGCCCACTGGCACACCCAAATCCGGCCCATGGAGGTGGTCCTGGCCGCCGCCCTGGCGCGTTCCACTGAACGGGGCTGGAACTCGGAAGAGACCCAGGAGCTGACCGATCTCTTCGCGGACCTGAGGCATATCTCGGAAAACCACGCCATGGCGGCCCTGCACACCCTGGCGGCGGAAACCGCGCGTTCCATCCAGGATCTGCCGCTGCACAAAAGCGCCGAGACCCTGATCACCCTGCCCTCATCCGGCCGGCAAGAGACCACAACCACGATCCAGGCCGAAGCCAAACCCAGGCCGGCGGCGCCCCAACCCGCCGCCAATAAACCGCTGCATCTTCAGGACCATTTCGCCCACGCCATGCGCCGCATGCAGAAAGAGGCCGGGCTGGAGCGGGTCATGTTCGCCATGCTGAGCAAGGACCGCAAAAAGGTCAACATGCGCTTTATGCTGGGGGATAAGGAGTCGCCCCTGCGCAACTTCTCCCTGCCCCTGGGCGGCCGTCATCTGTTCTCGATCCTGCTCGCCAAGCCGCAGGGGATCTGGTTTCGCGACAGCAACCGGGAGCAGTATCTCCCGCTGATCCCGGAATCGGTCCGTGACGCCGTCCACGGCCAGGGGTTTTTCGCCATGTCGCTGTTTCTGAAGAATAAACCCATCGGCTTCCTGTATGGCGACTGTAGCGATCCGAGCGCCCTCAACCAGGACGGATACAACCGCTTCAAGCAGCTCTGCCTGCGGCTCGGCAACCAATTGAAGCAGGGTAAATAGATGTCCCAGATCAGCTACCAGATCGGCGACCGCCTCTACCTCAACATCACCGACCGCTGCACCCTGGCTTGCGATTTCTGTCCCAAGAACCAGGGCAGTTATGAGGTCCATCACTACGACCTGAGCCTGGACCACCGCCCCTCGGCGGAGGAGATTATCGCCGCCGTCGGCGATCCCGCCGCCTATGAGGAGATCGTGTTCTGCGGCTACGGGGAACCCACCCTGCGCCTGAAGGTGCTGCTGGAGGTGGCCCGCCACGTCAAGGAACAGGGCGGCCGGGTGCGGGTGAACACCGACGGCCTCGCTAACCTGGTGCATAAGAGAAACGTCCTGCCGGATATGGCGCCCTGGGTGGACAGCCTCTCCATCTCCCTTAACGCCCAGAACGCGGAGGTCTACGGCCGCCACTGTATCCCGGCCCTGGAGGGCTCCTTCGAAGCGGTGCTGGAATTTATCGAACTGGCCCCGCAGTACATCGCCCAGGTCACCGCCACCGCCCTGGAGGGACTGGAGGGCGTGGATATCGCGGCATGCGAGCGGCTGGCCACCGAACGGGGCGCGGCCTTCCGTAAACGAACCCTGGGGAGGGTGGGCTAATGGCGGCGGAAACCCCAACCGATCTGGAACAGGCCGTCGCCCCTGGCTTTCTGCGCCGCATGGCCGCGCTCCTTTATGACGCCCTGCTACTGGCGGCGCTGCTGTTCGTAGCCGCCGCCCTCGCCACCTTCGTGATCCAGCTCGGCATGGGCCGGGATTTGGACCCCACCAACCTGTTCTACCGCCTCTATCTTCTGGCCGTCTCCTTCGGCTTCTTCGCCTGGTTCTGGACCCGGGGCGGACAGACCCTCGGCATGCGGGCGTGGCGGCTGATGGTGCTGCGCAACGACGGCCAGCCCCTCACCCTGCGCGACGCCCTGCTGCGTTACCTGGCGGCGATCCTCTCCTGGTCGGCCCTTGGCCTGGGGTTTCTGTGGGTACTGGTGGATAGCGAAAACCGCGCCTGGCATGACCGGCTCTCGGGCACCCGGCTGGTGCTGACGGCGCCCAGAAAGCGGTCTTAGGGAAGTGCCATGGTGGGGCAAGGCCCCACCCTACGGCCTGCCTGTTCGTAGGCCTATTTGGTTACGAGAATAAAACGCAAAGGATGCAAAGGCGCAGAGAACGCAAAGGTTTTTTAATCCGTTTTTTCACCACAGGGGGCACAGGGGAACACAGAGGCATCTTGTTTTTCGCATTTTCTCCGCGCCCTCTGCGCCTTTGCATCCTTCGCGTTATTTACTCGATATCTGGAAGAGCACCGCAGGTCAGTGCACCCGCCGCATTACCCAGAACGCCAGCCCCAACATCACCAGCCCGGGGAAAGCGGCGGAAAAGAGCGGATTCAGTTCATACACCACCGCCATGTGACTGAACACCTTGTTGAGCAGGAAGAAGGTGGTCCCGATCAGGGTCCCGGCAAAGATACGCGGACCGATGCCCACGCTGCGCAACGCCCCGAACACGAAGGGCACCGACAGGAACACCATCACCAGGGTGACGCCCGGCATCACGATCTTGCTCCAGAAGGCCACCTCGAAGGGGATGGCGCTCTGGCCGTTCTCGTGCATGAACTCGATATAGCGGTAGAGCCCCCAGGCGGGCAGCATGGTGGGCCGCACCACCACCACATTGAGCAGCGACGGATTGAGCATGGAGTCCCAGGCGGCGTTCTTGACCTGCCGGCTCAACACCCCGTTGGGGGTGAACTTGCTCTGCTGGATATCGCTCAGCAGCCAGTGGCTGTCGCGGTACTGGGCGAACTTGGCGTGGGTCGCCAGCTTCAGCTTCCCATGCTCGCTGAACTCATAGATATAGATATCCTTCAGGCGGGCGCCCGGAAGAATCTGGCGGATATTCACGAAAGAGCTGCCGTCCCGCGCCCAGAATCCGTATTTGGTTTTCAGGGTGATCTGGTTGGAGAGCTTCGCGGCGCGCATGGTCTCCGCGTACTCCTCCGTGTTGGGCGCCAGCAGTTCGCCGATGATGATCACGATCACCACCATCACCAGCCCGGCCTTGAGGGAGGAGAGGATGATCTTGCCGAGGGAAACCCCGGCGGCGCGCATGGCGGTGAGCTCCGAGTTACTGGCCAGGCCGCCGAGTCCGATCATGCTCCCCAGCAGCACCGCCACTGGAAAGAGCTCATAGGCCCGCCGCGGGATGATGAGCAACACATAGAAGAAGGCGTCCAGCATCTTGTAGTTGCCCTCGCCCACATCGCCCAGCTCTTCCATCAGATTGCCGAAGGCCACCAGCACCAGCAGCACCACCAGCGCCAGCAACACACTGCGGATCACCGTCTTCCCGATATAGAGTTCCAGGATCTTCATTTTCGCGGTCTCCTGGGGAACTTAATCCTGGGAAGTTTCAACCTGGGCAGCTTCAGTTTGGGAAACCTGATGTTGGGCAACTTCAGTTTAGGCAGTTTCAACTCAGGCACCCGCAGCTTGGGGAATTTGAACGCAGGCAATTTCCACTTGGATGGCTTCACCTGGGGCGTATCCGCTACGGGGGCGTCCGCCTTGGGAGCGTCCACTTCCGGAGCATCCGCCTTGGGCAGGCCCGCCTTGAGAAAACCCGCCTTGGGCAGGCCGATCTTGGGCAAACCCACTTTGGGGAAGTTCACCCTGGCAAACAACTGACGGCGGAATTTATCGAACTGATGGGAACGGACAAACAACAGCAGCCCGCCCAACCCGAGCATCACTGGATGCACCCACCAGCGGCCAAGCCACATAGGCGTCACCGCATCCTTCATCCAACTGCCTGAGATGGCCTGCAGGTTCATAAACAGGAAATAGAACAGGATCGCCAACCCCACTTGCCCCGACACCCCTTCCCTCGGCATGGAACGGCACAGGGGCACGCTCAGCAGGCCAAATACCAGCACCGCAATGGGCAGCATCAGCCGGTCCTGGAACTCCACCTGGTCCCGTAGCGAACCCGAACTCATCAACTCCCCGGTAGAAAGCGATTTGCGCGACACCTTGGTCTCATCCACGGGCTGCAACGCCACCCGCACGCCATACTTCTCCATCTGTCCCACCGAGAAGTCGTTACGGCCCGGTTGACCCTCATAGCGGTGCCCGTCCAGCAGCACCACGAAGCGGTCGCCGGTCGCCTCGTCCACGTATTGATAACCCTCGGCCGCGGTAATCAGGCCCAGTTTTCCCTGCTGACGATTCTGCACGAAGATATTCTGCAGCCGGCTCTTGTCCTCCGACATGGATTCCACATAGAACACCAGATCACCCTGGCGGAACTCATTGAAGGCCCCGGCGATGGCGCCGGAAAACTCCGCCGACTTCTCCTGCGCCTTCAGAATCCCGTCCTTGGTCTCGTTCATCCAGGGCAGCACGCTGATACTCAGCCAGCCCACGAAGATCGCGGTAGGGACCGCGGCCCACAGGACCGAACGGTAGATGCGCACCGTGCCCACCCCGCTGGCCGCCAGCGCCGTCATCTCGCTCTCGCGGTACATGCGGCCGATGGCGTAGAGGATGGCGAAAAAGAAGGCGGGCGGCAGCACCTTGCCTAGCACGCGCAGGGAATCCAGCCCCACCAGCGTAAACAGGACATCGTTGCCGATCACGCCCGAGGCCGCCCACTGCAGAATCTTCATAAATCCCTGACCGAGAAAGATGATGAAGAGGACGGAGAGGATGGCGAGGAACGACTTGATCACCTCCCACAGGATATAGCGGTCGATGATGGGGATCGGCAGTTTGGAGATGATGGCGGATGCTTTCAAAATATTTTGTTCGATTTCAGTGTGGCGCCCTGCACGGCCTTCATGCACGACAACGGCGGATTCTTTCATCTCATTCTGAGACCAGCCGATGGCGGCAGGGTTTCCACCCGCCTCTGCAACCCGGGGGGTTCCCCGTGTATACTCATTGCCGTTCCCGGAAAGGGCCGCCCCATCCTAACGAAAAAAGGCGTGGCTGAGAATATCGAAGGAGTTTGCATGGAATTTGATCTCAAGGCGGGTGACCCGTCGAAACAACGCACCGCCTGCCTGGTGCTGGGCGTATATGCCAAGCGCCGCCTGCCCGCGGCGACCCAGGCGGTAAACCGCGCTTCCGACGCCTTCCTCAGCCGCATTCTCAAAAACGGCGATCTGGACGGCAAAGTGGGCCAGACCCTGATGCTGTACGAGGTTCCCGGCACCCTCAGCAAACGCATCCTGCTGGTGGGCTGCGGCGCGGAAAAGGAGTTCAACCAGGCGGCCTACCGCAAAGTGGTCACCGCGGCAGTGGCGGGCCTGAGCGCGGGCGGGGCCGCCGAGGCGATGCTCTGCCTGCCGCAACCCGCCGCCGAAGAGGGCCTCTACGCCACGGTGCGCGACACGGTGGTGGCGGCCAAAGAGGGGGTTTACCGTTTCGACCAGTGTAAAAGCGACGTGGAGAAGCCCGCCCGGCCGCTGAAGAGGCTCGCCCTGCTGCTGGACGACCGGCGGCAGATGAAAACCGCCGAAAAAGCCCTGGCCCACGGCCAGGCCATGGGCAACGGCGCCGCCCTGGCGAAAGACCTGGGCAATCTGCCCGGCAACATCTGCACCCCCACCTATCTGGCGGAACAGGCCCAGAAACTGGGACGCAAATCCCCCAAACTCCGCGTGCAGGTGCTGACGGAGAAACAGATGGAGAAACTGGGCATGGGCGCCCTGCTCTCCGTGGCCAGAGGAAGCCGCCAGCCGGCCAAGCTAATCGTCATGGAGTACCAGGGCGGCAAGCCCAAGAGCAAGCCCGTGGTGCTGGTGGGCAAGGGGCTCACCTTTGACGCGGGCGGCATCTCCATCAAACCCTCCGCGGCCATGGACGAAATGAAGTTCGATATGTGCGGCGGGGCCAGCGTGCTCGGCGCCATGGCCGCCTGCGTGGAGCTGAAACTGCCCATCAACCTGGTGGGCATCGTGCCCGCCTCCGAAAACCTGCCGGACGGCGCCGCCAACAAACCGGGCGACATCGTCACCAGCATGTCGGGCCAGACCATTGAGGTGCTCAACACCGACGCCGAGGGACGGCTGATCCTCTGCGACGCCCTCACCTATGCGGAGCGTTTCGATCCCGCCGCGGTAATCGACATCGCCACCCTCACGGGCGCCTGCGTGGTGGCCCTGGGCAGTCACGCCTCGGGCCTGCTGAGCAACGACGACAAGCTGGCGGAGGAGGTGCTGGCGGCGGGCGAACAGAGCGGCGACCGCGCCTGGCGTCTCCCCCTGTGGGACGACTACCAGGAACAGCTCGCCAGCAACTTCGCCGACATCGCCAACATCGGCGGCAAGGGCGCGGGCACCATCACCGCCGCCTGCTTCCTCTCCCGCTTCACCAAGAAGTTCAAGTGGGCGCACTTGGATATCGCGGGCAGCGCCTGGAACAGCGGTAACAACAAGGGGGCCACCGGACGCCCCGTGCCCCTGCTCACCCAGTTCCTGTTGCAGCGTTGCGGCCTGAGCGGATAGTGCGGCCATGACCCAGGTGGATTTCTACATCCTCGGCCAGCGCGGCGACGACCGCCATCGCTTCGCCTGCCGCCTCACGGAGAAGGCGTGGCGTCAGGGCCACCGCATCTATCTGCATACCGCTTCGCAAAGTGAATCCCGGGCCGTGGAACAACTGCTCTGGACCTACCGTCAGGACAGCTTCCTGCCCCACGGCCAGATGGGCGAAGCGGACCCGGCGCTCAATC
>JBNKPL010000079.1:0-11019 GCA_050295355.1 Sedimenticolaceae bacterium
CTTCACCTACCCGCTGATCGTCGACCGGAAGCTCAAGGCGATCCCGGCCCTCAAGACCTCCATCGCAGCCGGACGCGACCACTTCGCCGGCATCCTTTTGGGTGAGGTTGCCAAACAGCAGGCTGTAGCTGGGGGTCCAGGACCAGAGAACGATCACGATTCCCAATGCCACACTGAGTGCAATACCTATCAACACCCCCAGCTGGCGCACAATGGGATTGGCGGTCAGGGGAACAGACGGCAGCCTGGCGGCGC
This sequence comes from Sedimenticolaceae bacterium, assembly GCA_050295355.1. Lineage (GTDB taxonomy): Bacteria > Pseudomonadota > Gammaproteobacteria > Chromatiales > Chromatiaceae > CBFDBF01. Next base: position 256 of record JBNKPL010000079.1, read on the forward strand.
CCGCATTGTTGGTTGCTTGATCAGCCATGGTTCAGTGCCTCACGCTTTATATTCAGTTTCTTTCAGACTCTTGCGCCGAACCTAGATCGGCATGTTCATTACGTCTTTGTAGGCGTCCACCAGTTTGTTCCTTACCTGGACCATCGCCTGAAACGAAAGATTGGCCTTTTGGGTCGCCACCATCACCTGCGCCAGATCCAGGTTGCCTTCCCCGGTCTCGAACGCGGTCTTCATCTGGCTCGCCTGCAGCTGGGTCTGGTTGACCTCGCCGATGGACTGCTGGAGCAACTGGCTGAAACCGGCGTTGCCCGCCATCTCCGCCTTGGGTTGCTGACTGGCGGCCTGGGCGGCCATCGCCCGCATCTGGGCCAGAACCTGATTGATTTGTGTAGGGCTTACAGTACTCATCTCATCACCTGATTTTGACAGTTATCTCACTGGATGGTGCCTATCCCTCAGCGGGGAATCGCCACCCCGGATTCACGCAGCCGGGCGATCTTGTAGCGCAATGTCCGCTCACTGATCCCCAGCCGTTCCGCCACTTTTCTGCGGCTGCCGCTCTCCTCGTCCAGCGCATCCATGATCAGTTTCTCTTCCACCGAGCGAAGGTCGGCGCTTAGGCCGCCGCGGCCTGTTTCCTCGTCGCCTGCGTCGGTTTCCGCTTCCGCGGTTTCGAAGCAGAGCGCTTCCGGGCCGATCTCCTGTCCGTCGCTCAGAATCAGTGAACGCTGCATAACGTTTTCCAGTTCCCGTACATTTCCGGGCCAGCCGTGCTTCAGGAGGCTTTCTTCGGCCTCGACGGTCAGTTTCGGCGCCGGCCGGCCGTCACTGAGTTTTTCAAGCAGGAAGCGCGCCAGCGGCAGGATATCCCGGCTCCGCTCACGCAGCGGCTTCAGATGCAGCGGAAAGACGTTGAGCCGGAAATAGAGGTCTTCGCGAAAACGTCCGGCCGATACCTCTTCCCGCAGTTTGCGGTTGGTGGTGGCCAGTACGCGCACATCCAGCGGGATCATCTTCCGTCCGCCAAGCCGCTCCACCTCTTTCTCCTGCAACACGCGCAGCAGTTTGGCCTGCAGGGGCAAGCTCATTTCAGAGATCTCATCCAGCAGCAGGGTGCCGCCCTGGGCCTGTTCAAACTTGCCCTCGGCGCTGCGATGGGCGCCCGTGTAGGCCCCTTTCTCATAGCCGAAAAGCACCGCCTCCAGCATGTTGTCCGGGATGGCCGCGCAGTTGATGGCCACGAAGGGACCCTCGGAACGGGGCGATTGGTTGTGGATATAGCGTGCCACCACCTCTTTGCCCGCGCCGCTTTCGCCACCGATCAGGACCGTTGCCTCGCTGGCCGCCACCCGGCGCGCCAGTTCGAACAGTTCGCGGGAGTGGAGGTCTTCGGCGATCACCTGACCGCTCTCCCGTCGGGGCCGCAATACCGAGTGCTTCACCTTCTCCAGCAGCAGGTCCGCTTCAAAGGGTTTGGAGAGGTAATCCACCGCCCCGCCGCGTATGGCCGATACCGCCTTCTGGATGTCGCCGTAGGCGGTCATCAGCAGAACCGGCACGCTTGGATAGAGGTTCTTGATACGGCCCAGCAGTTCCGTGCCGTCCATGGGACGCATCTGCACGTCGCTCACCACCATGCCGATATCACGGCTGCTCATGATCTCCAGGGCGGCGGCTCCATCGCTGGCGGTTTCCACCGTGTAGCCGTCCAGTTGCAGGGTTTCTCCCAGTACTTCGCGGAGATCCGGATCGTCTTCGACGACCAGTACGGTTGCCTGATTCATGCGCAACTCCTCATTTCGATCTGGGGCCTGGTTGCCGCGATGGCGGCTTCGGCCTTGTTCATGTCGTATTGTTGTTGGGATGCGATCCGGGGCAGCCGGATCTGAAAGCAGGCGCCGGCGCCGCTGGAGGGCAGCAGGCGGATCTGGCCGCGATGGCCGAGTATCACCGACTGCGCCACCGCCAGTCCGAGACCGGTCCCTTCATTACTGGTGGTAAAGAACGGATCGAACACCCGGTCCCTGATGTCTTGCGGGATTCCCGGTCCGTCATCACAGACGATCAATTCGATCCAGTTGCGTTGTGTCTCACGCAGGGTGATCTGGAGCGATACCCCTTGCGGCCCGTGCTGTATGGCGTTGCCGGCCAGATTCATAATCGCGCCCAGCAGTGCGTCCCGGTTGCCGCCCACCTCGCACTTCCCGTCGGTAAAATCCTTGCATTTGAGCTTGGCGTGACCCGACTTCAGGAGCGGGGTCAGCATCTGGGCAAGTTCCGGCAGCAGGCCGCTGACGGCAACCGGCTCCGAGGCGTAGTGACTGCCGCGGGCGAAGGCCAGCATGTCGTTGATCTGGCGTTCCATCAACAGCAGCCGGGTGCGGGCGCGCTCGGCAAAATGGGTCCGCTTGTCGCTGGAGAGCTGGTCGCTGGAAAGATGTGAGATATAGAGCAGCGCGGATGAGAGCGGCGTGCGGATCTGATGGGCCAGCCGGGCGGCCATTTCACCCATGGCGCTGAGCCGCTGCAGGCGATTAAGACGGTCCTGCATGCCCCGCACCTCGGTGATATCCACCAGCAGCAGGATGCGGCCCGGTTCCGAAGCCAGGGGGCATTCGGTCACACTGACCAGACGGCCTGAGTTCAATACCTGTTCATTGTGGTTGTGGCCGCTTTCCAGGGAGTTCCGGCTAAGGACGTTCCAGGCCGCGCCCGCTTCGATGGAAGAGAAGAATTCGCGCGCCGCGGAGTTGTACTGCAGTACCCGGTCTTCTCCGTCCAGCACCACCACCGCCGCGGGCAGGGCCTCCAGAACCTGCGCCAGACGGTCCACCAACCGCTCTGTCTCGGCCAGTTGCTGGGTCTGTTCCTGCCGGTTCTCCGCCAGTTCGGAGTTCAGGGCTTCAACACGCTCCTGCAGGTGCTGGTAGGAATGTACCAGCTGTTCGGAAACGTCATTGAACACCTCAAAGGCGTTCTGAAGTTCGCTTTGTTTGTGCGGTATTCCACGTAACATTGTTTGCTTCCGCTAGATCCTAGTAGTGTCATTTCAAACGTCTACTCAGGATTTGCAGGAAGCATGCCAATTTTAATTTGCTTTATTTATCAATTGGTTACGTTGTATATATTTGAGCGGCGTCAAATTGCCGTCTATTCGGCAGCTCTTTGCAGGCCATATTTGCGGAGTTTTTCCACCAGGGTGGTGCGGCGCATTTTGAGCCGTTTGGCGGCGTGGGCCACCACGCCGTCCGACTCGTCCAGCGCCTGTCGGATCAGCGCCAGCTCCATATTGGCAAGGTGTGTTTTCAGGTCCAGTCCATCCTGGGGCAGCCGTGGCGCGTTCATGACCGATCCAAGTTCTTCCCCTGCCACGGTCACTTCCGGCAACTCCTCCTCCACCTCCGGCGGCAGTTCGATCCCTTCGCGGAATTTCTCCGGCAGTTCCCGCACATCCACCACGCCATAGGGGTGCAGGATCGCCAGCCGCTCGATCAGGTTCGCCAGTTCGCGCACGTTGCCGGGCCAGGGGTATTGCGCCAGGGTGGAAACCGCGGAGGGGGTGAGGCGCACGGAGCCCCGCTTCTCCCGCTCGATCCGGGCGATCAGGTCCGTCACCAGGACCGGGATATCCTCCTTGCGCTCCCGCAGGGGTGGCATTTCGATAGGGAATACGTTCAGGCGGTAGTAGAGGTCTTCCCGGAAACGGTCGTGTTTGATCGCCTCTTCCAGGTTCCGGTGGGTAGCCGCGATAATGCGGACGTTACAGGCAATGGTCTTGTTGCTCCCCACCCGCTCGAAGGTGCGCTCCTGCAGCACCCGCAGCAGTTTCACCTGCATGGGCATGCTCATGTCGCCGATCTCGTCCAGAAAGAGGGTGCCCCCCTCCGCCAGCTCGAAGCGGCCCTGGCGGGCGCTGATGGCGCCGGTAAATGCGCCCTTTTCGTGGCCGAACAGCTCGCTCTCCAGCAATTCCGAGGGGATGGCGCCGCAATTGACCGGCACGAAAGGCCTGCCGCGCCGCTGGGAGTGGTAGTGCAGCTTGCGCGCCACCACCTCCTTACCGGTCCCCGACTCGCCCAGGATCAGCACCGTGGCCTCGGTATCGGCCACCTGCTCAATCATGCGGTTGATCTGGCGGGTCGCCCGGCTGTTGCCCGAGAGGCTGCGGAACAGTTCCAGTCTGCGCTGCACCCCCCGGCTCGCATCCTGGGCCTCGTTGAACATCTGCGCCTTGTGCAGCAGGTTGGCCATGACCTCGTAGCGGCAAGGCACGGGCAGAGTCCCCAGGAGACCGCTTCCGTCCACGCCTTTGGCGCTTTTAACCCCTTGCGGCAACACTTGAAACAGGGGGATCTTGTATTCGCCTTCGCCGGTCAGCTTGGTGATCTTCTGGATCTCGGCGGCGCTGAGATCCGCGCCCATCCATACGGAGTTCAACCGCTCATCCCGCTCCTTGAGGGCCTTCTCCAGCTCTGTGGCGCTGGAGAGCACCTCCAGGCTGTAGTTCACAAAGCTTGTGATATCGCGCAGATAGCGTATGCGCGCCTCATCGGTGTCCACCAGCAGGATGGCGTCGTAGAGCAGTGTCGGTGAATGGTTGTCTGGTTGTTCCATACGATACCTTTCCGGCGTTTTCGATTATTTGGGAACTCGGTTCCAGTTAACCATTCAGCGACCCGGATGTCAAAAAAACGTCAGGCGCAACAACCCGGTCATAAACCCTTTAAATTAAAAGTATTTACCCCTGCTGCGCCCCCGGCCTGGATTGGGCCACCTGCCTGCGGTGGTGGCGGAAAATGAGCTTTTCCAGAAGATCCTGTACTCCCTCCCCCATGGACTGAAATTCGGCCGTAACACGAAATCCCGCCCCCTCTTCCGTTACCGCCAGCACCTTTGCCGGAATCCTTAATACCCCCGGCAGACGCCGCTCCAGCAGCAGTTTGACCCAGATGGAGGCGTCACCGCCGGGTGCCGCGCCCGCACACAGCCACTCGATCCCGGCCCCGGAAAGCCGCACCTGCGCGACCTGCAGCTCCGCGCCTCTCTGCTCCAGCAGGTGGGAAAACAGGTCCAGCAGCAGATCCACCTTGGACTCGATCCGGCTCAACCGGCTATCCGCCTCCGTCTCATCGTCCTGCCGTTCCCTATGCTGTTCCCCCAGCAGATTGGCGTAGCGCAGCAGACGCCCGTTCTGTTCGGCGGCCTTGGTCAGTTCCCACTTCTCCTCCCCTTTCGGACGCGCCTCCCAGGCGACGGGCAGTGAATCCTCATACACCAGCACCCCTTCGAGAGGGTGGTTTTCAGTGGCTTGCGGCAAGACGTTTTCCTCCTCCGGTTTCCTCTCCGCCGCTTGACAGGAACGGTGCGGCGGCTTAGAACGTAATGACATCCACATAGTATAGGCTTCCGCCGTTGAGCGATATTCCCCTTGGCGCGTTGTTTGGCGCGCTGTTCCTGCTGATCCTGTTATCCGCTTTCTTTTCCGGCTCGGAAACGGCGTTGATGACCATCAACCGCTATCGGCTGCGCCATCTCAAAAGCGAGGGCCACAAGGGCGCTATTCGCGCCCACCGACTGCTGCAGCGGCCCGACCGTCTTATCGGTCTGATCCTGCTGGGTAATAACTTCGTCAACATCCTAGCCTCCGCCCTGGCCACCATCATCGCCCTGCGCCTGGGGGGAGAAGGCGTCCTTGCCCTCACCACCGGGTTACTGACCCTGGTGATTCTGATCTTTGCCGAGGTGACGCCCAAAACCCTGGCGGCCCTGCATCCAGAGCGGTTGGCCTTTCCCGCCGCATTTATTTACGGCCCGCTGCTGCGCATCTTGTATCCCCTGGTGTGGGTGGTAAACAGCATTGCCAATGCCTTGCTCAAAACCGTCGGCGTAACCCCGGAAGACTCGGAGGATCAGATCCTCAGCCGCGAGGAACTGCGCACGGTGGTGGCCGAGGCCGGGGCCATGATCCCCAAGAAGCACCAGAAGATGTTGCTCAGTATTTTTGATCTCGGCGACGCCACGGTGGAAGAGATCATGATCCCGCGTAGCGAGGTAGACGGCATCGATCTGGAGGAGCCGCTGGAAGAGATCATGACGGAGTTTCAGAACAGCTATTACTCCCGCCTGCCCCTCTACTCCGGAAGCATCGACAACATCATCGGCATTATCCATATCCGCAGCGCCATGCGGGCGATGACCCAGGACAATTTCACCAAAGAGTCCTTACGCGACATGGCGAAGGTGCCCTACTTCATCCCCGAGGGCACGCCCCTCAGCAAACAGTTGCTGAACTTCCAGCGCGAGAAGCAGCGCTTCGGGCTGGTGGTGGATGAATACGGCGATCTGCTGGGACTCGTGACCCTGGCCGACGTGCTGGAGGAGATCGTGGGCGAATTCACCACCGACCCCGCGGACAGCATCCCGGACGTACAGCCGCAGGAGGACGGCAGCTACCTGGTGGCGGGCAGCGCCAACATCCGGGAGCTGGTGCGGGTCTATCACTGGGAGTTGCCCACCGACGGCCCGCGCACCATCAACGGACTGCTGCTGGAACAACTGGAAGACATACCCCAGCCCGGCACCAGCCTTCTGATCGAAGGCTATCCGGTCGAGGTACTGCAGATCCAGGACAACGCGGTCAAGACCGTGCGCATACAGGTGCGCGACAGAATTTACCGGCCGGAGGTTTCCCCGGGTAGCGGTCAGCTATAATTATTTGAACATTCAGAAACCAAGTGGAGACTAGACACCATGAACAGCGATACCAGTGAAGAGCGGCGCAGATTTCACCGCATACTGTTCGATGCGCCCACCACGGTATCCTGTGCATCCGGCGAGAGCTACCAGACCACGTTAATCGACATCTCCCTGAACGGCGCCCTCATCGCCCGCCCTGCTGGCTGGGAAGGAGAGACCGGAGACGGTGGCGAGGTCATCACCATCACCCTCGACCAGGAGAACGGCATTGTAATCCGCATGGAGGCCATCCTGGTCCATGTGGAGGATGATCTCCTGGGCCTGGAGTGCAAACATATCGATATGGACAGCATCACCCACCTGCGCAGGCTGGTGGAACTCAATATGGGCGATGCGGAACTGCTGGAGCGGGAACTGGCGGCGTTGGGGTAATTTTTATTAGCCACAGAGGGCACAGAGATCACGGAGAGTGTCTGCTCCAGTCCGCTTCTTTTCCAAACAACCACCTGTAGGAGCCGCGACCTCGCGGCGATGAATAAACAACTGATCGTCGATCAAAACTTCTTAACCACGGAGGTCACAGAGGACACAGGGATGGCTAAGTAATAATCCTCCGTGAACTCCGTGTCCTCTGTGGCAATCAATTCGTCAGATCAGATCCAGCACATCCGACAACCGGTCGATGGCGATCACCTCCATCCCCTTCACCCCCGACTTGGGCGCATTGGCGCGTGGGACGATGGCGCGTTTGAAGCCGTGCTTGGCTGCCTCTTGTAAACGCTCTCTTCCGTTGGGTACAGGACGGATCTCCCCCGCCAGCCCCACCTCGCCGAAGGCGGCCAGGTCGCGTCCGATGGGACGATCACGGAAGCTGGAGAGCACCGCCATGAGGACCGGCAGGTCGGCCGCCGTCTCGGTGATGCGCACGCCACCCACCACGTTCACATAGACATCCTGTCCGAACATGGCCACGCCGCCGTGGCGGTGCAGCACCGCCAGCAGCATGTTGAGCCGGTTCTGTTCCAGGCCCAGGGTCACGCGCCGCGGATTGGCCAGAGGGCTCTCGTCCACCAGCGACTGCACCTCCACCAGCAGGGGGCGGCTCCCCTCGCGGGTCACCAGCACCATACTGCCCGCCACCTCTTCGTGATGGCGGGAGAGGAAGATGGCGGAGGGGTTGTTCACCTCGCGCAGTCCCTTGTCGGTCATGGCGAAGATGCCCAGTTCATTCACCGCGCCGAAGCGGTTCTTGATGGCGCGAATGAGGCGGAACTGGCTGCCGGACTCCCCCTCGAAATAGAGCACCGTGTCCACCATGTGCTCCAGCACTCTTGGACCGGCCAGGGTGCCCTCCTTGGTGACATGGCCCACCAGAAAGATGGTGGTGCCGGTCTGCTTGGCGAAACGCACCAGTTGCGCCGTGGCTTCCCGCACCTGGGCCACGGCCCCGGGGGCGGATTGTAAGAGTTCGGTGTAGACGGTCTGGATGGAGTCCACCACCATGACCGTGGGGCGCTCGGACTGGGCCAGCGCCAGGATGCGCTCCACGCAGGTCTCGGCCAGCAGCCGCAGGTTGTCGCAGGGGAGTCCCAACCGCCGCGCCCGCAGGCTGATCTGTTCCGGCGACTCCTCGCCGCTCACATAGAGGGTGGCGGTATGGTTGGAGAGCTGCGCCAGGGTCTGGATCAGCAGGGTGGATTTGCCGATGCCGGGGTCGCCGCCGATGAGGATCACCGAACCCTGCACCACACCGCCGCCCAGCACCCGGTCCAGCTCGGACAGACCGGTGGGGACGCCGCTCTGGTGGCCGGGTTCGATCTCGGCCAGGGTGCGCACCCGGGCCAGCTCACCCGCGCCCGCGTAGCCGGCAAAGCGGGCGCCCTTGGCGGCCGCTGTTTCCACCACCGACTCCTGCAGGGTGTTCCAGGCCTGGCAGTCCGCACACTGACCGGCCCACTTGGGAAACTGACCACCGCAGGCGGTACAGGTGTAAACCGTTTTCGCCCCCTTGGCCATCACGCCTCCCCGCCGACCTCCACCACCTGGACCCGGCTTCGGCCCGCAACACCGCAGAACAGTTCGTAGGAGATGGTGCCGGCGGCTTCGGCGACCTCTTCGGCGGGCAGTCCGCGCCCCCACAGGATCGCCCGATCACCCACCTTGGCCTGGCTTTGTTTGCGCAGGTCCACGGTAATCATATCCATGGAGACCCGCCCCACCAGGGGGACCCGCTGGCCGTTCAGCAATACCGGGGTGCCCGGCGGCGCATGGCGTGGGTAGCCGTCGCCATAGCCCACGGCGATCACGCCCACCCGCATATCTTCGGGACACCGCCAGCTGCCGCCGTAGCCGATGCCGTCCCCTTTATGAAAATGGTTGATGGCGATGAGGCGGCTGCTGAAGGTCATCACCGGGGCCAGACCGTCTTCCGGGCCGGTCTTGTTCAGGAAGGGAGAGGAGCCGTAGAGCATGATGCCCGGCCGCACCCAGTCGCCGTGCGACTCTTTCCAGCCGAGGACCCCGGCGGAGTTGGCGCTGCTGCTCTCCAGACCCAGCTTGCGCACCGCTTCAAGAAATGGCTCCAGCTGCGAATCGGTCTCCGCGGAAGCGAGGTCATCCGCCTGGGCCAGATGGGTCATCAACCGCAGGGGGCGGCGCACGGAGGGACAGGCGCTAAGCCGGGCGGCAATAGTCTCCACCTCCGCCAGCGTGAAACCGAGCCGATGCATGCCCGTATCCAGTTTCAGCCAGCAGGAGACCGTCTCTTCCAGGGGGACGCTTTCCAGCAGTTCGATCTGGCTGGGCTCATGGATCGCCAGGTCCAGCCCGAAACGGGCGGCGGCTTCGAGTTCCGCCCGGTCAAAAAAGCCTTCCAGTACGGTGACCGGACGCTTCTCCCCCGCCTCACGCAGCTGGATGCCTTCGTTCACCCGGCCTACCGCCAGGGCATCCGCATCGGCCAGCGCCTTCGCCGCCCGCAGCATGCCGTGGCCGTAACCGTCCGCCTTGATGACCGCCATGACACGGCTGTTGGGCGCCGCATCCCGCGCCCGTTGCAGGTTATGACGAAGCGCCTGCAGATCGATCAGGAGCTGAGGATCGCCCCCCATCAATACCCCTCATTTCCGTAGACGTCATGGATGAAGTTTTCGAACTTGGTGTACTGACCGAGGAAGGTCATGCGCACCTTGCCGATGGGACCGTTACGCTGTTTGCCGATAATGATCTCGGCAACCCCCTTGTCCGGGCTGTCCTCGTTGTACACCTCGTCGCGGTAGATGAACACCACGATATCCGCGTCCTGCTCGATACTTCCCGATTCACGCAGGTCCGACATCACCGGCCGCTTGTTGGGCCGCTGCTCCAGGTTACGGTTGAGCTGGGAAAGCGCGATCACGGGTACGTTCAGCTCCTTGGCCAGCGCCTTGAGGGAGCGGGATATCACGGAGATCTCGTTGGCGCGGTTATCCGCCGCGCCCGGGGCCTGCATGAGCTGTAGGTAGTCGATCACGATCAGCCCCAGATCGCCGTGCTCACGCTTCAGGCGCCGCGCCTTGGCGCGCACCTCGGTGGGCGACAGGGCCGCCGAATCGTCGATATAGAGCGGCGCCTCGGCCAGGATACTCACCGCGGAGGTGAGCCGCGGCCACTCGTCATCCTCCAGCTTGCCCGTGCGCACCCGGTGCTGATCAATACGGCCCAGGGAGGACATCATACGCATGGCCAGGGCATCACCCGGCATCTCCATGCTGAACACCGCCACCGGGACCTTTTTATTAATGGCCACGTTCTCCGCCATGTTCATGGCGAAGGTGGTGTTATGAACACAGATGAAATTGTGGGTTTGCGGGATAGTGAGGTCATAGACCTGGCGCTTACCTGCCGGCACGATAGATTCGATCCGGTCCCAGTAGACGTCGCTGTTGGCCAAGGCCCGCAATTCGCTATTTCCCAAAGCCAGCGCAAAACGAGCCAGACGCTGGCGTGACATGGCACGGCGCTTAACATGCAGGTTGGATGAAGTCAAGTCGGCCTTACGCGCCAGTTCGGCCCATGACATATCCCCTT
>JBNKPL010000080.1:0-10733 GCA_050295355.1 Sedimenticolaceae bacterium
GCCGGTCAAGGAAACGGTCCTCATCGGAGATGCGCCGAAGCACCACCGGGCGGCCGCTCTCCATGATGTCGCCGACGATACCCTCACCCGGCTTATAGCGCACCGCATTGAACGGCATGGGGTTCTCATGCAGGGCGGAGACCAGCAGATCACCGCTCTTCTCATCCAGCAGACTGATCATGCCGTGCCCCATATTGCCAAAATCGTTCAGGGTCTTGAGCACTTCGGTGAGGGTGTCCCGGAAATCCAGTGACCGGCTCAGAATCTGGCTGACCTGATAGAGGGTCTCCAGTTCGGTCTCGATAGTGGAACAGCTATCCTTACCCATTCCGATTTTGACGCTTTCGCCCATCGGACTCATAACTTCATACTCCTACTGTTCCGTTGACGGGCAGTCTGACAATGACGCGGCACCCGCTATGGTAGTCGCCGTCGATTTCGACACTCCCGCCGTGTGCGATAACCACCTCCTGCGCCATGGTCAGTCCCATACCCGCATGGGAGCCGGGACGTTTCCAGGCGCAAAAGAAAGGTTCAAATGCTTTGAGGCGCTCAGGCTCCGAAAAGCCGACGCCGTTATCGATCACCTCGATCACCAACTCCTGATTGTCCGCGGCGGTCAGCAATCGAATCTCCCGAGTCTCGCGTCCCGACTCGTTCAAGGCGTGCATGGCGTTCTCGATCAGATATTTGAACAGGCTGCGTAACGCATTGGGCCGGCCGGTCAACATGGGAAGAACAGGAGCCGGCTGCCAATCCACCACCACGCCGGCGCTGATCAATTCCTTGGTAGTGAGCCGCAACACCTCATGCAAAATTTCGTTGACGTTCAGTTGCGAGGTCTGCTCATCCTTGGGCATGGGCAGCGCGGACGTAAGGCTTTCCAGCGCTTCGTTACCGCTCTCCAGGGCCTGCCGCAGGGCATAGCGCAGAGCGCCCTGCTCACCATTCGGATCGGGCATGGCCAGCGCCGCCTTGATTACATTCAGCGGCGCCTGCATCTTGAAGGTGGCGCCGGAAAGGGTTTCGCGCAGGGTCTCCATCATCTGCTGCTCCGCCATGCTGGCGCGGATCATGTTCAGCCGCGCCTCGTTGATGCGGTTGCGGCTTGCGGTTATCTCGTTGGCGATCAGCAGAAGATAGCAGCGGCTATCCCCCGAGGGCTTGAAATAACTTTCAGCCGTTTCATTGAGTTCGGAAACACGCACCCCGGAACAGGAGAACCAGCGCGGCGATCCGCTACCCGGCGGATCAAGCCGGACCTCGATATTGGAGAAACCGTTCCCGGCATAACACACCTTGGAAAGCTCAAACCCGATCTGCTGCTCCAGGGCGTCCAGAATCAGTTTTGCCGGCTCCGCCCCCTGAAAATCACTAAGCAGCGCCTTGTAGGCGTGGTTGTCCGACAACACCTTGCGCTCGGCGGTCACCATGGCCACCACCATGGGCGCGGCATCCAACGCCGCCTCGGTCAGGGCCTTCTGGAACTGCAGCCGCTGTTCAAGTTGGTGCACGGATGTTACATCGCGGTGCATTCCCAGGTAGTAGGCGATCTCCCCCTTGGCGTTGAACACGGGGGATATCACCAGCTCGGCGAGGTACTCTTCCCCGTCCTTGCGATGATTGACCAGGGTGCCCTCCCACACTTGCCGGGCCTCGATGGTCTTCCACAACTTCTTGTACACATCCTTGGGCGTGGATTTGCAGGAGAGAACCGACTCGTTGCGGCCCATCACTTCATCGCGCGGGTAGCCGGTCAACCGCTCGAATGCGGAATTAACATAGAGAATACAGGCACTTGGATCAGTGATAGAGATCGCGACTGGAGCCTGCTCCACGGTCTCCAGAAACAACCGTGGGGGCAGCGGTGACCGTGCGCCCATAGAGCCGAAGGCCTCAATCACCTCCGTGGGCGTACCTTCCGGCGGCGCCTCCAGAAAACGGCTGATGGCGTCGATCACCTCACCATTTGCGACTGTCTTTATATCTCGGCTCACTGCTGCAAAATCTCCACATGGGGACGGCTTCATGAAGAATTACCTATGGCAATTGCAAGAGCTGTACCAGCAAAGAACCCTATCCACTGGAGAAAGTGCCGCCGGGACCGCCTTTTCCAGCGCCAACAACGCCCCCATCACGCTTCATCACCCTGCTCCCTATTGTTCAACCCCCTACAAATCCGTTATGCACCTGTGTTGCATGTCGCACAGCGCCAGAGCCTCCAAGAAAAACAATCGCTGATAATTCAACTAGTTATGCATCTGGCACGGGGATTGCGATAACAGCCCTTGAATAGGCAGCACTTTTTTGGGGCGCGTTAGGCAAACCGATTTCATATCGGGCCCCTCATTAGGGAGATTACGGCAATGACGAATGGGCTATCCCATGTGGACGGCAGGTTCTGGATGGCGGGCCGGAATGGCGCCGACCTGACCGCGGAGCGGGTGGCGCTGCTGGAGGCCATCGGTGAGCACGGCTCCATCTCCGCCGCCGCCAAGGCGCTGGGCATGAGTTATCGCGCCGCCTGGGACGCCGTCAACAACATCAACAACCTGGCCGATCCGCCCCTGCTGGAACGGCGGCCCGGCGGTTCGCACGGTGGAGAAACCCTGCTCACCCAACAGGGCTGGAATCTGATCGAAGCCTTCCACCGCATGGAGGCGGAATACAGGCGAATGCTGGCAGGCATGAGCCGTCAGATCGCCGATCTGGATCAATTGCAACAACTCATGAGGAGACTCGCCATGCGCACCAGCGCACGCAATCAGTTACGTGGCACGGTACTCAGCACCAAATTGGGGCCCGTTAACGCGGAGGTCACGCTGGGTATTAATCGCAACACTCAGCTGACCGCCACCGTTACCCGTAAGAGCGTGGAGGAGATGATGCTGAAAGAGGGCCGTGATGCCTATGCCCTGTTCAAGGCCAGCTCGGTCATCGTGCTTCCCGCCAATGAAGGAGTGCGCACCAGCGCCCGTAACCGCCTGTGCGGGATTATTTCGCACATCCAGCGCGGGCCGGTCAGTAGTGAAGTGGTCATCGAACTGGAGGGCGATAAACACATCGCCGCCATCATCACCAGCGAAAGCGAAGCGCAGCTCGGCCTGCGCAACGGCATGGCGCTGTGCGCCCTGATCAAGGCATCGCACGTCATTCTTGGGGTGGACTGACCACCTTCTTGTTATATTTCATCAACGTAGTACGGAGTAGCAAAATGAAGTCAACAACAGTAACCAACATCCTTGCCGTCCTGGTGTTTGCCGTGGGCAGTTCCCTGGCCCAGGCGGACGAGGTCCATGTGGCCGTGGCCGCCAACTTCACCGCCGCCATGAAAGAGATCGCCGCCAATTTCGAACAGGCCAGCGGCCATCATGCGGTGGTGAGCTATGGCTCCACGGGAAAACTGTTTGCCCAGATCGAACACGGCGCACCCTTCGAGGTGTTCCTGGCCGCCGACCAGAAACGGCCCAAGCTGCTGGAGGAGAAGGGTACGGCCAGCGGCCGCTTCACCTACGCGGTGGGCAAACTGGTGTTGTGGAGCAGCGACGCCAAGCGGACCGCCAGCGAACAGGCGCTGCGCGGCGGCGATTTTCAAAAGCTCGCCATCGCCAACCCGAAGACCGCGCCCTATGGCGCCGCGGCGGTGGAGATCATGCGGAACCTCGGCCTCTACGAAGCCCTGGAACCGAAACTGGTGATCGGCGACAGCATCGCCCAGACCCACCAGTTCGCCGCCACGGGTAACGCCGAATTCGGTTTCGTCGCCCTGGCGCAGATCGCTCTGGATGACGGCGGCAGCCGCTGGCTGGTGCCCGAGAAGCTGTATACCCCCATCCGTCAGGATGCCGTGCTGCTGAGCAAAGGCAAGGACAACCCGGCCGCCCAGGCGCTGCTGGATTACCTGAAGGGTGATGCCGCCAGGGCGGTCATCCAGAAATACGGTTACGGTGTCGAATAGAGGTACGGAGCGATGGCGTTGGAGTTGCAAGCGGTCTGGCTGACCCTCAAGCTGGCCACCCTGACCACCCTAGTGCTGCTGATTATGGGCACACCCATGGCCTGGTGGCTGGCGCGCTCCCGCGCCCGCTGGAAAGAGGTGGCCGGCAGCCTGGTGGCCCTGCCGCTGGTGCTGCCGCCCACCGTGCTCGGCTTCTACCTGTTGCTGCTGCTGGGTCCCGAGGGACCGGCCGGCCGTCTCACGGACGCCCTGGGACTCGGCACCCTGCCCTTCACCTTTCCCGGCCTGGTGGTCGGATCGGTCATCTACTCCCTGCCCTTCGTGGTGCAGCCTGTACGCAACGCCTTTGAGGCACTGGGCGAACGGCCTCTGGAGGTCGCCGTCACCCTGCGTGCATCCCCCCTGCGCCGCTTTTTCACCATCGCCCTGCCCCTGGCCCGGCCAGGCATTCTCACGGGCGCGGTGCTCGGCTTCGCCCATACCGTCGGCGAATTCGGCGTCGTACTGATGATCGGCGGCAACATCCCGGGCGAGACCAAGGTGTTGTCGGTGGCCATCTATGACCATGTAGAGACTATGGAGTGGGCGCAGGCGCACTGGCTGGCCGGCGGCATGCTGCTGTTTTCCTTTCTCGTGCTCCTCGCCATGTATGTGCTGGAGAAGCGGTTGCGGAGGAGCGGGATATGAGCGATATCGAAATCAACCTGCAACACCGCCTGGGTGAGATGCAACTGGACGCCGCCTTTACCGTGCCCAGCACGGGCGTCACCGCCCTGTTCGGACGTTCCGGCTCGGGCAAGACCAGCATCCTGCGCGCCATCGCCGGGCTGATGCGGGTGGACCACGGCGTGGTCAAGATCAATGGCGATGTGTGGCAGGAGCAGCGTTTCTTTCTACCCGCCCATAAACGGCCCATCGGTTATGTATTCCAGGAAGCGAGCCTGTTTCCCCACCTCTCCGTCCTCGACAATCTGGAGTACGGCCGCCGCCGGGTGCCCAAGGAGGAACTCAAGGTGGGCTTCGACAGCGCGGTGGAGATCCTGGGCATCGGTCCGCTGCTGAAACGGGCCACAAACAGACTCTCGGGCGGCGAACGTCAGCGAGTGGCCATCGCCCGGGCGTTGCTCACCAGCCCGCGCCTGCTGCTCATGGACGAACCGCTCTCCGCCCTGGACCATGCCGCCAAACAGGCCATCCTGCCCTATCTGGAGAGCCTGCATGACCAGTTCGCCATTCCCTCCATTTATGTTTCGCACGATCCCAACGAAGTGGCCCGGCTCGCGGACCAGATGGTGCTGCTGGAAAACGGCAGCGTAGTGGCGCAGGGCGCCGCCGCGGACCTGCTGACCCGGCTCGACCTGCCCCTGGCCAATTACGACGACGCGGTCTCCATGCTGGAAGGCTACGTCTCGGCCCATGACAACACATTCCACCTCACCTGGATCGGCATGCACGGCGGCCGGGTGGCGGTGCCGCGGGAAGACCTGCCCGTGGGTAAACACGCCCGGGTGGAGATCCAGGCGCGGGATGTGAGTCTCTCCCTGCGCGCCCACTCCGACACCAGCATTATCAACATCCTGCCAGTGAAGGTGATCGACACCCAGGAGATCAACCCCAGCCAGATGATGGTGCGGGTGGCGCTGGAAGACGGCCAGACCCTACTGGCGCGCATCACCCGCCGCTCAGCGGTGGCTATGGGGCTGCATGAGGGGATGGGGGTGTATGCGCAGGTTAAAAGTGTGGCGTTAGTTGCGTAAGTATGTAACTAGTCGACCATCAATGAAGCATAAAGCGATCCACACCACTCACCTCACTTCTGCATCAATTATTGTCAGCTTATTGCTCAACAATAGTACGGAAGTCTAATTCTTGCTTTTTTTGAACACACATTTTCTGCAAAGTACTAATCAATGTTGCAATGGCTATATTTTCAGATTCATATAGCTTCTCTGAATACTCTTCCTCCAGGATGCCATCATACCCTTTGTAGTGAAAATTCTTATCGCCATGAACTAGCCGAGATCGGAAATCATACATATTTCCAAACATTTTCTTAAACGACGTTCTCTCCCCAAGAAAAGCCTCAGTTTTTTCAAGAAGTTGCATTTTTAACCCAACATTGCCTTTTCCGTATAGCGACTCAAGACCAATGAGCGCCCACACCAAAGCCAAATCATTAGCCCGTTTATAATCATCGCTCAGCAAATAGCTTACTGCGCCTAAAGCCCTTCCTAGATTCGTCTTAGCTTCTCCTTGTAAAAAACCCGGCACTGTCACCAACCAGTCCCACACGTCAAGCACCCTAAGTTCCATAATAGGAGGCCACGAATACTTACTTGACACGTTCATAGCCTCCTGAAAATTATTTAATGTACCACCAGTTTTCTCAATAAGGCTCCGATCTTGAATCAGGTATCGACCTGAAAGCTGAAAAGCTCCTGGTTTAGCGATATTTGCAGCTAGACTAAACAAAAACGCATAGTCACTTAGCTCACCCACAACAACCTCCTTGTAGACCCGGACAAGCTCTTCATCGGTAAAGACACCTTTCTCTATTGGCGACCCATCCGCATTACGAAGTGCATTTTGGTACTGGTCTGCAGAGATAGTTACGGTAGATGCAAAAGCAAGATACCCTTTATTAAATAGAAGCGTTGCCCGCTTCTTAGATTCATCATTCAGGATTTGTTTAAACCATTCAGGAATAGAATTTTTGTCAAAGTGGCTAACTTCAAATTTAGATTCACCCCCATCATAGTCAAATATGAATCCTCTATTCGACCCTATAATCTCCGCAAGAGCAGAATCCATCAAGCCACCAACAACCTGATTAAATCGATGCGTATCCCAATGTCTAGTGTATTCACAAACCACGCAAGCATCGAAACCAACCAATGTTTCATTATCCATAAATATAAATCCTTGATGAAAGATCGCTGCAAATCATGAGAGACAAACCCTTTTCTGTATATCTTGTTATAGCTAATCTATTCTAGATTTAGTTAGTTACAAGGAGAATTATTGAACATGTGCCGCGCCATCTATGTATTACTAATCGGACTCTTCCTCGTTTACAGCGACTGGCTACTGGATGAACACCGTCTCTCCGTTACCGCCGGGGCGGGCGAGTGGATGCCGGTAGCGGTACAGTGGGAGATCGCCGGGGTGCTCTGGCCGCTGCTTGCGCTCTCGGCCCTATTGGCAAGCGCGGTGACCTTTTTCGTCATGGGCGGCGGTACGCGCAAGGGCTCTGGTTGCTGTTCTGACAGTTCTGACTAAGCCGCGGCCTCCACATCCAGATACCAGTCGCCGGGCCTCGCGCGGGTGACGGGGAACTCCTCCCCTGCCTGGATACGCCGCAGAATCTCGCGCTTGCCCGCACCCGCCGCCATCACGATCCGCTCTCTTGCGGAAAGCAGGCGGCTTAAACCCAGTGAAACTCGCTCCGTCGGCGGTTTGGGTGAATCGAACACGGCCACCACCGGGCTGTCGTCATCGCGCACGGCAACGGTGGAGAACAGGCTGGCGGTGTGGCCGTCTTCACCCATCCCCAGGATCACCAGATCAAAGGGCGGGGTATTGCGCAGCAGTTCTTCAAAATGCAGTGCGCCGACCGCCGGGCCCAGCTCAGCCGGGATGCGGTGCAGATTACCCATTGGCAGATCGGTATTGGGCGGCAACAACTCATCCAGCATGTGGTCATTGCGCCCTTCATGCCCCGGGGGCAGGCAGCGTTCATCGGTCAGGTAGAGATGGATATCGCGCCACGGCAGGGGCCGTTCGCGCAGTTTCAGCAGCAGTTTGCGTGGCGTGGTTCCACCGGGCAGTACCAGATGGAATTCGCCCCGCTCACGAATGGCCTGCTCAAGCGCCCGTTCCACACGGCCGGCCACCGCATCCGCCAGAGCATCCGTATCCGGAAACACTCGCCAGCGGTCCCGGTCAGGAGGGTTTGTACCAGTCACTTTTACATCCTTCCATTAGCCGCTCCATTCCCGGCACATCCCAGGAGCCTGCACTGTAGTACTCAATAGAACTGCGCGCCCGCCACCTGTCTAGAACAGGTTCTACAATCTTCCACGACGCCTCGATCTCGTCGGCCCGTGAAAACAGCGTGGAGTCGCCGGTCAGCACATCCTGCAGCAGTATCTCATAGGCGTCATAGATATGGCCTTCGTCGCTCTGGTACGGCGCATGAAGATCCAACTGCTGCATATCCATGGTGAGACCCGGCTGTTTTGCATTCATACAGAGAAACATACCCTCATCAGGCTGCAGGCGGAATATCAGCGTATTGGGCATTGTGGAGACGCCCTGATCGGCAAACAGATTGTGCGGCGGCTCGCGAAAGCGGATCACCACTTCCGAGGCGCGTTTTTGCATGCGCTTACCGCTCCAAAGGATGAACGGCACGCCGCGCCAGCGCCAGTTGTCGATGTAGAGCTTTAGCGCGGCGAAGGTCTCGGTCACCGAATCCGGGGCCACTCCGGGTTCGTGGTTATAGGCGGCAAGTTCATTACCGTTCTCATCCACGCCCGCGCCATACTGGGCCGCCAGCGTCTGGCACTCCACCTGGTCCGGTTCGATGGGCCGCACCGCCCTGAGCACCTTGACCTTCTCATCCCGAATATCATCCGCGGTGAAGTCCGCCGGAGGCTCCATCGCCACCAGGGTCATCACCTGCATGAGATGATTCTGGATCATGTCGCGCAGTGCGCCGGTCTTTTCATAATAGGGTGCGCGGTTTTCGACCCCCAGGGTCTCCGAGGTGGAGATCTGCACATGGTCGATGTAATTACGATTCCACAGCGGTTCCAGGATCAGGTTGGCAAAGCGGAACACAAACAGATTCTGCACGCTCTCTTTGCCAAGGTAGTGATCGATGCGGAAGATCTGCGGCTCGTTAAAGTGTTTCCATAGTTCCTGGTTCAGACTGACGGCCGTTTCGGTATCGCGGCCATAGGGCTTTTCAATCACAATGCGCCGATAGCCGTCCTGTTCGCTTGTCAGTCCCGACTCTCCCAGCCCCTGCGCCACGCGTGCATACCACTCCGGCGGAACGGCGCAATAGAACAGGGCGTTGGTCTCTCCTTCCATTTCACGGAGAGTATCCGCGATCCGGCGGTAGGTTTCCGGGTCGTCCAGCACCCCCTCCACCGCCACCAGCATGGAAAGAAAATGGTTGATGGTCTCATCATCCAGGCCGGAGTCGGCGGCATACTGCTGGAGCGTTTCGCGCATCTGCTCTGGCCAATGCCCCCCGTCCTTACGCACTATGCCTATGATGCGGCTGTCCGGATGCACCAGATTACAGCGCAGCATGCGAGCGAGGGCGGGAACCAGTTTCCGTTTGGTCAGATCCCCCGTGGCGCCGAAGATGACGATATTCGCGGGTGGCGGACGCTGGTTCGCCAGGCAGTAATCGAACTTGCCGGCTGGGGGGGACAGAGGTTCCATGGCTATCCCTTTTTAGCCGCCTTGACCGCGTGTCCGCCAAAACCGGCGCGCATGGCCGCCAGCAAACGGCCCGCGAAAGAGGAGTCCTGGCGGCTGCGGAAGCGCATCATCAACGCCAGTGACAGCACAGGTGCGGGGACCGCGGAATCGATGGATTCATGCACCGTCCAGCGGCCCTCCCCGGAATCCGATACCCAGTCATCCAGCTGTTCCAGGGTCGGGTCCTGCTGCAAGGCATCGGCGGTGAGATCCAGCAGCCAGGATCGCACCACACTGCCGTGCTGCCAGATGCGTGAGATCTGGTGCAGATCCAGCCCGAACCCCTCCTTCGCCTGCATCAGTTCAAAGCCTTCCGCAAAGGCCTGCATCATCCCGTACTCGACGCCGTTGTGGATCATCTTTACAAAGTGGCCCGAACCCACCGGGCCCACATGCCCCCAGCCTTTGTCCGTAGCGGGCGCCAGACTCTCCAGCGCCGGTTTGATCCTCGCCACCGACTCGTCGCTCCCGCCGACCATCATGGAGTAGCCATTTTCCAGGCCCCACACGCCACCCGAAGTACCCGCATCCACAAAGCCTATTCCCTGTTGCGCGAGTTCCTCACCGCGGCGTATGGAGTCATGATAATTCGAGTTGCCGCCGTCCACGATCACATCGCCTGCGCCCAGGCCTGCCTGCAACAACTCGTCAATGCCCGCATCCACTGCGCTATGAGGAATCATGAGCCACACCACGCGAGGCGGCTCCAGCCTGGCGATCAGTTCCTCCAAAGAGGCCACCGCGCTAACGCCTGCCTGCTCTTTTGACAGGTCGAGCGCCACCTGCTGCGTCCGGTTGTAGGCAATAACCTGGTGTCCATCCCGCGCCAGGCGTCGCGCCATGTTTGCGCCCATGCGCCCCAGCCCGATGATTGCCAGTTTCATATCCATCTCCTCAACTGTCGGCCGCTTTATGGTGTCTGCTTGGTATAACTATATAGGATAGTCCTTTCAGGAGTCGTAGGTTCGAATCGTCTGCGTAGAAACGAAAAACCCGGACTCCAGGGTCCGGGTTTCAATGGGGATTGGTGGGCCATGTAGGATTACTCGGCTGCGCCTCGCCCTTCGGGCCGCGCTCGCTACGCTCCCACGTTCAGCCTCGCTTCGCGAGTCTGTCGAACCTGGCTGTTTGATGTCGTAGGTTCGAATCGTCTCCGTAGAAACAACAAAGCCCGAACACTAGGTTCAGGCTTCGTGGTGATATTGGTGGGCCATGTAGGATTCGAACCTACGACCAATGGATTAAGAGTCCACTGCTCTACCAACTGAGCTAATGGCCC
>JBNKPL010000081.1:0-10547 GCA_050295355.1 Sedimenticolaceae bacterium
GATCCTCAAACTCCAGGGTGCAGAGGGAGTGGGTGATCCCCTCCAGGGCGTCGGAGATAGGATGGGTGTAGTCGTACATGGGATAGAGACACCACTCGTTGCCCGTCTGGTGGTGGATCACCCCGTGACGGATGCGGTAGAGGGTGGGATCTCGCATGTTCATGTTGGGCGAGGCCATGTCGATCTTGGCGCGCAACACGCGGCTGCCGTCCTCAAATTCACCCGCCCGCATGCGCCGGAACAGATCCAGGTTCTCCTCCACCGAACGGTTGCGGTAGGGACTCTCCTTGCCCGGCTCGGTGAGGGTGCCGCGGTACTCACGAGTCTCTTCCGCCGTCAAGTCGCAGACATAGGCCTTGCCCCGTTCGATCAGCTCTTCGGCGAACTGGTAGAGCTGTTCAAAATAGTTGGAGGCGTAGAACAGCCGGTCGTCCCAATCGAAGCCGAGCCAGCGTACATCCTCGATGATGGCGTTGACGTACTCCTCGTCCTCCTTGTGAGGATTGGTGTCGTCAAAACGCAGGTTGCAGAGCCCGCCCGGATAGTCGCGGGCGATGCCGAAGTTGAGACAGATGGACTTGGCGTGGCCTATATGGAGATAGCCGTTCGGCTCGGGCGGGAAACGGGTATGCACCCGGCCGTCATTCTTTCCATTGGCCAGGTCTTCATCGATGATCTGGCGGATGAAGTTGCTGGGTCTGGTTGATTCCTGATCGCTCATAACTGATTCTGGCTCGATTTTTTGCCACAGAGATCACAGAGTACACAGAGAATTCATAGGCGAAAAGAGCATCGTGAATTCATATCCATTTGAGAACATCCATGTACCCTCGAACAGCTCTTTCTCCGTGAACTCTGTGTCCTCTGTGGCTAATTAAAACTAGGGTTGCTACATCGACTTATCGTGGATTCTCTTCCCGCTTGCGAATGAACTCCAGCGCCCGGTCGATGCGCCGCAGGGTGGCGTCCCGGCCCACTAGAAAAAGAGTATCGTCGATGCCCGGCGAGGCGGCACGGCCCGTGACGGCCACGCGCAGGGGCTGGGCCACCTTGCCCATGTTGAGTTCCAGCGCCTCGGAGACATCGTTGACCGCCTGGTGCAGCGCCTCACGGCTCCACTCCTCCAGGGATGCCAGCGCCTCGCGTATCTTCTCCAGCGGCTCACGCGCCACGGGGCGCAGGTTCTTTTTGGCCGCGTTCTCGTCGTACTCGTCGAAGTCCCGATAGAAGAAGGTGCTGATCTCCGCCATCTCCACCAGGGTCTTGGCGCGCTCCTGCTGGACGCGAACCACTTCAACCAGATCGGGGCCTTCGGAGGGATCGATATCGAGCCTGCCCATGTGTGGACTCAGCAGATGGGCGATGCGGGCGGGTTTTTCGTTTTTGATGTAGTGCTGATTGAGCCACAACAGCTTTTCGGTGTTGAAGGCGGAGGCCGCCCGGTTTACCTGATTGATGTCGAAGTGTTCGATCATCTCATCGATGGAGAAGATCTCCTGATCGCCGTGGGACCAGCCCAGGCGCACCAGATAGTTGAGCAGCGCCTCGGGCAGGTAGCCCTCCTCCCGATACTGCATGACGCTCACCGCGCCGTGGCGCTTGGAGAGGCGCGCGCCGTCGTCGCCCAGGATCATGGGCACGTGGGCGTAGGCGGGCGGTTCCTTGCCCAGGGCCTGCAGGATGTTGATCTGGCGCGGGGTGTTGTTGAGATGGTCATCGCCGCGGATCACATGATTGATTTTCATATCCATGTCGTCCACCACCACCGTGAGGTTGTAGGTGGGGGAGCCGTCGGTGCGCTTGATGATCAGGTCGTCCAGTTCGGCGTTTTCGAACACCACCCGGCCCCGCACCAGGTCGTCCACCACCACGCTCCCCTCGTCGGGATTGCGGAAGCGGATTACATGGGGTTCGTTGGGGTCCACCACCTGGTCGCGGCAGCGGCCATCGTAACGCGGCTTCTCCTTGCGCTTCATGGCCTCTTCGCGCAGCTCATCCAGCCGTTCGCGGGAGCAGTTGCAGCGGTAGGCCAAGCCCTTGTCCATCAGCTGCTGGATGATCTCTTCGTAACGATCAAAGCGGTGGGTCTGGAAAAAGGGACCCTCGTCATACTCCAGCCCGAGCCAGGTCATCCCCTCCAGGATGGCGTTCACCGACTCGGCGGTGGAGCGCTCCAGATCGGTGTCCTCGATGCGCAGCACGAACTGGCCGCCGTGTTTGCGGGCATAGAGCCAGGAGAAGAGCGCCGTGCGGGCGCCACCCACATGGAGGTAGCCAGTGGGACTGGGGGCGAAACGGGTACGAATGGTCATAGGTTTAAAAGCTAACTGTTCTTAAAGAGCGGGCATTCTACCAGAAGGGCGGCCCGCCGCCGCAATAACCGCCTGACCCAGGGCAATGCCGCCGTCATTGCCGGGAACCCGGCGGTGGGTCAGTACCTGCAACCCCCTGGATTCCAGTCCCGCCACCACCGCCTCAAACAGGATGCGGTTCTGGAATACCCCGCCCGACAAGGCCACGGTGCCCACATTCGCCTCGCGGCATAAAGTGTCCGCGGTAACGGCGATGGACTGCGCGAGTCCACGATGAAAGGCCGCCGCCATCTCTTCCCTTGACCGGCCCTTCAGAAGATCCTCCAACAACGCCCGCCACATAGGGGCCGGATTGAGCCGCGCCGCCCCCTCCTCCTCCCGATCCAGGCGAAAGGGATAGGGCTCCACCTTTTGCACCAGCCAGTGGGGGATGATGGCCTCCAGTTCCATGGCCGCCTGCCCCTCGTAATGGATGCGCTCACGGCAGATCCCCAGCACCGCCGCCACCGCATCGAACAGGCGGCCAGCCGATGAGGACAACGGGGCATTTAGGCCCTGCTCGATCATCCCTTCCAACACCGCCAGCGGTTTGCTGTCTAGAAATCGTATCCACTCCGTTGCCCTATAACCTTCCAGCTCCTCTTTGCCCACACACTGTAGAAGGTGCGCATACCCGCTGCGCCACGGCTGCAGGACCGCCTGGGCGCCGCCAATCATGGGCACGGGTTTGAGATAGGCCAGCCGTTCATAGCCGCAATAATCCCCCAACAGAAACTCTCCACCCCACAGGGTCGCGTCCGGACCGTAGCCCAAGCCGTCCAGCACCACCCCCAGCACCGCCCCCGCCTCCAGGCCCCAGCCGTTCTCCGCCATACAGGCGGCGAGATGGGCGTGATGATGCTGAATCACCAGCAGCCGCACTCCATTCCGTTGCGCCAGCTCCCGGCCAAAGCGGGTGGAGCGGTACCCTGGATGCAGGTCCACGGCGAGGGCATTCGGGCGATGTTGGTAGAGATCGTTATAGAGACTCAGCGTTGTCTGAAAGGCGCGATAGCTCTCCGGGTTTTCCAGATCCCCCAGATGCTGGGAGAGGATCGCCTTGCCCTCTTTCAGGATACAAAAGGTGTTTTTCAGCTCCCCGCCCAGCGCCGTGATGGCGTCCGCCTCTTCGAACCCGGGAGGCAACAACAGGGGCGCCGGGGCATAGCCCCGGGCGCGGCGGATGACACGCCCCCGGCCCGCCATCACCCGCACCACCGAGTCATCCACCCGGTTCAGGATCTCGCGGTCATGCATAAGAAAATAATCGGCGATGGGGGCCAGCCGCTCCCGCGCCGTTTCGTTGGCGATGAGTTGCGGCTCCTCGCTGGGATTCCCCGAGGTGAGCACAATCGGCCCCGGCACTGCCTCCATCAGAAGCACATGGAGGGGGGTATAGGGCAGCATGAAGCCGAGGGTGTCCTGTCCGGGGGCAAGGGATGCGGCCAAGGTATGGTTTTCCCGCTGCTTCAAAAGCACGATGGGGGCGGCCGTACTATGCAACAGGCGCCGCTCCTCATCCTCCAGGTAACAGGAGCCGGCGATGACCCCTTCATCCCGCGCCATCAGGGCAAAGGGCTTGTGGTAGCGCCCCTTGCGCCGGCGCAGCTCCGCCACCGCCTCCTCGTTGGCGGCGTCACAGGCGAGATGGAACCCACCGATCCCTTTGATGGCGACGATCTTTCCCTCCCGGATCAGGCGGGCAGCAGTGGCCACGACCTCTTCGTCTTGCGGCACCACCCTGCCCTGGTGCTCCTCCAGCCAGATCCGCGGCCCACAGTCGGGACAGGCGTTGGGCTGGGCGTGGAAACGGCGGTTGGCCGGATCGTCGTACTCCTGCCTGCAGATGGGGCACATGGGAAAGCGGTCCATGCTGGTGTTGGCCCGGTCATAAGGGATGGCGCGGAGAATGGAAAACCTGGGGCCACAGTGGGTGCAGTTGGTGAAGGGGTAGCGATGGCGCCGGTCGGAGGAATCCAGGATCTCCTTGCGGCACTCCCCACAGACCGCCGCATCCGGCACGATGCCGGTCCGGATCGCGCCCGCTCCGCTGAGGGCGATCTGGAAACCGCCGGGCCGGTCGCCATCCCCACTAGTCAGAGGCGCGGTTTCGATGCCGTCGATTCGGGCCAGGGGCGGCGACTCCTGCTCAAGCCGGGCCAGAAACCGTGCCCTGTTCTCCTCGTCGCCCCAGAGCCGGATCACCACCCCGGCGCCGTCGTTCCTTACATCCCCCTCCAGGCCCAGCTCACGGGCCAGCCGCCAGACCGTGGGCCGGAAACCGACCCCCTGCACCAATCCGGATACCCGGATGACAATAGCGTTGTCCGCACCCATTTCCATAACCGCCGAGACGCCTTTTAGAACCCGCGTTTCTTCATCATACTCCGAAGCGCTCCTATTGAGGCGGCCACCGCCTTCCGGTAACATACCGCACTCCTTGAGGTTCTCAGGCTCAGGGCGGTTAGCTCAGCGGGAGAGCACTGCCTTCACACGGCAGGGGTCACTGGTTCAATCCCAGTACCGCCCACCAAAACAGATAAGCACTTTCGAGAAATCGAAAGTGCTTTTTTTATGCCTGGAATCAAAGTGTAGTTCCAAGGATTGTCGCTATGGACCGCAAGTGGGCTGACAGTGGGCATCTACAAAAGCAAAACCAATATTTGAACTAATTATGGTACGCTCGAAAGCTCGAAATAGAAGTACCCACATAAGTAACAACAGGAGATAACGGATGTCCGAAACCAACAACCCCTACACTACGCCGGAAGCTACCGTTGCGGTCATGGATGATGAGACATATCAACCGCAATTTTTATCCGTATCCGGGCGCATCGGGCGCTTGCGCTATCTTGCCTATGTAACCGGCTCGACTCTGCTTTTGAATCTGTTGGCCATGGCTTTACTCATGGCTGTACCGTCAACCGCGGGGGACGGAGCAGGAATGGCGATTATTTTCACCGTCATCCTGTACTATATTGCCCCGGCTATTCCCGCATTTATCTATGCGGTGCGTCGGCTCAATGATCTGGACAAGACCGGCTGGCTCAGCATGCTCTTTTTCATCCCCCTGATCAATCTACTGTTCGGCCTCTACCTGGTTTTCGCGGGCGGAACCAAGGGCAGCAATAGCTATGGACCCGCGCCCTCAGCGAATCCCCTGGGCGTCAAAATACTTGGTTTGCTTCTGCCCATCATTGCCATTATCGGCATTCTTGCGGCCATAGCGATTCCCGCTTATCAATCCTATGTGGAAACGGCCCAGGCGCAGATGATGCTGGAACAGTAGGAAGGCTATTCAACGGGGATCGCGCCCTTTGCGCGCTCCCCGTTTTAGCTTGCGGCCTGTCCTGTAACGCCGTGGCTGGAGATGGTGTTTTGGTGCTATATTCCCTATAACTCGTCATACAGAAGGAGATCGCCCATCATGACGCAGACCGTCAAAACCCTTTTCGCCCTGACCCTGCTGTCGGCCCTCGCCGCGCCGCTGCATGCCGACGTTCTGCTCATGGACGCCATTTCCGAAAGCCCCGCCAACAGCCCCGAGGGTGTTCCGCGCCCCGTGATGGGACAGTCCATGGAGCAGGTGGAGAGCAAGTTCGGCGCGCCCCTGAAGAAGGTGGATGCAGTGGGAGAGCCGCCCATCAGCCGCTGGGTGTACGAAGGGTACACGGTCTATTTCGAGCACGACCGGGTCATCACCACCGTCATACACCGCTAATCCCCTCTCCGACCGGGGACATTCCGCCGCCGGCCGGGGTGCCCCCTGTTCTTTCGATGTGAGAGAATCCTCACCCTTTGATTTCCGTTGTACCCGGCATGTCTGAACAATCCGACCCCCAATCCGCTATCGCCCATGTCCTGGCGCCTCCCCTCCCGGCCCGGGCCGATGAACGCATACAGTGGGGAAGGCTCTACGGCGGCGCCGATGCGCTCGCCATCGCCTCCGCCGCGGCCCGCTTCGACGGTCTGCTGCTGGTGGTGGTGGAGGACATCCAGTCCGCCGTGCGGCTGGAACAGGGTCTGCGTTTCTTCCTGGGGAAAGACGCCCACAAGGTGTTCTCCTTCCCCGACTGGGAGACCCTGCCCTACGATGTCTTCTCCCCCCTGCCGGAACTGGTCTCCGAACGGCTAAGGACCCTCCACCGCCTGCCCCGCGCGGAGAGCGGTATCCTGGTGGTCCCGGTGGCCACCCTGTTGCAGCGGCTGCCGCCGCGCAGCTACATAGAGGGCAACAGCTTCCTGCTGCAGACGGGCGACCGGCTGCCCCTGCAGGAGATGCGGCGGCAGATGGAACAGGCGGGCTACCGCACCGTCTCCCAGGTGCTGGCCCATGGCGAGCTGGCGGTGCGCGGCTCCCTGCTCGACATCTTTCCCATGGGCAGCGCCCACCCCTACCGCATCGACCTGTTCGACGACGAAATCGAAAGCATCCGCACCTTCGACCCGGAGACCCAGCGCACCCTGGAGAAGATCGACCGCATCGAACTGCTGCCCGCCCGCGAATTCCCCATGGATGAGGACGGGATCACCCATTTCCGCCGCGCCTACCGCACCAGCTTCGAGGGCGATCTGCACTCCAGCCTGATCTACCGCGAGGTCTCCGACGGCAACACCCCCGGCGGGCTGGAGTACTACCTGCCGCTCTTTTTCGATCAGACCGCCACCCTGTTCGATTTCCTGCCGGACCACCGCATCACCGTCCGCTTCGAGGCCTGCCTGGAACAGGCGGACAGCTTCCTGGAACAGTTGGCCGCGCGCTACGAACAGCGGCGGCATGACATCGAACGACCCATACTGCCGCCCCGTGCGCTCTATCTGGACGCGGAGGAGCTGGCCGGCCACCTCAACCGCGGCCAATCCGTTCGCCTGCAGCGCAGCGAGATCCAGTCACGCAACAAGGGCTACGCCGCTTTTCACAACTTCGCCACCCGAGCGCCTCTGCCGCTGGGATTTCAGGCACGCGCCGCCCAGCCGGCCGCCGCCCTGCAACATTTTCTGGCGCAACAACCCGGGCGGGTGCTCTTCGTGGCCGAAAGCGCGGGCCGCCGCGAGATTTTGCTGGAGACCCTGGGCGGCTACGGCATCCGCCCAAAGACGGTGGATAACTGGGAGGATTTTCTCCTGTCGGAGCTGCCGCTGGCCCTCACCGCCGCCCCCATGGAGCATGGAATCTGGCTTGATGATAACGGCCTGGTAATCATCACCGAGACCCAGCTTCTGGGCGAACGGGTACGCCAGGAGCGGCGGCGCAAGGGCCGCTTCCAGGACTCGGAACAGGTGGTGCGCAACCTCACCGAGCTGCACGAGGGCGCCCCGGTGGTGCATGAGGACCACGGCGTGGGGCGCTATCTCGGCCTGCGCACCCTGGAGGTGGGCGGCATGACCACCGAGTTCCTCACCCTGGAGTACGCCAAGGGGGACAAGCTCTATGTGCCGGTCTCTTCCCTGCATCTGATCAGCCGCTACTCCGGGGCCTCGCCCGAGAACGCCCCCCTGCACCGCCTGGGCGGCGACCAGTGGGAGAAACTCAAGCGCAAGGCGGCGGAACAGGTGCGCGACGTGGCGGCGGAGCTGCTGGAGATCTACGCCCGCCGCGCCGCCCACCAGGGCTATGCCTTCCCGCCCGCGGGCGGGGAGTACGCCGCCTTCGCCTCGGATTTCGAGTTCGAGGAGACCCCGGACCAGCAGCAGGCCATCGACGCGGTGCTGGCGGACATGCAGTCACCCCAGCCCATGGACCGGGTGGTGTGCGGCGACGTGGGCTTCGGCAAGACCGAGGTGGCCATGCGCGCCGCCTTCATGGCGGTCCAGGGCGGCAAGCAGGTGGCGGTGCTGGTCCCCACCACCCTGCTGGCGCAGCAGCACTACCAGAACTTTGCCGACCGCTTCGCCGACTGGCCGGTCCAGGTGGAGAGCCTCTCCCGCTTCCGCAGCGGCAAGGAGCAGTCGAAGATCCTGCACGGACTCGCGGGCGGAATCGTGGATATCGTGGTGGGCACCCACAAGCTGCTGCAGGAGGATGTGAAATTCAAAAACCTGGGCCTGGTGATCGTGGATGAGGAGCACCGCTTCGGGGTGCGCCACAAGGAACGCCTCAAGTCCCTGCGCTCGGAGGTGGATCTGCTCACCCTCACCGCCACCCCCATCCCCCGCACCCTCAACATGGCCCTCTCGGGGATGCGCGATCTCTCCATCATCGCCACCCCGCCCGTGGCGCGCCACCCCATCAAGACCTTCATCAGTCAGTGGAACGACGTGCTCATCAGCGAGGCGTGCCAACGCGAGATCAAACGCGGCGGCCAGGTCTATTTCCTGCACAACGAGGTGAGCACCATCGAGACCACGGCGGGCAAGCTGGAAAAGCTGCTGCCCGGCGCCCGGGTGCAGGTGGCCCACGGCCAGATGCGCGAGCGGGACCTGGAAGGGATCATGCGGGACTTCTATCACCAGCGCTTCAACATCCTGGTCTGCACCACCATCATCGAGAGCGGCATCGACGTCCCCAGCGCCAACACCATCCTCATCAACCGCGCCGACAAGCTGGGCCTGGCCCAGCTGCACCAGCTGCGCGGCCGGGTGGGCCGCTCCCACCACCGCGCCTACGCCTATCTGCTGACCCCCTCCCCCAAGAGCCTGACCGCCGACGCCCGGAAGAGGCTGGAGGCCATCGAATCCATGGAGGACCTGGGCGCGGGCTTCACCCTCGCCACCCATGACCTGGAGATCCGCGGCGCCGGGGAACTGCTGGGCGAGGGCCAGAGCGGCCAGATCCACGAGATCGGTTTTAGTCTCTACACGGAGCTGCTGGAGCGGGCGGTGAAGGCACTGAAGGCCGGAAAGCAGCCCACCCTCGACCGCCCCCTGGATCACGGGGCGGAGATCGACCTGCAACTCCCCGCCCTGCTGCCGGAGGCGTTCATCCCCGATGTGCACACCCGGCTGGTGCTCTACAAGCGCATCGCCAGCGCCCGGGACCGGGAGGAGCTACGGGAACTCCAGGTGGAGGTGATCGACCGCTTCGGCCTGCTGCCGGAGCCGGCCAAGGCGCTGTTCGGCATTACCGAACTGAAGCTGAAGGCCCAGCCCATGGGTATCCGCAAGCTGGAGGCGGGCCTGGAGGGGGGGCGCATCACCTTCGAGGGAGAGCCCAAGATCGACCCGGCGCACATCATCCGGCTCATCCAGACCCGCGCCAGGGAGTTCAAACTGGAGGGCGCGGACCGGCTCCGCTTCTACCGTGATCTGGGAGACCGGGAGCAGCGTATCGCCCGGGTCGCGGGGGTATTGGATGAAATTCGTGGATAGCACTCGATTTTTCCGCTCCACTGGGAAACAATAACCGTATCAGAATTGGCAACCCAAAATGGTTTTTGCAATGAATCGTCGCTCCCTGTCACTGCTTATCGCCGCCTCGCTGCTGTTGCTCGCCCAAGTGGCGCATGCAAAAAGCTATGACGTGGAGATCATTATTTTCGAACGCCTTGGGGTTGGCTCCGAGCAGTGGCCGGAAAACCCGGGACGTCCGGAACTGCATGAGGCCCGATTGCTGAAACCGGGCCCCGGCACCACGGAGTTCACCGTGCTGCCGAAATCCCGCTGGCGTCTGCGGAGCGAAGCCGCGCGCCTGCGCGCCAAGGGACTGACTCCGCTGGTCCATGTGGCCTGGCGTCATCCCGCCGAATCGCGCGCCAAGAGCAAACCGATCCAGATCCAGTCCGACGCCTCAGGCGCGCTGGACGGCACCGTCAAGATCAGCGTGGAGCGCTATCTGCATATCGATCTGGATCTTCTACTCAATGGCCGCTATCGCTTCACTGGCCACCGCCGGATGCGCAGCGGCGAGACCCACTATATCGATCACCCCATGCTGGGTGCGCTGGTACTGGTCTCCCCGCTGGAAGACTAGGTCCTGTTAACCCTAATTGGGTTAACAGGCCCTTGCAGCCGCTACAACTTAACCGCGCCGTCCCAGTCTGCTGGTATACCCTGTTCGATAAAGCGCTCGCACCGCTCCCGGTAGATATCCACCGCCCGGTCATCGGGCGCCTGGGTCTTGAGGATTTCGAAGCGCTGCTTCGCCTCTTCGAAGCGGCGATTCTGAAACGCCTCCACCGCCTGCTCGAAATCCATCCGGGTCTCTATCTTCTGCTGATAACGCTCCCCGTTCTCCCCGTCCAGCACCTCGACGATATC
>JBNKPL010000082.1:0-10284 GCA_050295355.1 Sedimenticolaceae bacterium
TCCGGCGGCGCGCTCGCCATCGGCGTCGGCGACCGGGTGCTGATGCTGGAGTACAGCACCTACTCCGTGATCTCCCCCGAGGGGTGCGCCTCCATCCTCTGGAAAAGCGCCGAAAAGGCCGATCTGGCGGCGGAGGCCATGGGCATCACCTCCCACCGCCTGAAGGAGCTGGGTCTGATCGACGGCATTATCCCGGAGCCCCTGGGCGGCGCGCATCGTGATACCGACGCCATGGGGCGCAGCATGAAGCAGGCGCTGCTGGAGGGGCTGGACTACCTTACCCAGATCCCCGTGGACAAGCTTCTGGAAGAGCGCTATCAGCGCCTGATGCAGTACGGGAAGTACAGCGGGTAGTCTGCTTCGTTGCCCACTCAAGTTACGTAGCTGCATGAACTTCATCTGGCGGCGGCTTACATGACACTCTCCCAGGGCCGGCTTCTTGAAATCCTCTCCGCCCTCCCGGCGGCCCCCCGCTACTGGGTGGCGTTCAGCGGCGGCCTGGACTCCCAGGCGCTACTTCATCTTTTTTCCCAACTGCAAACGGAATACAGCGCGGAACTGCACGCCGTGCATGTGGATCACGGTCTGCAGGCGGACTCCGGCCGCTGGGCGGCCCTATGCGAAGAGCACTGCCGGAAACTTCGGATTCCCATCACTTCCCTTGCGGTCACCGTAGCACCCGAGCCGGGTGAGAGCCTGGAGGCGGTGGCCCGCAGGGAGCGCTATGGCGCCATGGCCCGGTTGATGGGCGCGGGAGACATCCTCTTTACCGCCCATCACCAGGACGATCAGGCGGAGACCTTGCTGCTGCAGCTGCTGCGTGGCAGCGGTCCCAGCGGTCTCGCCGCCATGCCCCCCGTGACTCCGTTCGGTCCTGGGTTCCATGCCCGCCCGCTGTTGGGGTTTTCCAGGCAAGAGCTGCATGAATACGCCATGGCGCACGGACTCGCCTGGGTGGAGGATCAGAGTAATCAAGACATCTCCTTCGACCGCAACTATCTGCGCCAGCGCGTGATCCCGCTGCTGCGGGAGCGTTGGCCGGCCCTGGGGCGCACCCTGTCCCGCAGCGCGAGCCACTGCGCCGAGGCGCAGGGTTTGATCGACACCCTGGCGCAGGCGGACCTGGCCCGTATCAGCAAGGCCGATGGGGAAGGACTTCCTATTTCTGAGCTGAAGGCGCTACCGGCCCCGCGGGTTCGCGCCCTGCTTCGCGCCTGGATGAAAGAGCGGGGATTTCCCCTGCCCGATACGGTGCGCCTCGACCGGATTCTTTCCGAGCTGATCCCGGCGGCGGCCGACCGCAATCCCGAGGTGCACTGGCCCGGCGCCATGGTGCGCCGCTTTCAGGATCGGCTCTATGTGATGTCCCCCCAACCGTCTCTGGATGCCGATACGGTGCTGGAGTGGGACGGTGAGTCGGTACTGGAACTGCCGGCCGGTCTGGGTACGCTTTCGGTGGAAAAGGGAAACCGGGGCATCGCGCTCTCCGCCTGGCGCTCCGCGCCCATCCAGGTCCATTTTCGGGGAGGCGGCGAGCGCTGCTGTCCCGCCGGACAGTCAGGGACCCGGAGCCTGAAAAAGCTGTTTCAGGAGAAGGGGATTCCTCCCTGGGAACGGGAGAGGATTCCACTGGTGTCGGTGGGCGGAAAGCTGGTGGCGGTGGGGGATATCTGTATCTGCGAGCCGTTCGCGGCTCAGGCGGGCGAACCGGCGGTCCGTCTGCGCTGGGAACGTTAGCCCGGATATTGCACCAGCCGAACGACACCTTCCGCCTGCATCTCGGGATGCTGGTGCAATATCCGGGCTAGCCAGCGGTCGGAAATAGCTCTACGTTTGTCGCTCCCCTGCGGCAGGTCTCGTCCAAACAGGGACAGGCGTTCTACAATTAAGGCTATTATGTGACTATCTGCATGAAAGGCATGGGACTGACGTGAGTTCGATAACAAGAAGAGTAACGGCGCGAGGATTTACCCTGGTGGAGATGTCCGTGGTGCTGGTGATCGCAGGCATCGTGATCGCCATCGTGGCCACGGTCCTTCCCGCTTTAATCCAGTCCGGCAAGAACAAGCAGACCGACGCCATGCTGGAGCGGGCCACCCTGGCCATGGACGGCTATCTGGCCACCGCCTATCGTCTGCCCTGTCCCGATGTGGACGGGGACGGCCAGGAGGATCTGGTGGCCGGAGACTGCAGTAACTACGTGGGCGAGATTCCCTATC
Organism: Sedimenticolaceae bacterium; assembly: GCA_050295355.1. Lineage (GTDB taxonomy): Bacteria > Pseudomonadota > Gammaproteobacteria > Chromatiales > Chromatiaceae > CBFDBF01. The sequence continues at coordinate 2,220 of JBNKPL010000082.1, forward strand.
TCACCATCGGCCTGTTTAACGGCAACGACGCCTGGGGCAACCCCCTGCGCTACTCCGTGTTCGGCCTCGCCGGCGCCACGGAACAGGACCTCACCAACACCTTCAGTGATGCCGATGATCTCTGCTCCAATCCCCTGGGATTGGGCAGCATCCCCGCGGTTCTTGATAACACCCGGCTGTTCGTGGCGGACGACGGCGCCAACACCAACGGCATCAACCAGGCCTATGTGCTGGTCAGCGGCGGGGTGAAGGACCGGGACGGGGCCGGCGGTTTCTTTGACGATCTCAACGGCGACGCCACGCCACTGCGTTTCAACAAGCCCAACAAGATCGAGCTGGATACCTATGATGACCGGCTTATCGCGGTGGGTCTCTCCACCCTGAAAGGGAACCACTGTAGCGCCGGGGGCGGTGGAGGAAGCGGCAGCGGCTCGGGGGAGATCTGCAATGTGGCCGGCGATGAAGACAATGACGGTTACGCCGACTGTTATGACCCGGATTGCTACGGCAAGCCGGGGCCGCCGGGCGATCCTAACCTGGATATTAACGGCTTCTGTCCCGCCACCGCGCCCACGGGCAACGTGCAGATCAACACCTCGGCCATGCCCAACGGCACCCTCGGCGGCAGCTACTCTCACACCTATTCTGCTACCGGCGGTTCCGGAAACTATTACTGGTATCTGGACTCGGTAACCCCGCCGATCCCGGGATTGGCGATTGATCTCTGGTCCGGACAGCTTTCGGGAACGCTGGATGTGTGTGACGGCAGCTACAGCCTGGCGGTGCGGGTGGAGGATCGCCTCGATTCCACAAAGACCGACAGCCATAGCTTCAATCTGACGGTGGACAAGGGCTCGCTCAGCGTCACCCCGGCGCCGGCCGGTGGGGCGGTCCCCGACTTTACGGTGGACAGCTCCACCTTTGCCCAGACCTTTACCGTAAATGGAACCCATGTAGGGGCCTTCAACTGGGCGACAAACTGGAACGGCAACGACCCCGGGGGCTTCCAGATCGATACCCAGAGCGACAACGAAGGCAATTTCTGGAAAAGCGGCTCCACCACCGTGGGCAGTTATGTCTTTTCTCTAACCGCCACGGACAACAGCTGTCCCAGCAACACCTACACCACGGGTTATTACAGCCTCTCCATTCTGCCGGGTGCGATCGGTTCTCCCTACTCGGAAAACATGGTCGGCGAGTGGCTGTTTGATGAGTGCAGCTGGAGCGGTGTGAGCGGCGAGGTGGAGGACAGCTCCAGCGCGGGGACCGGGGACGGCACCGCTGAAAACCGTGCGTCCACCATCGGCAGCGGCCATATCTGCCGTGCTGGACGGTTTGACGGCCGGAATGACTATGTGGATCTCGGAAACGAGAGCGCCAGTCCTGATCTGAATACCGCCTTTAGCAACAGCAGCAGCGCCTTTACCGTGGCCATGTGGGTGAATCCCAGCCAATTGGAGAACGACCGGACCAATCATCGAACACGTAATACGGTTTTTGCCAAGGCCTCGGATCGCTATGGCGACAACCTGGAGATCGGTATCAATACCAACGGTACGGTCCATGTCTACCTCAATACCGTGGCCCGCGACGCCTATTCCGATTTTGGCGCCGAGGACAGCGTGCCGCTCAATGCCTGGACCTTCCTCGCCGTCACCTACGACAGTGGCACCCTGGCGGTGACCATCAACGATACCCGTTATGAAAACACCTCCACCTGGAGCGGGGCCTCGGTGCTTACGGGAGTGAACGGCAGCCCGGTGACCGTGGGCAGCTCCCAGCATGTGAATAACTATTTCACCGGCCGCATCGATGAGGTGCGGGTCTGGAGCAAGGCCCTGGACGCCACCGAGCTTGCGGAAATCAAGAGCCTGACCCGCAGCGGTTGCAGCGGCGCCTGCTACACGGACCCGGTGGCGGAATACCAGATGGAGCTGGACTACCCCTGGACCGGCGCCGTGGCGGGCGAGGTCAACGACAGCGCCGGTTCCAACAGCGGCATCGCCGCCCGGCGCGGGAGTGGAGCGATTCCCATTCAGACATCCCCCTCCCAGGGCAAGGTATGCCGTGCTGGCAGCTTTGTGCGCGTCAACTCCAATAATGGCGGTTATCTCGATCTGGGCGATCCGGCCAGCGGAGATCTCGATCCCGGCAGTTCGCCCTGGACCGTCAGCGCCTGGTTTAAATGGGACGGCAGTTCCGACGAAAACATCATCTACAACAAGGAGAGCCTCTATGAGGCGCGGGTACGTAATGGGCAGGTTCACTACGCCTGGCGTCCCCACTGGAACTGGGACGGCGGCTCCTCCTTTCCAGTGACCGCCAACAGCTGGTATCACATCACCACGGTCTATGACGGCAGCGAGCAGATCCTCTACAAGGATGGGCAACAGGTGTATGCCCGTTCCGAGAGCGGCTCCATGGGATCTAACGGCTACAAGTTCCTGATCGGCGCCCGCGGCCACACCTCACCGCGCAACTTCTTTGGCGGCATGATCGACGAACTGCGCATCTATAATCGTGCGCTTTCCGAGAGCGAGATCGGGCAACTGGTGACGGACACCCGCGACTGCACGGCGGACAGCGTGGTCATCACCGGCATCACCCCGACTGCGGTCACCATCGGCGACACCCTGGCGGTGGGCGGCGGCATCATGCCCAGCGCCACGGGCGGCACCTTGCCCTACGTCTGGCAGTTGATCAGTTCGGATATCACGGGCCTGAGCATGCCCAACGTGGCCACTGGCGAACTGGTGGGGAATATCGATGTCTGCGCCGGCACCCGTGACGTCACCCTGCGGGCCACGGATGGCGCCTCCAGGATGGACGAACGGATCTTCGGCGTTACAGTGCAGAACGGAACCCTGAGCGCCGCCCCGGCCTCCACCGTGATCACTTGCAACGCCAGCATCCTCAACAGTTGCCTGACCGCCTTCAACGTAAGCGGGCCGAGGCTCGGTGAGGTGGATGGCTGGAGCATCGAGTGGCAGGGGGGCGATCCGGGCGGATTTACCATTACCAAGACCGGCGCCAATACCGCGAATTTCAGCAACACTGGCGCTGCTGCAGTCGGGGCCGGCTACCGCTTCAAGCTCAAGGCGGCGGACGCCACCTGTGCGGATAACGCCCTGGATACAGGATTCAACTACACCCTCAACATCAACCCTTAGCCGATCTGGCCGATGAGATCGTAGATGGGCAGGAATACGCCGCCCAGGATGATGGCGAACATCACCCCGGCCACCACCAGCACCACCGGCTCGATCACCTTGCCCAGGGTGGAGACCAGGGTGGAGAGCCGTTCCTGATACTCGGTGGCGATATGGCTCAACTGCTCGGGCAGGGTGCCGCTCTGTTCCCCGATGCTCACCATGCGCACCACGAAGGGAGGGAAGATGGTGGCGCTACGGAAGGATTCGGCCAGGGCCTTGCCGTTGACCAGATCGGTGCGCACCGTCCGTACCCGCCCCCGGTAGTACTCGTTCTGTATGCTTTCGCTCAGGATATCCAGGGAGCGGAAGGTGTCCACGCCGGAGTTGAGCAGCAGGCGCAGGTATTCACTGATGAAGGCGAGATTGGAGGCGGATACGATGCTGTTGACCAGGGGTATGCGCAACAGGGCGCGGTCGAATCCCAGGCGGAATCCCTGGTGGTGTTTTTTGGCGCTGAAAACCCCGATTACGAGCAGGACCAAAAAGAGCACAATCCAGAGAAAGTAGTCCTGCAGGAATTCGGAGATGGCGAGCAGGGTGAGGGTGATCTGCGGCAGCGCTACACCCATCTCCTTGAACAGGCCCACGATCTTGGGCACCACATAGGAGAACCAGAAACCCACCGCGGCGCCCATGGTGACGATGACAAAGGCGGGGTAGAGCAGCGCCTGTTTGGTGTCGGAGATGATGCGGTCCAGGTGCTGAACATGTTCGGACGCGTCCTTCAGGGTTTTTTCCAGGCTCCCAGTCTCTTCCCCGATGCGCACCAGATAGCGCACGGTGCTGGAGAAGATCTTTTGATAGTTGCCGATGGCGTCATAGAAGGAGGCGCCCGATTCCAGGTGAAACAACATCCCTTCCGCCGCCGCTTTCAGGGCCGGGTTCTCATTCTCCTCCACCAGCTCTTTCAGCGCGCCGATAATGGGGATGCCGCTGCGCAGCATGACGGACATATTGGACAGAAACTCGGCCACCTCTTTGCGTTTAACCTTGGTTCTGGAACTGGAGCTGAACGTCTCCAGCAGCCGGCTGGAGAGGGCCGGCAGCCGTTTGATGAAGAGGACGGTATTGCCCTCCCGCTCCAGGTAGGCGATCACGGTGGCCTCGTTGTCATAGGGCAGGCGCACGGTACCCCCCGTGACCTGGCCCGTGTCCTTGATGACCTTGTAGCGGAAGTGGGCCATCAGACGACGACGTTACCCAGCACGCGCCGGATTTCCGCTACCGTGGTGGTCCCCTGCTTGGCCTTGGTCACCGCGGTGGCGAATATGTTCTGGAAGCCGTTTTTCTCCGCCTCGGTGATCAACTCCTCCTGGTCCGCGTCGGCCCCGATCAGGGCGGACAGGGTGCGGTTGACGTCGAGCACCTCATAGATGAGGGTGCGGCCCACGTAGCCGGTATGGCCGCATACATCACACCCTTTGCCGCGGTAGAGTTCGCTGATGCCGGGATCGCACAGGTACTCCAGCTCCTCCTCGCTCGGCGCATAGGCCTCCTTGCAGCTGTCGCAGATCCTTCTCACCAGACGCTGGCTGACCACGCCGATCAGGGCGTCCGCGAGCATGAACGGCGGGATGCCCAGCGCCCGCAGCCTGGGGATGGCGCCGATGGCGCTGTTGGCGTGCAGGGTGGACAGCACCATGTGCCCGGTCTCCGAGGCGGAGAAGGCGGTCTCGGCGGTCTCCTCGTCCCGGATTTCGCCCACCAGAATCACGTCCGGGTCGTGGCGCAGGAAGTAGCGGATGGCGTTGGCGAAGTTGTAGCCCGCTTTTACGTTCACCTCGGTCTGGCGCAGGATGGGGAAGCGGTACTCAATGGGGTTCTCCACCGTCATGACGTTCTTTTCCAGCAGATTGATGGTCATGAGGGCGGCGTAGAGGGTGGAGGTCTTACCCGAGCCGGTTGGGCCGGTCAGGAGCACGATGCCGAAGGGTTCGTTGAAAATCTCCTTCACCCGTTTGATGTCTTCTTCCAGAAAGCCGAGCTGGTTCATGCCCAGAAAGGCGCTCTTCATGGGCAGCACGCGCATCACCATATTCTCGCCGTAGGGGCTGACGGTGGTGGAGACGCGGAAGTTGTATTTGTTGTTGAGGATGTTCTCGGAAAAGCTGCCGTCCTGCGGCAGCCGCTGCTCGGCGATATCCATGTTGGCGCGGGTCTTGATGGAAGAGACCATGCGTTTCATGCTGCTCGGCAGGGAGAACATGGAGCGCATGACGCCGTCGATGCGCAGGGCCACGTTTACCGTGCGCTCCAGCGGCCGGATATGGATATCGGAGGCGCGGTACTTCACCGCCAGGTGGAGCAGGTGCTCCAGCAGTTTGTCCACCGGCCGCATGCCGTCCGCATCGTGGGTGAGCAGGCGGATCTCCTTGTCGATCAGGGTCTCCACCGGGTTGTCCAGAAAATAGTAGTAGTTGTGGATGGCGTTCATCAACTTGGTGTTTTCCACGAACACGAAGGTGGGCGCCAGTCCGGTCTGACGGTTGATCAGGTGGCCGGTTTTCTGGAAATCGGTTCCCGACGTGGCGGTAATGATTTCGCTGCCGTCGCGCTGGATGGGCAGAAAACCGTTGCTCAGGCAGAGGTTCTTGTTGAACATCCGCAGCAGCTCTTCATCGGGGGCCAGGGTGTCCAGATCCTTGTACACGAGATCGGACTGGTCGGCGATGGCGATGGCGAACTCGTACTCCGATACAAACCCCAGGCGCAGCAGGATCTCGCCCAGCTTTTCATTGGTTACCTTCTGTTCCTGCAGGGCGAAGTCGATGTGCTGCTCGGTGATATTGCCGCGTTCCTGGAGGATGACGCCAAGTGGCTTTCTGGGTTTTTCCGGGGTCATGTGGATGGTCCTTTCAGTAGCCCGTTAACTTTGCCGGGAGGCGGTCTGCGCCAAGAGAAACAGGGTTTGGGTGTCGGGTTGTCCGGATGCCGGGATGTGTTGCTGGCTTTGAAATTCCTGCAGCGCCTTGATCAGGTGTTTACCGACGATCCCGTCCAGGTTGAAGCGGTAATAGTTGAGCGACTGCAACTGCTTCTGCAGGGACAGGATCTCCTCGCCCGCATAGTTCTCGTGGAAGGCGGTGATGTTGTAGTCGGGCTTCCAGAACAGCAGAAAGCGCCGGTTACCGTCCGCCAGCCGGATTTCGAGCAAACTATAGCGTTCGCCCACAAAGGCGGGCGGCGGATTCTCCAGACTCACCATCTGTTGGCCGGTTTCCTTCTGGATCAGGCCGGCCAGCGGCTTCAGCTCGCCGCTGTCCAGGGAGCGCATCAGTGTCTCCTGGTAGCGGGCCAGATCGTAGAAAGAGAGAAACTCCTTTATGAAATCGCCCGACACTTCGGGTGACGGGGCCGCGGCCGTCTCCGCGGCGGCGGCGGGGGGTGCCGGGTCGGCGGCGGCCGTTTCCGCGGCCGGGTGCAGAAGCGCACGGACCATGGAGTCCGGGAGCAGCAGGGTGGAAACCGCGGCAAGGGCGAGGATGACGGCAAGGGCGTAGGCCATGCGCCGGCCGGAACGCTTCTTTTCCGTAAACTGCAGCTCGTTGGCCGCCTCCCGGACGATCTGTTTGCTGATGCGTTTGCTGGAGAGGGCGCAGATGGCGTAGAGGCAGCGGTCCATCAGCATATTCAGCCGCCTCGGGTTGCCGCTGGTAAGGCCGTATACGGCGCGCAAGGCGTTGTCCGGCAGTGCGATGCCGCCCGCGTCGCCCGCCGCATTGAGCTTGAAATAGATGTACTGTTTGGTCTCTTCGTAGCTGAAGGGGGTCGCCTGCAGGCTGAGGGCGATCCGGCTCTTCAGCTGCCGCAGCTCCCGGGAGTCCAGCTTGCCGGACAGTTCCGGCTGGCCGATGAGCAGGATCTGCACCAGTTTTTCCGATTCGGTCTCCAGGTTGGAGATCAGGCGGATCAGTTCCAGGCTTTCGGTGGTCAGGTTTTGGGCGTCATCAATGATCAGGGCGCAGTTGCCGCCGGCCAGGTTGCGTTGGATCAGGAAGTGGTTGAGGGCGTCCAGTTTCTCGCGCAGGCTTGCGCCAGCATCGGTGATGCCGAAATCGGCATTGATCGCCTCCAGCAGTTCCTCGCCCTGGACAAAGGTATTGAACACCAGGGCGGTGGCCACGTCGTGTTCGTCCAGGGTCTTGAGCAGTCTTCTTCCGATGGTGGTTTTGCCCAGGCCGATCTCCCCGGTAAGGACCATGAATCCCTTGCGCGAAGAGATGGCGTGCAGCAACTCCATGACCAGTGTGTCGATCTTGGCGGAGTGAAAGAACGCATTGGCATCCGGCACATAGGGGAATGGATTCTGTTCCAGTCCCAGGTGCTCCAGATATGCGGTGGGTTCCAGCGTGTGTACGGCCATAATCTCTATCGGTAATTTAAAATAGCCAGGTGGCGGTCATTGAGGTTTCTGTTGTGGTAAGGCTCGCCGTGAAATCCCCCCGGGTCAGGTCGCCGTGTCCGTCCACCATGGCGTCTACCCGTTTTGCGGTGGTGGGCGACAGGCCATAAATGACCATACGGCCGGGAAGCGCCAGCAGAAAGATATCCTGGCTCTGTTCCTGCTGTTTCCGCAGGTGGTATTTGTACGCAACCCGGTCGCCCTCCGGCGGCTGGAAAGCGATTTCCCGGCCCATGGCCGTTACCAGATTATTCATATATTCGGCATGATTCCAACCGCCAAATTCCGGCCAGGGATGGCCCGAGGCGGAATACTCAAGAAACCCCCTGCGCCAGTGCTCCAGGAAACCGCGGTAGAAGCGGTAGTCCGCGAAATAGTCGAGGGCCTTGACCCCGGCCCACAATGCGACCGCTGTCAGAGCGATATAGAACAGGAAGGAGAGGAGGCGGTC
>JBNKPL010000083.1:0-10276 GCA_050295355.1 Sedimenticolaceae bacterium
TTTGTGAAGGAATTAGACTGCCTGATTCATCCCTTTTATCTTCGCCTTCTCCTCCCCACCCGGTTCCACATGCCTGAACTAGTCAGGCCGTTGGCCGCAGTGAGGCTGTATGCAGTGGATTTTCATCCATATCGGCTCCGGATTTCCTGATAGGTAGCGAATTCAGGCTAGGAATTTGCGTTTAATTTCATCTTGTTAGCGCGCGGCTTGAAACCAGGATTGGAGGCAGGTAGGAATTTTCCTACACAAACTTGGTCCCTGTCTGATAGCGGGATTCAGGGGGCGGGACTACATTAAAGTTAAGCCTTCTGGATAAGGCTCCGTGGGATTCGATACACGGAGGGTCTGCAAAAGGACGCGCGAGTGCCGCACAAGGAGAGCGCCACGGATGGCGATCACATGGAAGCGTTGGCACCGCTCACGGGACCTTATCTGGGCCAGGGATGACACCGCAGGGAAGCGCTGACCGCCGCGACGGATGATTCAGCACACTATGGAAGGTTGCCGCAAGGAGGCCAAAACGCCGCCCCTCCCTCGGGGCGGCGTTTTTTGTGTCTTTGATGGAGTTGCCTCCATCAAACAGCAACGCAGCTCTCAAGAGATTGTGAGAGACGTTTCCGTCTTGGGAGAAGGTAGGTTCCTTCTCCGTATGTAAAAAAAGGGGCAGCCCCATGGCCGCCCCTTTTTTGTCAGGTCTTAGTACCTGGGGCCACGCTGCGGGCGATCCCCGCGCGGCTTGGCCTGGTTGACCGTCAGGTTGCGCCCCTGCAGCGCGCTTCCATTCAGTCCTTTGATGGCGGCGTCCGCTTCCGCGTTGTCCGCCATTTCCACAAAGCCGAAGCCCTTTGATCGTCCGGAGAACTTGTCCATGATCAGGTTGGCGCTGGTGACAGTACCGAAGGCCTCGAAGGCTTCTCTCAGGTCATCTTCCGTCACGCCGTAGGCCATATTTCCAACATAAATATTCATAATTACTCGTCTTTCGTTCGTGTGTTGTCGAATGTAGCACCAGCGGATAACCAGACACACAATTTATCCGATAGTGATTTGCCCTTGTGGCGAATCTGTTTTATGCGCTGCTAGTTGCCGGTCCGTGCTCTGCCGCCAGTGTGGCGGCGCCTGTTCTGTGGCCGTTGCGGCGGCCGGTTGGGGCGCATCTCTTTTACGGACGGAGTTTTCTCCGTGGGTTCAAAGCCGGGCACGGAAGCGGTGGGAATCTGTTTGTTCAACAGCTTCTGGATCTCTTTCAGTTGCTTGCGCTCTTCGGCGGAGACCAGCGACAGCGCACTGCCGCTGGATCCGGCGCGGCCGGTCCGCCCGATGCGATGGACATAGTCTTCGGGCACCTGGGGCAGTTCAAAATTGACCACATGGGGCAGGCGCTCAATATCCAGGCCGCGTGCGGCTATGTCGGTGGCGACCAGTACCCGGATCTCGTTGCTCTTGAACTGTTGCAGGGCGCGGGTGCGCGCAGTCTGGCTCTTGTTGCCGTGGATGGCCGCCGAAGTGATGCCGTCCTTGCCCAACTGATCGGAGAGCCGATTGGCGCCGTGCTTGGTGCGGGTGAAAACCAGCACCTGGTCCCAGCCGCCTTCATGGATGAGATGGGACAGCAGCTTACGCTTGTTGGCCTGGTCCACCATGTGAACCGACTGTTCCACCGTTTGCGCGGCCGTATTGCGGCGCGCCACTTCGATTAATTCCGGCTGGTGCAGCAGGCCGTCGGCCAGCTTTTTGATCTCATTGGAGTAGGTGGCGGAGAACAGCAGGTTCTGACGTTTGTTGGGCAGCAGCTTCAGCACCCTTTTAATGTCGTGAATAAAGCCCATGTCCAGCATGCGGTCCGCTTCATCCAGCACCAGTATCTCGATGCGGGAGAGATCCACGGTGCCCTGTCCGGCATGATCCAGCAGGCGGCCTGGCGTGGCCACCAGAATGTCCACGCCGCGGCGCAGGCGGTCAATTTGCGGATTGATGCCTACGCCACCGAAGATGGTGGTGGAGCGCAGAGAGAGGTGTTTGCCGTAGGTAGTGACACTTGCGCCTACCTGGGCCGCCAGCTCACGGGTCGGGGTCAATACCAATGCCCGGGGTTGTGGCCCGGTCCGCTTTCCGCTGTTCAGTAGCTGCAACAGAGGCAGGGTGAAGGCGGCGGTCTTGCCAGTGCCCGTCTGGGCGCCGGCCAGTACATCGCGGCCTTGCAAAATTACGGGTATCGCTTTTTCCTGAATGGGAGTGGCGCAGGTGTATCCCTGCGCGCTGATTGCGCGCAGCAGTTCGGCCGCAAGGCCGAGTTTTTCAAATGACATATTTATTCCTAGTATTCGGCCTACCCAAATTTTGGGACCGGTCTAGGCAGAGGTGTTATGTTCGAGGGTTAGCCTGATGAGAGGGGAAACAACCGCGAGACGGGGGAGCGATGACCGGATAGAGCTCTTGAATTGGATGGACTATAGCACAAATCCAGAGGTGTGTATGTTTATTTGTGTTTGCGAAAAGTTCCGGAGCGTAAGGGGGCAAAAGGCAGCAGGAAAGGGATAGAGCGCCTCTTTCTGTAATCACCCTTCGATAAATGACATGGCCACTTCCCTGCGGCCATGTCGTTCGCTGTTACCTCAGATCAAACCGGTCCAGGTTCATCACCTTGTTCCAGGCCGCCACGAAGTCGTGGACGAACTTCTCCTTGGCATCGGTGGCGGCGTAGACCTCCGCCAGCGCCCGCAGCTCGGAGTTGGAGCCGAAGATCAGATCCACGCGGGTGGCGGTCCACTTCACTTCACCACTCTTGCGGTCGCTGCCTTCGAACAGATCTTCCTCTTTCGATACCGCCTTCCAGCGGGTACTCATATCGAGCAGGTTGACGAAGAAGTCGTTGCTCAAGGTCTCCGGCCGTAGGGTAAAGACGCCGTGCCTGGAGTGGTCGAAGTTGGTGTCCAGGACCCGCATGCCGCCCACCAGTACCGTCATCTCCGGCGGTGTCAGGGTCAGCAGTTGCGCCTTGTCTATCAGCAACTCCTCGGCGGACACGCTGTATTTGGCCTTCTGGTAGTTGCGGAAGCCATCGGCGATGGGCTCCAGTACCGCGAAGGACTTTACATCGGTCTGCTCCTGGGAGGCGTCCATGCGGCCTGGTGTGAAGGGCACCGTCACATCCACCCCGGCGTTTTTCGCCGCCTGTTCCACGGCGGCGCAACCGGCCAGTACGATCAGGTCCGCCATGGAGACGCTCTTGCCGAACCCGCTCTGGATATCCTCAAGGGTCCGCAACACCTTCGCCAGCTGATCCGGCCGGTTGACCACCCAATCCTTCTGCGGCGCCAGACGGATGCGCGCGCCGTTGGCGCCGCCGCGCATGTCGGAGCCGCGGAAGGTGGAGGCGGCGGCCCAGGCGGTGGAGACCAGCTCGGCTACAGACAACCCGGATTTCAGGATCTTAACCTTAAGCTCGGCGATCTCCTGTTCGTTGACCGGGTCATGATCCAGCGCCGGGATGGGGTCCTGCCAGATCAACTCCTCGGCCGGTACTTCGGGACCGAGATAACGGGCGCGAGGTCCCATGTCGCGGTGGGTGAGTTTGAACCAGGCGCGGGCGAAGGCGTCGGCGAACTCGTCCGGATGCTCATGGAAGCGGCGTGAGATCTTTTCGTACTCGGGATCGAAGCGCAGGGAGAGGTCCGTGGTGAGCATGGTGGGCCGATGATGTCTGGACGGATCGTGGGCGTCCGGCACTGTCTCTTTTGCATCCTTAGCCACCCACTGATGCGCTCCAGCCGGACTCTTGGAGAGCTCCCACTCGTAACCGAACAGATTCTCAAAGAAGTTGTTGCTCCACTGGGTGGGGGTGGTGGTCCAGGTGACCTCCAGGCCGCTGCTGATGGTGTCGCCCGCCTTGCCGCTGCCGTGGCTGCTCTTCCAGCCGAACCCCTGCGCTTCGATGGGCGCCGCTTCGGGTTCCGGTCCCACATGGGCCGCATCACCCGCGCCGTGGGTCTTGCCGAAGGTGTGTCCCCCGGCGATAAGCGCCACCGTCTCTTCATCGTTCATGGCCATGCGGGCGAAGGTCTCGCGGATGTCCCGGGCGGCTGCCAGCGGGTCGGGGTTGCCATTGGGGCCTTCGGGATTGACGTAGATCAGCCCCATCTGCACCGCGGCGAGGGGATTCTCCAGCTCCTCGTGTTCGCCTGAGTAGCGTTTGTCAGCCAGCCACTCGGCCTCGGCGCCCCAGTAGATATCCTTTTCCGGCTCCCAGATGTCCTCCCGTCCCCCGGCGAAGCCGAAGGTCTTGAAGCCCATGGACTCCAGGGCCACGTTGCCGGCCAGGATCATCAGGTCGGCCCAGGAGATCTTGCGGCCATACTTCTGCTTGATGGGCCAGAGCAGGCGGCGCGCCTTGTCCAGGTTTACGTTGTCGGGCCAGCTATTGAGTGGGGCAAAACGCTGGTTGCCGGTCCCACCGCCGCCACGGCCGTCGCCGGTTCGGTAGGTGCCGGCGCTGTGCCAGGCCATGCGGATAAACAGGGGACCGTAGTGGCCGAAGTCCGCCGGCCACCACTCCTGGGAGTCGGTCATCAGTTCGTGCAGGTCCTGCTTTACCGCCTCCAGGTCCAGGCTTTTGAAGGCCTCGGCGTAGTTGAAATCCTCGCCCATGGGGGTGGATTTGGCGGAGTGCTGGCGCAGGATCTCCAGTTTAAGCTGGTTCGGCCACCACTCTCTGTTGGAGGTGCCGCCGCCCCCGGTGTGGTGGAATGGGCATTTGCTGTTCTCGGACATGAGAATATCTCCTTTGGATTGACAGATGCCCGTTTCGTGGCGGGCCTGCTATAAATGTACGGGGAGATCGCTGATAGTTGAAATCGTTAATTTAGATCCATCTAATAGAAATTGCCGATATATGGGAAATCCTTTGATCGCGCCGGTAGTGGCTGGTTGGCGCAAGGCGGGGTCCCTGTTCTTTTCGTGTTTAACGTTCCGTGTAAGAAGAATCTCTCTTCAGAATAGCTCGAAAATGCGTTACCGGTTAGTGGCGCCGATGGTTGAAAGGGGGAGATGTCGGGGTGAGGAGATGAAATTCTCGCCTCCCCCCGTGAGCGGGGGAGGGCGTTGCCGGGGTTCGATCAGAAAACGTCCTTTAGGACATCCAGAATAAGACCGGTGGCCTCTTCAATCAGCACCACATCGTTATCCACGATGATCCGTTTCTGTCCGGGCAGCCGCTTGGGCAGTCGGGAGCTGAGGTCGGAGGGGAGGTCTCTTTTTTCCAGCCCCGGCGGCAGCTGGCCGTTGCGCTCCAGTTGTTTTGCCAGGCCGGGAGGGAGGGTCTCCTTCTTTGCCAGCCCCGGCGGGAGCCCCTTCTCTTCCTTGCCGGCGCTCTTGCCCTTTGTTTTTTCCGATTTGGCCTTCTTCTCTTTCTGCTCCACCTCGTGGCCGAATCGCTCGCGGTAATAGCGTTCGATGGCCTGTTTCTCCAGTTCCGTGAACACGGTCTCGGCGATGCTCTCTTCCTCGGGGGCGGCCGATGCCGCGAAGAGGGTGTGGGAAGAGAAGATCAGGCCGATCACAAGGAAAATCCGCAAAAACTGTTTCATCATTAAGAGTGCTCCGTTCAGGATGTGATTGTTAGATTATAGTAGCCCCGGCCAGTGGGATTCGCCCCGTTTTCCTGGTCCCTGACCACCGTGATTCTATTGACCCCTTTCCCCGACATAAGTTTGCGGCTAATGGGTATCTTTCCCGGTACGGGGTGTTAAACTTTGACGTACCACTAAATTGACAGGAGTTGCAGGAATGAGTGGAGACAGCACGCCGTATTTCGGATTTGAACGGCGCCGGGAGCAGCGGCGGGTGAAAATGGATCGCCGGGAACTGCTCCGGTTCGAACTCGATAAGGAGCCGCGGCGCAGAAACCACGGGCGCCGTAAAGGAGAGGCCAAAGACCTTTGGGATAATCTGGGCTCCTGACCCCGGCTTTGAGCGCTGGCGCCGGCTTGCCGCCTCTCAGTTTTTTCGGGCCAGGGTTAGCCCATCCCCGATGGGTACCAGGCTGATAGTGACCCGAGGGTCACGGTGCAGTTTTTCGTTGAGTTCCCTAATCGCCAGGGTATCCGGCTCCCGGTTCGCCGGGTCGGCCACCGCGCCGTCCCACAGGGTGTTATCGAACATCAGCAGGCCGCCACTTCGCAACAGCTCCAGGCAGCGCTCGTAATAGTTGAGGTAGTTGGGCTTATCGGCGTCGATAAAGGCCATATCGAACCGCCCCGCCTCGCCCTGCTCCAGCAGTTGGTCGAGGGTGTTCAGGGCCGGGGCGAGATGCAGGCGGATGCGGTCGTCCACTCCCGCCTTGCGCCAGTAGGTCTGGGCGATGCCGGTCCACTCCCGGCTAAGGTCGCAGCAGACCAGTTCGCCCTGCGGCGGCATGGCCTGCGCCATGCAAAGCGCGCTGTAACCGGTAAAGGTGCCCACTTCAATGATGCGCTCGGCGCCCAGCAGTTGCACCAGCAGGGCCATGAACTGCCCCTGCTCCGGGGCGATCTGCATGTTACTTCGTTCCAGCCGTGCGGTGACCTCGCGCAGTTCCCGCATCAGTTCGCTTTCCCGCAACGAATGGTCCAGCAGGTATCGGTGCAGATCCTCATTGAGGGACAGGGTGGTGTTGCTCATACCGGTAATTTTGCGCCGATCTTCTTCCGGATGTCTATTCCGCCGGCGGCGGATCGTCCGCATGCAATGGATAGGCGCCTTCCTGGTCGTGTACCTCGGTTCCTGAGAGCGCCGGGTTGAATACGCAGATCATGCGCATGTCTTTGCGCGCGCGCAGGTAGTGGCGCTCATGGCCGTTGAGGGCGTACATGGTGCCGTCACTGATGGGGTGGATTTCTCCACTCTCCAGATCCTCGATCTCCCCCTCCCCGGCCACGCAGTAGACCGCTTCCAGGTGGTTCTTGTAGTGGATGTAGGTTTCCGTGCCCGCGAAGATGAGGGTGTCATGGAACGAGAAGCCCATGTTTTCATGCCGCAGCAGCAGGCGCCTGCTGACCCAGTTGCCATTCTCCGCCGCCACGTCGCGTTCGGTGTCGAGGATATCCTGTAGACGTCTGACAATCATAACGGGTCTCCGCTCAATGACCTGGCTTTTTCCTGGATCATCTCATCAATGGCGTCATCAATGATTTGCAGCCCTTCCCGCAGAATCTCTTCCTCAATGATCAGGGGCGGCAGGAACTTTACCACCTGGCTTTCCGCGCCGGCGGTCTCAATCACCAGATTCTTTTCAAAGGCCCTGGCGGATACCGCTTCGGCAAAGCCCTGGTGAGGGATTTCCAGACCCCAGATCATGCCACGGCCGCGCACCTTGATGCCCAGTTCCGGGTGTTTGCCTGCAATGCGCTCCAGCTCTTCACGCATGATATTGCCTTTGTGCGCCACGGCTTTGGTCAGGTCGTCGTTATCCCAATAGGCCAACTGTTTGGTGGCGGCAATGAAGGCGAGATTATTGCCGCGGAAGGTCCCGGTGTGCTCCCCGGGCTGCCACTGATCCAGTTCCGGGCGCATCAGCAGGATCGCCATGGGCAGGCCGCCGCCGATGGATTTGGAAAGGGTCACCATATCGGGCTTGATGCCCGCCTCTTCAAAACTGAAAAAGGTGCCGGTCCGGCCGTTGCCTACCTGGATGTCGTCGATGATCAGCAGGATGTCGAAGTCGTGGCAGAGCTGCTCGAGTTTGCGCAGCCACTCCAGACTGGCTACGTTGACGCCGCCTTCGCCCTGGACGGTCTCAACGATGATGGCCGCCGGGGTGTCCACGCCGCTGCTGCCGTCGGAGATGAATTTGCGTAGATAGTCCACCGTGTTCACATCCGAACCCAGGTAACCGTCAAACGGCAGGCTGTCGGCATTGTTGCGGGCGCCATAGGACTCGTCGCGGTAAAAGTCGTTGCCGGTCACCGCCAGGGAACCCATGGTCAGGCCGTGATAGCCGTTGGTGAAGGCGATGATATTGGAGCGCCGTTTCACCATGCGCGCCAGTTTGAGTGCGGTCTCTACCGCGTTGGTGCCGGTAGGGCCGGTAAACTGGATTTTGTACTCCAGATTGCGGGGTGAAAGGATGGTGTCCTGAAACTTTTGCAGGAAGCCGCGCTTGGCGACCGTCGCCTTGTCCAGGCTGTGTACGATGCCGTCCCGTTCCAGATAGTCGAGCAACGCCTGCTTGATCACCGGGTTGTTATGGCCGTAGTTCAGGGTGCCGGCGCCGGCAAAGAAATCGATATAGCGATTGCCTTGTTCGTCAAAAAGGTAAGCGCCCTGTGCGGTATCAAATACCACGGGAAAGGAGCGCACATAGCCGCGTACATTGGATTCCAGTTCTTCAAAAATTCTCATAATGGCCTGTTTGTCGTTAGATCAAAGTGTTGCTTGGAGGGTGTTTAGAATTGAATGGGTTGAATCGTAAACAGCGATTCAGGCTCATGGCCGTCTGCTGGAAACCATTCCGCCCTGAAATAGTCCGGCTGTTCTGTGAGTTCGCCGTTGACGGTCTGCGCCAGGGTGTTGAACAGCGCCCTTGAGGGTTTATTGGTTGGTGTGATGGTGGTCTGAATCGATGTGATGTTGCGGCAGGCGTCCCGCTGCAGCAGTGCCAGTAAAAGTTGCAATGCCAACCCCTGTCTGCGCATGCTGGCGGCCACTCCGATTTGCCAGACAAACAGGGTGGTGGGCTCCTTGGGGTCGAGATAGGCCGAGACAAAGCCTACGATCTCACCGCCGCGCTCGGCGACCACGCAGGTGTCGGCGAAGTGTTCGCCCAGCAGGAAATAGGCGTAGGGCGAGTTGAGGTCGAGCACACGGGTATCTTGTACCAGCTGCCATATCATCTTGCCGTCGCTGGCCCGTGGGGGGCGCAGTGTGGCGGTGGTGTCCGCTAATGTAACTTGCAAAATCAGGCCTTGCCGTTTCTTAATCCAGTACGAAACGGAGCATCTCCCGCAGATCCAGCAGCCCGAAATGATCAAGAACCATAAGCGCCGCCATCAGTGCCGCCAGTACCAGAAAAATGAAAAGGTATGGGTGCCCCTTTCTTTTTCGGAAAAGGGCACGCGGCCGCCTGGTTTCTGATAATCTCGATAGGTCTCGTCTTGACATCGAATCCCTGGGCGGCGTGTGGCGGTGTTGAGTTGAATCACATGGATCAATAAGGGCTGGGAGATTGCTGTCGTCCCGTAAAATACTTAGTATTCTAAGTAAAAAATGGCCGGTTGATCAAGTATTGGTGGAAATAAGCGTAAATTGTTACGCCAATTTTGTGATGATCATTTAGATGACGAAGCATTATTGTGGGTGAGTGATGTTGCTATGGGTTCCGAAAAAGATATAACCGATGATGTTCTGATCGCCATTCGGCGGGTGATCAGGGCGGTCGACCTCCATTCCAGGAAACTGAGCCAGAGTTACGGCCTGACCGGCCCGCAGGCCCTGGTATTGAAGGAGATCGCGGCCAAGAAGAATATCTCTGCGGGAGAGGTCGCCAAGCAGGTCAGCCTCAGCCAGGCGACGATTACCGATATCGTAAAAAGACTGGAGCAGCGGGGCCTGGTTACGCGGGTGCGTGATTCGCAGGACCGCAGAAAAACCATGCTCGAGATCACCAAGGAGGGGAAGGCGCTGATCAAGGCCGCACCGCCCCTGTTGCAGGAGCAGTTTACGGAACGTTTTGCTCAACTTCAGGATTGGGAGCAGGCCTTGTTGCTGTCCTCACTGCAGCGGGTGGCTTGCCTGATGGATGCCGAGGAACTGGATGCCGCGCCGCTGCTTGCCAGCGGTGCTCCGCAGGCAAGTGAAGTGACTCCAGCGTCCTCGAAATGATACTGGCTTAGATTGCTACGGCCGGTTGCTGGTCCGTGAGCCAGTAGAAATGGTACGGCGGTATGACCAACTGATCCTTGAACAAGGCGGGGTTTTCGCCGGAATAGAGATCCTTCAGTTGTGCATACTGAAACTGCCCCCGGTTGCCCAGGTCGTTTAGATCCAGGTACTGGGGATTGGCGTCGAAGTTGGCGACCACCAGGATGGAGGTGTTGCACTGATCCGGGTGGGTGCGCAGGAAAACGAAGAGGTGCGGATTTTCCACGTCGATCAACTCGCGGTTGTTGAAGTCGGCAAAGGCGGGGATGGTCTTGCGCACCGCGATCATCTTTTTCAAACCACTGAAAACCCGCTGCTCCACACTGCCGTGTTGGGTGCGTTGGTCCGCTTTGTCCCAGTCGATGCGGGGGCGGTGCATCCA
>JBNKPL010000084.1:0-10096 GCA_050295355.1 Sedimenticolaceae bacterium
ACACGGGCAGCTGGAGACGGCCGCCGATCTCGCCGCCCTGCTGACGGAACGGGATATCCTCAAGCGGCGGCCGGGGGAGTTCCTGCCTGTGGACCTGGAACCGCGGCTGGATCTGCTGGCCCGGTTTCGCGCCCGGGGCGCGGAGGGCGTGGCCCGGCTGGGAGCCGACCCCGGGGGGTGCAGGCGGATCGTCCAGGCCAGCACACAGTGGCAGCGCCAGGCGGGCGGCGAAGAAATCGATGGCGAAGCCCCGCTATCCGCGGGCGGGCTGCTGGCCGGCGCCTACCCGGACCGTATTGCCCAGTACCGGGGCGGGCGGGGTGGCTACCGGCTCAGTTCCGGCCGCGGCGCCCGGTTGCCGGAAGGGGATCTGCTGGATGGGGCCGACTATCTTGTGGCCGCCCATCTGGACGCGGGCCATAAAGAGGGGCGTGTCTATCTGGCGGCGGCCATAGGGTTGGAGGAGCTGCGCGAGGTGCAGGGAGAGCGCATCCGATGGGTCTCGGAAGTGCGCTGGGACCCGGCCAGCGGCGCCGTGGAGACCCGCGAGGAGGAACGGCTGGGCGCGCTGGTGCTGAGCCAGCGTCCTGCCGCGGCAGTGGACCCGGAAGCGGTGCGCGCCGCCCTGCTGGAGGGTGTCCGCGAGATGGGGCTGGAGTGCCTGCCCTGGAGCGACGCCGCCCGGGAGTGGCAGGCGAGGGTAGAGTCCCTGCGCGGCTGGCAGCCCGAGGCGGGGTGGCCCGATCTGTCGGATGCGGCTTTATTGCAAGAGCTGGAGGGTTGGCTCGGCCCCTGGCTGGAGGGTATGAGCCGCAAGGGACACCTTAAAAGGCTGGATATGCTCGCTATCCTGAAGAGCTGCCTGGAGTGGGAGCGGCTGCAAAAAATGGAAGAACTGGCGCCGACCCATATCCGGGTACCCAGCGGATCAAATAAACGGTTGCAGTACACGCCGGGCGAACCGCCGGTACTGGCGGTAAAGCTGCAGGAGATGTTTGGCCTCACTGAAACACCAAGGGTGTGTGGCGGAACCGTGCCCGTTATGTTGCATCTGCTCTCTCCCGCGCAACGTCCCATCCAGGTCACCCGGGATCTGGCTGGATTTTGGGAGCGCACCTATGCGGAGGTGAAGAAGGAGTTGAAGGGACGCTATCCGAAACACTACTGGCCGGATGATCCCATGGCGGCGCAACCTACGTCACGGGTAAGACCGAAGGGATAGAAAATGCGTTATATGACGCATTGTTGTGTTAATTCCCGTTGTTTTTAAGGTGCTGACGTCGATTTTGTTAGGGTATTGATAATAGTGGTTGCCGCTCCGCGTTCTGTCCGTTAGGGTTGGCGCTGGTTCATTTTGTAGCCGCCGGGTTATTTGCTTCTTGATGATTAAAAAAGCACTGTTTTCGGTTTTTGCACTGTTGCTGGCGTTGTCGCTTTGGATCCTCATCGGCTGGGATCCGGCCGCGCAATCCGACCACTCTCAACTGGCGGTGGAGATTGCCGATGCGCCTCAGGGCGGGGACTTTACTTTGCAGTCGGCCCATGGGCCGCTCTCTCTTGAATCCCTGCGCGGCAAGGTGGTGTTGCTCTATTTTGGCTATACCCGGTGCCCCGATATCTGTCCTACTTCATTGGCGTTGATGTCTCAGGGTTTCTCGAAGATGGAACTCCATGAACTGGAACAGGTGCAGGGGGTGTTTGTCAGTGTGGATCCGGAACGGGATACGCTGGGGCACCTGAATGCCTACGGCCGCTATTTTCATGACCACATCCAGGGCGTTACCGGGACACCGGAAGAGGTGGCGAAAGTGGCCCGCATGTACGGGGCCGCTTACCGCAAGGTGGAGAGTGACTCCGCCATGGGCTATATCGTGGATCACAGCGCCTATACCTATGTGATCGACCGGGAGGGACGGTTACGCGGCTCCCTGCCGCACGGAACCATGCCAGATGTAATTGTTCAAAGCGTACGGGATCTGTTGCGCCCAAAACCGGACAGGTAACCGACGTAATGCAAATGATCAACGAACTTGTGCCGCTGCTGAGTGGCGTAATTATGACCAACAATACTAAGTAAGGAGAAAATACTCATGAGGAATGTAGTACGTTCAGTTATGGCGATTGCCGCATTTGTAACTTGTTCGGCCGCGCTAGCGGGCAGCGATATCATGGTCAGCGATCCCTATGTGCGCGCGGTGCCGCCGGGTCAGCCGAACAGCGGCGCTTTCATGACGTTGATGAACAATGGCGGCGAGGCGCGTTCCCTGGTGGAGGCCAGGAGCCCGGCCGCCAAGGTAGTGGAGCTGCATACCCACACCATGGAAGACGGCGTGATGAAAATGCGTCGCATCGACAAGATTGATGTTCCCGCCCAGGGCAGCACCGTGCTTGAGCCGGGCGGTCTGCATGTAATGCTGATCGGTCTGACGCAGGATCTTAATGTTGGCGACAAGGTATCCTTTACCCTGGTGTTCTCCAATGGCGAAGAACAGCAGGTGGAGGCGCCGGTACGCAAGATTGAGATGATGCAGATGAATCATGCTATGCCTATGAAACACGACATGTCTGGGCAATAAAGCCGGTACATTCTGCCGCGCAAAGAACGGCCGTTCTCCGCATGGGAGACGGCCGTTCTTTTTTACTTGTCGGCAGGCAGCCCCTGGCGGAGGATGTTCGGAATTTCGGATGCCTCCACAGGGCGGCTGAAGAGATAACCCTGTCCTTCGTTACATCCTCTTTCACGCAGCCACTGTAGCTGCTCCTGGTTTTCGATCCCTTCCGCCACTACATCCATGCCAAGGCTGTGGCCAAGCGTGATGATGGAATTGGCAATGCTCTGGTCATTGGCCCTGTCAAGCACACCGCGTATGAATGAGCGGTCAATCTTTAGGCGGTCAAAACGAAAGTTCTTGAGATAACTCAGGGAGGAGAAGCCGGTGCCGAAATCATCCAGCGCCAAATGAACGCCCAGCTTGTCCAGGCGGCCGAATATTTTGCCCGCATTCTCCGTGTCGTGCATGAACACCGCTTCCGTCACTTCAAGTTCCAGAAGTTCCGGTGCAAGCCCGGTGGTCCTTAACGCATCTTCAACCAGATCCGGTAGATTACTGCGGCTGATCTGGACGGGCGAGATGTTGATCGCCATGCGCTGGAGTTCCAGTCCCTCCTGCAGCCAGTGTTGCATCTGCCGGCAGGCGCTGTATAGCACCCACTCACCAATGGGAATAATTAGCCCCGTTTCCTCCGCCAGCGGAATGAAATCTCCCGGCAGGACAAATCCGTTTCCCGGCCGGTCCCAGCGGATCAGGGCCTCTACGCCCATGATTTTGTTCTGCGCCAGATTGATCTGGGGCTGGTAATAGAGCTCCAGTTCGCCATGCGCCAGGGCGTCGCGCAATGCCTGTTCCATATCCACCCGTTTCTCGGCCTGGCGGGTGATGTCTTCGGTATAGAACCAGAATTGATTGCGGCCATACTCCTTGGCGCGGTACATGGCGGCGTCGGCATTACGGACCAATTCGGTCGCGTCACGGCTGTCGTCCGGATAAATGCTGATGCCCAGACTGGCGGTGACGATCAGTTCCCTTCCGGCCACATGGAAGGGAGTTGTAAATGCCGCTAGTACCTTGCGCGCGCCTGAAAGTACGCTGCTGGTGTTTACAAAGTCTTCCAGCAGCAGAATAAATTCATCTCCCCCTTGCCGGGAGATGGTGTCTACTTCACGCAGGGTATTTTGCAATCGCCGGGAGACCTCCAGTAAAAGTTCGTCGCCCGTGGGGTGTCCCATACTGTCATTGATTACCTTGAACCGATCCAGGTCCAGGAACATGACGGCAACGCCAGTGTTGTTGCGGCTTGCCCGGTCAATGGCGTGCTGCATACGGTCATTGAGTAGAAGCCGGTTGGGAAGACCGGTCAGGGGGTCATGGTGGGCCAGGAAATCCAGTTGCTCCTGGGTCTCCTTGATAGGCGATATATCGGAGAAAACCGAAACATAGTGCGTTGCTTCTCCGTTTTCGTCATGTACGGTACTGATGGTTTCCCATAAGGGAAATAGTTCGCCATTTTTTCTTCGGTTCCAGATTTCGCCGCGCCAGGTTCCGAGGCGCAGGATGGTTTGCCACATCGCTGTATAGAAGTCTGCGTCATGGCGCCCGGATTGAAATAAACTGGGATTGTTGCCGATCACTTCCTCTTTTGAAAATCCGGTGATTGCTGTAAATGCCTTATTTACGTCCAGAATGGTTCCCGTCAGGTCAGTGATGATGATGCCTTCGCTGGTGCTGTCGAATACCTTGGCCCACTGTCTGATTTTCTCTTCCGACTGTTTTTTTTCGGTAATGTCTTCCGAGACCCCCAGTAGATAGCGCGCTTGTCCCTGGGTATTCAGAATCGGTGCCTTTCGGGTATGCAGGATGCGCCGCCCCTCATGGGTGTCGATATACTCCTCTCCGATGTCAGTCGTCATGCCGCTGGATAAAACTTCGCGGTCTTTTTGGGTAAAAAAGTCCGCCTGCTCTTTGGGAAAGAAGTCGTGATCGTTGTGGCCGATCAGCTCTTCTCTTGATTTGCCAAGCAACTGCTCTCCGGCCCGGTTGAGCCTGATGAAGCGTAGTGTTTTTGCGTCTTTCACGAACAGCATCATGGGGATATGTTCGATCAGTGTGTTGAGGTCGTTTTCCCGCTCGCGTATGCCGTCGGCCATTTGGGTGAGGGCCTGGGCTAGTTCTCCCAGTTCGTCTTTCGATGTGACCGTAACAGGGGTTTCGTAGTCGCCGCCCCTTAGCCGCTCTACTCCCGTCATCAACTGTTCCAGCGGTCGATTGATTAAGCGTTGCAACAGAATGATGCCGAGCGGTATTACGATAAGGGAGGTAATCAGGATCGCGACAACAACAGCCCAGCGGGTTGTTTTGCTGGCAATCAGGTAGGCGCTCATAGGATACATGGAGATCAGATGCACATGTTGATCCTGGTTGAGGCGCATATACCTTGCTCCGATGAAGCCTTGTCCGGTCTCGAAATAGATAATGCCCTCCTTTTCATTGGAGTGCAGGAGGTCTGTTTGCTCCTGATTAAGTTGGCTGATACCCGGGCTGGCGATCAATACCTGCATGGAGTCGTCGATAATGCCAAAAGAGGTGGGTGGCGAGGTAGAGGAGCGGATGAAATCGCTGTCCAGCCGATTCACCAATACCAGTTGTCCGATGGGTTCCTGCTTGCCGCCAAAGAGACGGCGCAATACGGGCTGCTGATTTTCGGCCAGCAACATGCGGTTGATGTTGTGATAGTCAATGCCGTATGTATCCTGGCGATGCTGCGCCATGCGGGCGGTGACCATGCCGATGATGGATTGTTTCTGCGCATCTCCAAGTACATGATTGTTCATGAGTGCGAAGGTCTGCTCGCCGTCTGCATAAGTCGCAAATCCCCTGATGTGGATTTCTTCGTGTTGCATGGCGAAAGCAACCAATTCTCCGCTGTCGCTATACAGGAAGGCCTCGTCTCCGGAACCTGCCCTGATAACGCTGAGCAGTTTGTTGCTGAGTGAGCTCTTCTGTTCATCAAAAAGAACGGCATTGTAATTAGCGGGATCTTGATAGCGGCTGATCAGGCTCAGGGAGGCGATGATTCTCTCGTCTTCGGTAATGGCTTTTGCTTCAGACACAAGCCGCAGTGTGATGTGTTGAATGTCGTCATTCAGCCGGTCAAAGCCGGCCTGAATTTCCCTGCTGGCTGTGTCGCGGTGGTAGCTGAGCAGGCTGCTGTTGATCAGGTATCCGACGCCGAGTACGGACAGTGCTATGATCAGTGCCGTGAAGGTCAGAAGTTTGCTGCGGATAGAAAACGCTTTCATCAGAAAATCGATTCCACGCGGTCGACGTTATCGCGGGAGACGCGGATGGACTGGAGAATGATCTCCTTGCGGACCGGTTCGCCGTTGAGAATCCTGACCGCGGTTTGGGCGCCTTCCGTGCCGCCGGTGGGGTAGGTGAAGCTGACGGCCTGTTCGCCCCGGCGAATGGCCTGCCGCGCCTCACTGATGTAATCGATACCGACGATAGGGATGGCGCCCGGTTCTATACCGTGGTGGTGCAGGGCCATACGCGCACCCGCCGCCATACTGTCACTCTGGGCATAGATGGCGTCAAAGCGTTCGCCCTGCAGCAACAGGGATTCCAGCGCCAGAATAGCGTCCCCCCGTAAATAATTGGCCACCCGGCGGGTTATCCGAATCTCCGGATACAAACGCATGACTTCGAGAAAACTTTCACTGCGCTGAATAGCGGTGGTTGCCGTGGGGATGCCCTCCAGCATCAGGATATGTCCCCGGCCCTTGAGCTTTTTCGCCAGGTATTTACCGGCAGCCTGGCCGATTTTTGCATCTTCGGGATGAATATAGGTGGTGTAACTTTCTCCTTCTACGGTCCGGGTCAAGAGAATCACCGGTATTCCTTGTTCGTACACCTTGCGAATCACCGGGGCAAGGGCGATTTTGTCGCGTGGGCTGGTGATCAGCAGATCCACTCCCTTGGCCGCAAGATCTTCGATATGTTTCGCCTGCAGTGCGGTGTCGCCCAGGCCGTCAGTGTAGATAAAACGGATATGCGGGTGTTTTTCGAGTTCTTTTTTTACATCCATCACCTGGGCTTTGCGCCAATCGTTCGCCAGGGTGTCTTGAGCGAATCCAACAAGAAACTGTTTTTCGGCGCCGGCCGAAGCGGAGCAGAAAAAGAGCACGACAAGCACAATAAAAGCGAATGCTCCATCGTATAGGGATTTGGTCAAAATCATCTCCTGGCAAGGATGGTTATTCTTATGGGCCGCATGATTGAACAATCCGGCTAACTACCCAGATATCGGCCAGAGCTAGTCTAACTTGAGCTCCCATTGGGTGGATGCTTACCCACCGGAAGAGGTTTATTCTTAGTTGGGAGCTAGGGAGGCAGCCAAAAGCGTCTGCTCGGCCTGAGCACGCTGTTGCGGAGTGTTGATATTGGCGAAACACTCGGGGCAGTCTGAAAAATCGGCCACCGCAACCTGCTGGCTTTCCAGCCAGAGATTCAGTTTTCGGTCGCCTTTATCCAGAAACCGCCGGATTCCCGGCGCCAGTGAGTGGTGAAAAAGTCCGAACAAAGGCTGTAGCCGGGCGCCGTCGTGGGGTATGCAGATGGTGGCCTTTGATTCCATCATTTGCCGATGTAGTCGTGGAACAAGATCGGAAGCCAGGAAGGGACCATCGCAGGGAGCGACCTGTAGCCACTCCCTGGAAGCTCCTTGCAGGGCCGCCAGGATTCCCGCCAGTGGGCCTTGCCAGTCAGAGTTGAGGTCCGGAATGACGGGAAACCCCAAGCCGCGATATGCATCCAGATCCTGATTGGCGTTGATCAGCAGTTCGCCCACCTGGGGACGGAGTGCGTCGATCACGTACTGGATCATGGGTTTGCCGGCCAGGGGGATGAGTGCCTTGCCTCCATCGCCCATGCGGCTGGCCCGGCCGCCGGCGATAATGACGCCGCTAACCGTTTCGGCAGGCATCCGTGAAGACACTAGGCGATCCTGTCGGTGCTGATTACCCGGCGAACCTGTGGCACCGGGTAGTTGCGGATCCGGGTTCCCGGCCGGATATCGAGCAGTCTCCATTGCGATTCATAGGCGTAGTTCTCCTTCTCCGGCGCCTTCTTTTTACCCCACAACAGGAAAATAAACTTCAGCGTGTAGTAGACGTTCCAGAAGATTTCATTGTTCTTCAGCATGAAGATAAAGCGCCGCATCATGTAGGCCGGATTCTTGAAGTAGGCCTCTTTGTAGAACTTATGGAAATACCTGCCGATGGTATCCCAGCCCAGGTGTGGGTGTTTATATATATCTTCCGCCCGGTTGTAGACGGTGTAGTGGTCCCAGTCGAGGGTTTTGATACAGCCTTCCTTGCGCAGTTGCTGAAACATGGGCGTGCCGGGGTAGGGGACAGTGATGCCGCACTTCATGGTGTCCAGACGCACCTGTTTCGCGTAATTGATGGTGTCCTGCATGGTCTCTTCAGTGTCGCCGGAGAGGCCGACCATGAAAAAGCCGTTGGGTTCCAGTCCGGCCTCGCGCGCCATCTTCACGGCTTCCACGCCCTTTTTCAGCGTCGCCTTGCCGCCCTTGCCGAATGTCTTGAGTACTTTCTCATTGCCGCTCTCGAAGCCGAAGTAGACGCGGTAGCAGCCGGCACGTTTCATTAGCTTGAAGAGCTCCGGGTTGGCGCTGTCCACCCGAATGCCGTTGGTGCAGGTCCAGGCTATACCCGTATTTTTGCGGATCAGGGCTTCGCATACACGGGAGGCCCATTCATTGTCGCTGGTGAAGATGTCGTCCACCAACACTACTTCGCGGTAGCCGAGGCGGGCCAGATGCGCCATCTCGTCAGCACAGCGCTCGGGGGATTTTTTCCGATATCCAAAACCCATGGTGTTTTTACTGCCGCAGAAATCGCATTGGAATACGCAGCCGCGTGAGAATTCGATGGTGGTTACGGGTGAATGACGGGCGATGATTTTGGTGATCCTGCCGTTGCACTCTTGCGGATAATCGTCCCAGGCTGGAAAGGGAAGCTGGTCGAGATCAGTGATAAGACCGCTTGCTGGATTTGCCCTAATTTCGGCGCCGTCACGCCAATACAGGCCGGGGATGTCGGCGGCGGCTTTGCCGTCCAGCAGGTCCGCAAGCACATAGTCCGCCTCCCCTGTGGCGACGATGTCCAGTACGGATTCTTGCATGGTTTCAAAGGGCAGCGCGGAGGGATGGGCGCCTCCAGCAACGGTGATAATTTGGCCGGATATCTCTTTGATGATGAATGAGATGTCACGCATCTGGTTGGCCAGTGGTGTGGTCGCGGTGATGCCAACAATATCCGGCTTCGCCTCCCGAATCGCCGTGGAAATGAACTCTGGATCGTACATTCGATAGGAGAGATCAAGGATTGTAATCTCGTGACCACGCTCCTTGAGCGCACCGCCCAAGGCGGCAAGACTTAGAATTGGATAGACCGGGAAGGCGATGCCGCCTTCGTTTGAGCCATAGGTGCGGAAGTAGGATGGATTGATCAGCAGCGCCCTTCCCATTGGCATGCGTCCTTTTACAGCATTGAGCAGGAACCGCCAAAATACCGGGAATCTTTCGCCTAATCAATTCCGGACAGGGCGTTCTCCACCAGCGTCTTCACATAGTGGGGCGCGAAGGGTTTGTCGCAGATGGCGGATACCCCGGCTTGTTGCACCGCGGCGAGTCGGCTTTCATTCTCTTCGCTGGTGACCATCAGTACCGGGACCGAGGCCTGGCTGCTGCCGGCGCGGATCTGCTCGATCAGTTCCTTGCCGTCCATGCGCGGCATGTTGTAGTCGGTGACGATGAGATCGAAGAATTGGTTGTTGATAAGATCCAAAGCCTCAATCCCGTCTTCCGCTTCGCTGAAACGTTCGATGCCCATGGAAGAGAGCACCTTGCGAATATGTTTGCGCGCAAAGGCACTGTCATCCACGATCAAAACCTCCAGTTGTTCCGGATCGAAGTTATCCACTTCGATGTTACTGGATTCCAGCAGGTCGGCCGTGTTGTGCAGGGCGATCTTTAACTCATCGAGGTTGAACGGCTTGGGCAGGATGGCGATGGCGCCCGCCTGACGAATGGGATCAAGATAGCGAAATCGGGTTTCGCTGGAGATCAGCATGAAGGCGGTATCCTCCAGCGACTCTTCATGGCGCATGGCATGGACCAGATCGGTGCCGGACATATCGGGCAGATAGAGCGCGCTGATCACCAGGTCTGGTGGATACTCCCGCATCTGCGCCAAGGCTTCCTCTCCAGACGAGACAGTGGTGATGCGGTCCACTTCCAGCTCATTGAGATAGCCGCTGACCACCTTGCTTTGGGTGGAGGAGGGTTCTACCAGTATTACCGAGAGTTCATGCAGCGTGTGGCTCATTTTTGCTACCTGTCTGTCCTTGGAAAGGCTACCGGCCCGAGCCGATAAAGGCCTATCGGCTCGTGCACGGGATAACTTTAACCGGTCGCCCGGGAACGGATTCGGGTAGATTTTAGTCCAGATCGCGGA
>JBNKPL010000085.1:0-4289 GCA_050295355.1 Sedimenticolaceae bacterium
GGCCTGCCGCAGGGCGGGGGTGCTAACCTACTCCTATTTCGTGATTGGGTTGCCGTGGGACTCCCATAAAACAGTCCGTGCGACGATCGATTTTGCGATCTCCTTGAATCCGGATTTTGCCGAGTTTTATATCGCCTACCCCTTTAAGGGTACGGAGTTTCGGCGGCTGGTGGAGGCGGAAGGCTTGTTTGTTGCGGAGAGTGCGGGCCAGGTCAAATTTGGCGACAAGTTGGAGCCAGAGCACAGAACCTTTCACCTGGCCCCGGATGAGATTGCCCGTTATGCCAAAGAGGCGACTCGCCGCTTCTATTTCAGGCCCCGATATATCCTCAAGCAACTGGCGCGGGTGCGTGATCCGCGGGTAATGAAGAACTATATTCGCTATGGCCTGAGGCTGATTGCCAAGATGGCCAACTCATAATCGGGTGGTACTGATGTGTTCAAGTGGTTTCGGGTTTCCGGGCGATTATTGCGATGGAGTGGCCGAAGGGTGCCGAGATCCGGGTCAGCAGGTGCTGCTCGCTAGAGAAAATGGCGGTAAGAGTCGCCGCCAGGAGATTCGGTAGTTTATAGGAGAGATTGGTTTTTCCTCCTTCGCATCCCTTGTTGTGCGTCCCACGGAACACCTGTATTAGCTTGAGCAGCAGGACCGCCGGCAGGATAAGGGGAAATAGAAGTACATTGTAATAAGTGGCTTTTTTTACCTCCAAGCCCCCGCCCTCTACCAGTTTTATCAGCTGGCTGCGTGTGTAGCGGCGAAAGTGATGAGAGAGCCGGTCGTTGTCGGCATATAGAAACTGGTAGGCTGGGACGGTAATCATCACTTGGCCGCCGGGTTTGAGGGCATCCCTGCACTGCAGAATAACCCTCTGGTCATCCTCAATATGTTCGATGGTGTCAAACAGGGTGATCAGATCGAGTGAGCCGGGAAGAATCGGTAGCGCATAGCCGGTTCCGAGGCAGGTGCCGCCAAATCCGCGGCGATTGCAGAATTTTGCTGATTCCAGGTCGATCTCAAGACCCATAACATGGCCGTGTCGGGATAATCCCTCAAACATGCCGCCATAACCGCACCCGATATCCAGAATAAGAAGATCACTCTGGACTGGCAGGAAATGTTCGAGTAAGGCGAAAAATATGCGGCGGCGCCCTACCAGCCACCAGTGGGTTCGGTCTAGTTCGCAAAATTGACGATATGTCAGTTCGTCCATGGAGGTGTTCGATCTTGCTGTCGGCGTCAGTGCAGGGTGCGGGGGACGGAAAGCGAGAACGGGGCGATGGGCGCGTCAAAATGTATCCCGTTGTCGTCCACCATCTCATAGCTGCCGCGCATGCTGCCGACCGGAGTTTCGATGACGGTGCTGCTGGTATAGCGGAACTGTTCTCCCGGGCGTAAATAGGGATGTTCTCCCACCACGCCGGCGCCATGGACCTTCTGCACCTTGCCGTTTGAGTCGGTAATGAGCCAGGTGCGATTGAGAAGTTTTGCGGGCATATTACCCTGATTGTGGATGGTAATAGTGTAGGCGAATACATAACGATGTGATTCGGGAGAAGACTGGCCGCCCACAAAGACGGTTTCCACGTCCACGCTGATCTTGCGCTGAATCTCTTTTTCGCTCATCCAAAAGCACCTTGGGTTGCCTGAAAATAGGGTGATGATCCAGTGTGGCATGTATCCCTTTCAACTATACGACATCAAGCTATCGATACAAGCTATCGCGGAGCATAATGGTTGGATAAAATCCGTGGTTCTACGGTTTTGAAAAAATGAAATGATCCACTATCAAGTACAGCCTGTTTCCCCCCAAGCCCACCTGTTTGAGGTGGTCCTGCGTATAGCGCAGCCGGCGCCGGAAGGGCAGGTGCTCACCCTGCCGGCCTGGATTCCCGGCAGCTATATGATCCGGGATTTCGCGAGGAATATTGTTACCCTGCACGCAAGCAGTGGCGGCAAGCGTGTGGCGGCGGAGAAAACGGATAAACAGACCTGGCGCTGTGCGGCGGCGAATGGGGAACTGGAGGTCAGCTATCAGGTATACGCCTGGGACCTGTCGGTCCGCGCGGCCCATCTGGATACCACGCACGGCTACTTTAACGGCACCAGCCTGTTTTTGAAGGTGGTGGGTCAGGAGCATGTGGGCTGTAGCGTGGAGATCCTGCCGCCCGAAGGGGAGGCGTACCGGAACTGGCGGGTGGCCACGACCCTGCCTGTAGACGGCGCGGAGCATCTGGGATTTGGGCGCTATCGGGCGGCCGATTATGATGAGCTGGTGGATCATCCCGTGGAGATGGGCGCCTTTACCTTTGTCTCCTTCGAGGCGGCCGGCACCCCCCATGAGATCGCCATCACCGGTCGTCATCAGGCGGATACCGAGCGGTTGTGCCGGGATCTGCAGGCGATCTGTGAATACCAGATCGGGCTGTTCGGCGAGCTGCCGCCCATGGAGCGTTACCTGTTTCAGGTCCTGGCGTTGGGAGACGGCTATGGTGGTTTGGAGCACCGCAGCTCCACCTCGCTGATCTGCAAACGAACGGATCTGCCCAGGGCGGATGATAAGGAGGTAAGCGAGGGGTATCGGGAGTTCCTCGGCCTCTGCAGCCATGAATATTTCCACCTCTGGAACGTAAAGCGGATTCGTCCGGCGGTCTTCCGGCAGGCCGATCTTTCCAGTGAGGTCTACACCCGTTTGCTTTGGGCATTCGAAGGCATCACCTCCTACTATGATGACCTGGCCCTGTTGCGCAGCGGCCGCATCGACCGGCAAAGTTATCTGGACCTTCTGGCGCGGATGATCACCCGGGTGTTGCGGGGTAGCGGCAGGCTGAAGCAGACCCTCGAAGAGTCCAGTTTTGACGCCTGGACCAAGTTTTATAAGCAGGACGAGAACGCCCCCAACGCCATCGTGAGCTACTATGCCAAGGGCGCCCTGGTGGCCCTCGCCCTTGATCTCACCATTCGCCGCCACAGCGGTGGCGAGCAAAGCCTGGATGACCTGATGCGCGCCCTGTGGCGGAGACATGGCCGTGAAGACTTAGGTGTAGGGGAGGGGGATATCGAGGCGCTGGCGGCGGAGATCAGCGGGGCCGATCTATCCGGCTTTTTCGATCAGGCCTTGCGGGGCACAGCGGACCTGCCCCTGAAAGAGCTGCTGGCGGAGGTGGGGGTGGAACTGCTCCTGCGTCCGGCGCGTGACGCCAAGGATCGGGGTGGGGCCGGAAAAGGGGAATCGGCGGCTGCCGCACAAAAGCCCGTGCTGGGCGCGGGCTTCCAGGCCGATGGGGCGGGGGCGAAGCTCACCGTGGTGCTGGACGGCGGGGCGGCGCAGCAGGCGGGCTTGGCGGCCGGGGATGTGATCGTGGCGGTGGACGGGATACGCGCCAGCGGCGAGGGCCTGGAGGCGCAGATTGCCCGGGTGCCGGCTGGTATTTCCGTTTCGGTGCATGCCTTCCGCCGGGATGAACTGATGCGTTTCGACCTGAGGCCGCAACCGGCGCCTCTGGATACCTGTGAGCTCAGGCTGTTCGATTCCCTGAGTGAATCACGGCAAGCGGCCTTGTCGGCCTGGCTCCAGGACAGTTAGCCGCCGCCCGCCATCCCGGTTTGATACACTGCGTCCTATGGAGACCCGATACCGCATAATCCGGCAACTGGCTGACGGCCGCTTTCACTCCGGCGAGGCGCTGGCGCAAGAGTGTGGCATCAGCCGCGCCGCGGTGTGGAAACAGGTTCGGGCGCTTAAAGAGTGGCTGGGCATGGATATCCACTCGGTGCGCGGCCGGGGTTACCGGCTGGAGCGGCCGCTGGAGCTGTTGACGATGGGGGCGATAGATGCGGCGATGACCCCGCAAGGCCGGACCCGGCTGCGCAAGCTTGAGCTGCACCATGAGATCGAATCCACCAACGGCTATCTGTTGCAGCATTCGCTGAACGGGAGCGTTTCGGGTCACGCCTGCTTCGCCGAAAGGCAGACGTCCGGGCGCGGAAGGAGGGGCAGACGCTGGGTATCGCCCTACGGCGCCAATATCTATCTCTCCATTCTCTGGTGTTTCCCGGGCGGGCCGGCCCAGCTCGGCGCTTTGAGTCTGGCGGCCGGGCTTACGGTGGTTCGCGCGCTGGCAGAAATGGGTTTTGAGGGGATCGGCCTGAAATGGCCCAACGACATCCTCTGGAACGGCCGTAAGCTGGCCGGTCTGTTATTGGAAGTG
The DNA here is from genome assembly GCA_050295355.1 of Sedimenticolaceae bacterium. Lineage (GTDB taxonomy): Bacteria > Pseudomonadota > Gammaproteobacteria > Chromatiales > Chromatiaceae > CBFDBF01. The sequence continues at coordinate 4,210 of JBNKPL010000085.1, forward strand.
GCCGGGGAGGCGGCGGGTCCCAGCCGGGTGGTGCTCGGATTGGGTTTAAATGTTGCGCTCAGTGCGCAAGATGGCGATGA
>JBNKPL010000085.1:4388-9969 GCA_050295355.1 Sedimenticolaceae bacterium
GCGGTGACAATCTCCATGGGAGAGCGGCGCATTGAGGGAATCCATCGTGGCATTGATCCCTCCGGGGCGCTGTTGCTGGAACGGCAGGGAGAGGTCACGCTTTTTCACGGAGGCGAGGTAAGCCTTCGCCCGGCGGCGTCCTGATGATGGATCGCGGCGCAAAGGGGCAAAAGGTGTTGCTGGTGGATCTGGGCAATACCAGTCTCAAATGGGCCTGGATTGAAGCGGGCGGCATCGGAGAGAGGCACGCGGTTGCCTATGCCAGGCTAGGCATTGATCTGGCGGCCAAGGGACAGTGGGCCGGGTTGGAAAGGCCTGACCAGCTCTTTGTTTCCAGTGTGGCGGCGGCGGATACAGATGCCAGTTTGCGTGGCTGGCTGGAGGCGCAGTGGGGCATTGCGCCCGTGTTTGCCGCGGCTTCGGCTTCCGCGCTTGGCGTCATCAACGGCTATGACACGCCCGGGCAACTCGGGGTGGACCGCTGGCTGGCGCTGGTTGCGGTGCGGGAAGAGATCCCGGACCGGGATTGTCTGGTAGTGGACTGCGGCACTGCGATTACCATTGACGGGATCACCAGGGACGGACGACATTTGGGTGGAACCATACTGCCCGGATTTGGTTTAATGCGGGATGCCCTGCGGCGGCAGACCGCCATTCCCTGGCCGGGTCTGACGGATCAGGCGCCGCCCATGATGGCGACCAACACGGGAGACGCCATTGCCGGCGGCGGAGTGCATGCGGTTGCGGCCCTGGTGGAGAAGATGGCCCGGCAGTTGCTGGAGCAGGCTGGTGAAGCCCCGGTGCTTGTGCTGGCGGGGAGTGATGCGGAGCTGTTGCGCCAGGTGCTGCAGTGTCCGGTTGAAGTAAGGCCTGATCTGGTCATGCAGGGATTGGCCCTGTATGCCCTTACAAAGATGGAGGAGTAGGAACAGACCATGAAGTGGCTGTTTACCCTTTTACTGGTTATCAATCTCACGATTTATCTGGTCTGGTTCCGGGGGCAGGACCCGTTGACGGAACAGTCGTCTCCAGAGATCCAAGTGCCGGAGGACATAGGCCAGATTCGTCTGTTGCAGGAGATATCTCCGGCAGTGGTGGACGAGACGACCCCTGAGCAGGCGCAGGAATCGTCAGTTGGCGAAGTTATGGTTGAAGCTGAAACCCCTGATCCGGCCGAGGAGATCCCTGCGCTTGAAACGGCCATGGACGAACTGGCCCCGGAGCCGGATACACAGGAAACCGAAACGCCGTTACCAGAGCCGCCGGAAGAGACCGCGGAGAGCGGCGCAACCGAGGCGGCCGAAGAGCCCATGCCCCATCCCTTCGTTGCCGAACCAGAGGAGGCCCTGGTTGAGGCGGTGGAGCGGTGCGGGGTTTTGAGCGGGGTGGCGGATGAGAAGAGCGCCGGGGATACCCTGAACGAGATGGAAGCGGAAGGGGTTACCGCTACAGCCGATGAGGTGGATGAGAAGATTCATATCGGGTACTGGGTCTTGATCCCTCCGCTGGCAAATGCCCAGGAGGCCCAGCAAAAGCTGGAAGAGCTGCGCGGCAAGGGAATTCTCGATATCTGGCATATCCGGGCGGGCGAGGCGATGAATGCTATCTCCCTGGGGATGTTCTCCCGGGAAGAGAATGCCCGCAAATATAGGGACAAAATGGAGGCTCAGGGGGTAGAGGCGGAAATCCGGCCCAGACACATCAACAAGAAGGGGTACCAGATAGTGTTTCGGATCAGTGGCAAACCCGCGGTGGTGGAGGAGTACTGGAACAGCCTGGGTATACGCTTTCCCGGCCTGAAGCTGACAGAGTCCGCATGCAGCCTGATTGCCACCGGGGAGTGATTTACCTACAATAGCGCTCCTTTCCTATCCAGCGCCGGCGTAGCTCAGCTGGTAGAGCAGCTGATTTGTAATCAGCTGGTCGGGGGTTCGAATCCTCTCGCCGGCTCCAATAAAAACAAAGGCTTACGGTTTTGCCGTGGGCCTTTTTTGTTTGCCAGCTAGTATGCCTGATCTTCTTCAGGCGGTTATATCCATGTCTGGCATGGTGTTATTTGTGATATATAGGGGTGTGATTGCTTACAGTAGATAAGTTTTTGAAACTGGAAAAGGGTGAGGGAACGGAAATGAAACAGAAAATACTTGTCGGTATGGCTGTCAGTTTGGTGTTGGGTTTCACGCAGTCCTATGCGGACAAACTGGATTATCCTGCTTACGTTGGAGGCGCTGGTGGTTATACCCACTACGATACCGGCCTCAGTACAACGGGCAGTCTGGATGAGAATGACTGGGGCTGGAAACTGTTCGGAGGCTACCGGCTCCACGAAAACTTTGCCTTAGAAGCCTTCTATGCGGATTTTGGTGAAGCAGAACTGGACCTGGTTACAGGCGATACGATTGAGGGTCTGGCGCCCGCAGTTGGTTTTGACGCTGATTTAGGAATCCAGAGTTTCGGGGCTTCAGCGGTTCTACTGTTGCCGGTTTCAGATGAGGTTGATCTATTCGGTAAAGTTGGCGCACACCACTGGGATGGGCACGGGGATATTAGAGGTGGTGGGATTACGGTAAACCAGGATGGTGAAGGCACGGATGCATTTTTTGGAGTGGGAGCCAGCTTCGCTCCGACCGAAAATGTATCAATCAGGTTGGAGCATGAAAGGTTCTTGATTGGTGGTAGTGATGATTTACAGTTCACGAGCCTTGGTGTAGAGCTTCATTTTTAAGCGGGACAAACAATAACTGATAAAATGATTAGACATGATGACATGTCTGTTAAGAATACGCGTTTCTTTCTAGAGCCCTCCCACGGTAAATGCGGGAGGGCTTTTTCTTTGCGGCCTGGGCCAAGTTGGCCGTTAGCGTTAGCTGAGACTGATTTTCCACCCCGCTTATTAATCCGCCAGACAGACCCGGTTCCTGCCCTGACGCTTAGCCTGGTACAGGGCTGCATCGGCGCGGGCGAACAGTTGCCGGTCACTCTCGTTTGGATCCAGTTTGGCGATCCCGCAGGAGAGGGTAACCTCCACTAGGCCCTGCTCCGAAATCTGATCACAGCAGGCGATCTCACGGCGCAGTTGCTCTGCCAATTGCCGTGCATCCGCGAGGTCACAGTCCGGCAACAGCGAGACAAACTCTTCGCCGCCGAAGCGCGCGGTAAAGTCGCTTCCCCGCAGACGTTGGGAGATTTTTTTGGCCACACAGGCCAGCACCTTGTCGCCCATCTGGTGTCCGTGCTGGTCATTGATGGATTTGAAGCGATCAATGTCCCAGAGAACCAGACACATGGGTTTGGCATCCCGTTGTGTGCGCTGTCGTTCTTCCAGTAGGCGGGTCTGATAGGCGCGGCGGTTGGGGATGCCGGTCAGTAGGTCGATGTGCGCATGTTGGCGCTCACGAATCAGTTCCTGATAGACCTGCATGAGTTCTTCTTCCAGTTCTAGGATACGTTTCCGTAGTTCAGCGGCCTCTCCTTTCTGGACAGGGAAGTCCTGTGGGATAGTGGTTCGTATTGATGGCTGCGTGCTGATCAACATGACGGGTTGTTCTCTTTGTGATTCCTAACTGTGTTTTTATGTTGATAAGGTTAGGGAAGGAATGGGGAGGAAGCGTGTGTAAAATGAGGAGAAATTGTGGAGATTGAACTCCGGCATGGAATCCGGCCGTACTGTTATTCATACTTTTACTATGCGAGTAGGCATCACAAGCAAAATGGTTCTGGTCATTCTCGCCACCAGCATCCTACTGGTGGGAGCGATGGCCGCGGCTGTACGCTGGAGTATTCAGAAGGGTTTTGCGGATTATCTGACCGAGGCGGAGCTGGGGCGGTTGGAAGATACGGTAGAGGACCTTGCCAACGCCTATCGGCGTGAAGGCTCCTGGGAGTTTATCCGTGGCCGGCACCGGGTGTGGGCGAGCTTTATGCCGCTCAATGATCAGGGTAAGCCCCTTTTGCCGGGTGCCGCGCCCGTACAAAATACACCGACTCCTAATGATAGGCCGCCGCCGCAACGGTTCGCAAATCAGGTGCCACCGTTGGGACCGGCTGACCGTTCCGGTCTCACCGCCCGCTTACGATTGCTGGATGCCGACAAGCGCCACCTAATTGGTCCGCCCGATACCACCGGCAATGTGGTGCTACGCCCTATTGAGCTGGATGATAGTGTGGTGGGTTGGTTGAGCCTTTCGCCCCAGCCGTTACCTACCACAGGCCTGGAACGAAGTTTCCGCGACGATCAGCTCAACGCCATCTATCCGATTGCGGCGGGAGCCCTGTTGCTGGCGCTGTTGATCGGAGTTCCCCTTGGTCGTCATCTGCTGAAGCCGGTTAAGGATGTGGCGCAAGGGGCGCGCGCCCTGGCCATGGGGCGGTTCGATATGCGATTGCCACCACGTAGCCAGGATGAACTGGGACAGCTGGCGCAGGACTTCAACGCCCTGGCCGAGGCGTTACAGCGCAACGAACTTTTGCGCCGCCAGGGCATGGCGGACATTTCTCATGAATTGCGCACACCACTGTCTCTGTTGCGGGGAGAGATTGAGGCGATGCAGGATGGCATCCGCCCCCTTGATGAGCGCGAACTGAGCCGGCTGCATGACTCCATCATGCAACTCAACCGGCTGGTGGATGATCTCTATGATCTGGCACTGACCGATGCCGGCGCCTTGAACTACCATAAGACGCTGGTTGACCTGGGGGACATTTTGCTGCAATCCGCGGAAGCCGCGGAACACCGTATTAATCAGAGTAATTTGCACCTGCAGCTGAATATAGCCGAGCAGTTGAGCGTAATAGGCGATCCCAGGCGCTTGCGGCAGGTAGTGGATAATCTGCTGAAAAACAGCCGCCGTTATACGGATCCGGGGGGCGAGATCCGGCTTTCCGCCTGGAAGGCCAAAGGGCGGGTCTATTTCATGGTGGAAGACAGTGCGCCGGGGGTGGATAAGGATACGCTGCCGCGTCTGTTTGATCGCTTTTACCGCACCGAGGGTTCGCGCAGCCGTAGCCTTGGCGGCGCCGGGCTGGGGCTGTCCATCTGCCGGAATATCGTGGACGCCCACCAGGGGGAGATCCGCGCCGAGCCTTCACCCCTTGGTGGATTGAGGGTTATAGTGAATCTTCCAGTTGAGGCTTAGACCATGAGCGCGTCACCACAGGTACTGATCGTCGAGGATGAAGCGGGCATCGCGGATCTGCTACGCGATTATCTCATCGATGCCGGTTATCGCACCCACACCTTCTATCAGGGCGCCGGGGTGGTGGAGTGGGTGCGAGAACATGCGCCTGACATGATCCTGCTGGATCTGATGCTTCCCGGAAAGGACGGTATGGATATCTGCAAGGAGGTGCGTGCTTTCTCCAGCGTGCCCATCATTATGACTACCGCCCGGGTGGAGGAGATTGATCGTTTGTTGGGACTGGAGTTGGGGGCGGATGACTATGTCTGCAAACCCTACAGCCCCCGCGAAGTGGTGGCGCGGGTGAAGACGGTGCTGCGCCGGGTGATGCAAGCGCCGGCGGATTCACCCCCTGCCCAGTCGGTTATTGCAATTGATGAGGCGGGTTTTCAGGCTGTCATCAA
>JBNKPL010000086.1:0-9844 GCA_050295355.1 Sedimenticolaceae bacterium
CAACCCGGAGAGGTCCCCTTTCACATCCGCCAGAAACACGGGCACCCCGATACGAGAGAACCCTTCGGCCAGCACCTGCAATGTAACGGTCTTGCCTGTACCAGTGGCCCCGGCGATCATGCCGTGGCGGTTGGCGGTGCGCGCGGGCAGCGATACCTGCGTAGCGCCGTTGCCGCCGATCAGGATATCTGTGCTCATGACGGATTACTCTGAATGTTGTAGAGGGTCTGGGTGGGAAACGCGAACTCCAGGCCGTTGTCGTTAAACTGGGTCAGGATCGCCATGTTGATCTCGGTCTGGGTGCCGGCGATATCCGCGCCCGGACGGATGTAGTAGATAAACATGATATTGAGGGCGAAATCACCGAAGCCGTTGAAGGCGATGACGGTCTTCTCCTCGGTGGATTCGCTGGCGTCGCTGATCGCTTTCAGCAGGTCCATGGCCTGCTGCATCTGTTCCGGCTTGGTGTCGTAGGTCAGGCCGAGGTTAAGCACGATCTTGCGCGAGGGCTCGCGGCTGATGTTTTCCACGGGGGCATCGGCGAACTTGGCGTTGGGGATGGTGACCTGACGCCCGTCCAGCGTCCGAATCCGGGTGCTGCGCACACCCACCTCTTCCACGGTGCCGTCATACCCGGCCACCACGATGCGGTCGCCGAGGCGGAAGGGCTGGTCGGTAAAGATGGTGAAGCCGCCGAAGATATTGGAGACGGTGTCCTTGGCGGCCATGGCCAGGGCCAAGCCGCCGATACCGAGACCGGCGATCATGGCGCCCACATCGTAGCCCGCGTTGTTGAGACCGATGATGACCGCCATGGCCCAGATGATCATCTTGACCCCTTTGCGCAGGACCGGCATCAACTGGTCGTCCAGGTCGTTTTCGGTCTTTTCCGTCAGCGGCAGCAGGAACTCCTGGTAAACGGCGTCGAACAGGCGGCTGAGCACCCAGCCCGCCAGCAGGGCGAAGATGATCTGGTAGGCGTTGCCGATTACCGCAACCAGCGCCTCGGGCAGAACCAGCATGCGCAAACCGAACCAGATGCCGCTCACTACAATGAGGAACACCACCGGCCGCTCCACCATATCCACGATGATGTCGTCGAGCCTGCCCTTGGTGCGGCTGGTAAAGGCGCGAATGATCCGGGAGAAGATCCAGAACACCACCTTGGCCAGCAGTACGGAGAGAAGAATGATGCCGAATGAGATCAGCCAATCCAGCAGGGTGTTGCCGTAATAGGTTTCCTGAAGCAGTTCCGTCATGATGACACCTTGTGTTGTTCTTGCTTAACGGCCCGGGTGAGCGCGGTGGAATATACGATCACTGCGGCTCCATCTTCCCCCCTCTCCCCCAGGGAGACGACTCCAGGGATGGAGTCGGTCCTTCTCCCTAAGAAAAAAGGACGTAGTTAGAAGCCAGCAGAGTGCTTAACGGTAGCAAAAAAGGGCGTGGAGTTCGACCGGCCGCTTGCCTTCCGGGACCCTATTTCTTTCCTAATTCCCGCAGGCGCTGGAACAGCCTTTTTTCCTCTTCCCCCAGCCGCTCGGGAATCCGCACCTTGATGCGCACATAGAGGTTGCCCAGCCGGCCACTGTCCAGTTCCGGCAGACCCTTGCCCAGCAGCCGCAGCACCTCGTCCGGTTGGGTGCCGGGGGGCACCTTCACCGTGACGGGTTTCCCCAGGGTGGGCACCTGGATGCTGGCCCCGAGCACCGCATCGGCGATATTCACGGTCTCGCTGCGCCACAGATCGCAGCCCTTGCGCTCGAAGCGGGGGTCCTTGCGGCTGTGGATGATTACATAGAGATCCCCCGGCTTGCCGCCCGCCTCCCGGCTCGGCATGCCGTGGCCGCTGACGCGCAGGGTCATCCCCTCCTCCACGCCGCGGGGGATCTTCAGCTTCAGCTTCTCTTCCCGCCCGGTCTCGCCACGGCCGCCGCACGCCTTGCACGGCTGATCGTAAAACTGCCCTTCGCCCCGGCACACGGGACAGGTGGTCATCTGCTGGAATGAGACCCCGCCCCGGCGGCTGCTCATCACCTTGCGCCCGGTACCGCCGCATTGGGAACAGGGCCTGGGTTTGGAACCGGGCTCCGCGCCGCTGCCCCGGCAGCGTTCGCACGGGACCGGCCGTTGCAGGCGCAGGATCTCTTCGCCCCCGTTCAGCACCGTCTCCAGGGACACCTCCAGCCGGGCCTCCAGGTTGGCGCCCCTACTGGGCCCCGTCTCCCGGGCGCGGCCAAACATGCGGTCGAACAGGGAATTGGCCCCGCCGCCGAAACCGAAGTCGAATCCGAAATCCTGTCCGCCGAAGATGTCCTCAAAGTTGATGCCGCCGAACAGGTCTTCTTGTGAGAACCCGGCCACCCCCGCATGGCCCATGGAATCATACTGTGCGCGCTTCTTGGGGTCCGACAGCACCGCGTAGGCCTCGGCGATCTCCTTGAACCGCTCCTCCGCATCCGGCTCCTTGTTGCGGTCTGGATGATATTTCATCGCCAGTTTGCGGAAGGCGTTCTTGATGGTCTTGGCGTCCGCGTCTCTGGGTACGCCCAGGATCTCGTAATAGTCTATGTTGTGGAGCGTCATAGAAGCGGTGAATCCATTTCCGTTTACAACTCCAGCCGCAGTTGCGGCTCCGCCTTCAGGACCTTCGCCCCGGTCTCCCGTTCCAGCCGTCCCGCCAAAATGGTCTGGGGTTCCGGCTCGCCATGCACCAGCACCACGGGCGGCCGATTACTGAAACCCTGGTACCAATCGATCAACCCCTGCTGATCCGCATGGGCGGACAGGCCGCCCACCGTATGCACCTTGGCCGCCACCCGGATGGTCTCGCCCCAGAGGCGAATGCGCTTCGCGCCATCCACCAGGGCGCGGCCCAGGGTACCGTTCGCCTGATAGCCGGCGATGATCAAGTTGCAGTCCGAGCGCCAGATGTTGTGCTTCAGGTGATGCCGAATCCGCCCGCCCGTGCACATGCCGCTGCCGGCGATGATGATCGCACCGCTGCGGATTCGATTCAGCCCCATGGACTGGTTGGCGGTGCGGCTGAAATGAAAGTTGGGCAGCAGCGCCCGCTGCTGGTTGTGTTTAAACAGGTGGGTGGCGTCCTGGTCGTAGAGTTCACTGTGCCGGGCGTAGACTTCCGTGGCCTCGATGGCCATGGGGCTGTCGAGGAAGATCTGCCAGCGCCCCAGGCCCCACGCATCGAAATGTTTGGCGAACAGGTAGAGCAGTTCCTGGCTGCGGCCCACCGCGAAGGCGGGGATGAGGATGTTGCCGCTGCCATTGCGTGCTTCCTGCATCACGTCGTGCATCTCCGCCCAGGTCTCATCCCAGGAGCGGTGCAGCCGGTCGCCGTAGGTGCTCTCCATAATGACCCGGTCGGCGGAGTCGATGAAGGTAGGATCACGCAGGATGGGCGCGCCCGTGTGCCCCAGGTCGCCGCTGAACACCAGCTTGCGCCGCTGGCCGCCCTCCTCCAGCCATAGCTCCACGATGGAGGAACCGAGGATATGTCCGGCGTCCCGCAGCCGGACGCGGATACCGGGCAGGATCTCCTGCTCCTGGTCGTAATCCACCACCCGAAAGCGGCGCATGGCCTCCTGCGCCTCCTTGACCGTATACAGCGGCTCCACCCGGGGCAGCCCCTTGCGCAGCCGTTTACGGTTGGCCCACTCCGCGTCCTTCTCGCTCAGAAAGGCGGAGTCCCGCAGCATGATGCGGCAGAGGTCGCGGCACGCGCGCTGGGTATAGATATGGCCGTTGTAACCGGCCTTCACCAGTTGCGGGATGCGTCCGCTGTGATCGATATGGGCGTGGCTCAACACCACCGCATCGATTTGCTTGGGATCGAAGGGAAACGGTTGCCGGTTGCGGGCCTCCTCTTTCTCCGGTCCCTGGATCAGTCCGCAGTCGAGCAATAGCTGCTTGCCGCCCGCCCGTATCAGATAACAGGAGCCGGTGACCTCGCCCGCCGCGCCATAAAAGGTAATATCCATCGCCATACCGTTGTTATGTAATTCTCCTATCTGAGTATAGACCGGCATCGGTAGGTAACGGTGTTGGGCACGACTTACAAAATTCTTACATAATCCTTGCAGCGACCTGACCAAACTCCAGGCGGAGATCACTAAAGTTGAAACTGAATAAACCGGATTCAGTCTCATACTGCGGAGAACATCAATGAACAAAAACGGAACAAACTTTTCTGCCTGGGCAAAGTGGCTTGCGGGGGCGCTCGCCCTGCTGTTCGCCCTGGGCGTCCAGGCAAAACCCGTACAGCTCAACCTGGAGCTGGGCCAGGACCTGCTGCCCGCCAACACCAAACACACCAGCTATATCCGTATCGGTCTGGAGGGCCTGCCCCTGCCCAGCCGTGAGGCGCGGCCGCCCATCAACGTGGCCCTGGTGCTGGACCGTTCCGGCTCCATGCAGGGGGAAAAGCTCCGTCAGGCCAAAGAGGCCGCCATCATGGCGCTGGAGTATCTGCGCTCCGACGACACCCTGTCGGTGGTGGCCTATGACCATACGGTGCGGGTGCTGGTGCCCGCCACCGCCCTGCACGACAAGAACCGCGTGAAACGGGCCATCCGGGGCATTGAGGCGGGAGGCAACACCGCGCTCTTCGCCGGGGTCAGCAAGGGCGCGGCGGAACTGCGCAAATATGTGGAAGAAAACCGGGTGAACCGCATCATCCTGTTGTCGGACGGACTGGCCAACGTGGGTCCCAGCACCCCGAGCGAACTGGGGCGGCTGGGCCGCAGGCTGGGCGGCCAGGGTATCTCGGTGACCACCATCGGCCTCGGCCTGGGCTATAACGAAGACCTGATGGTGCGGCTGGCGGGGGCCAGTGACGGCAACCATGTGTTCGCCGAAACCCCCTCCGATCTGGCCGCGGTGTTCCGCAATGAGTTCGGCGAACTGGTCTCGGTCATCGCCCAGGATGTAATCATCATCATCAACTGCGGCGAGGGCGTGCGTCCGCTGCGCATGCTGGGCCGGGACGCCGAGATCCGCGGCAACCGGGTGGAGGCGCGTCTCAATCAGCTCTATGCCGATCAGGAGAAGTACCTGCTGCTGGAGATCGAGACCCCGGAAGGCCGCTCGGGTGAGTCTCTTGATCTAGCCTCGGTGGAGGTCAGCTACAACGACCTGCTGGCCAAACGGCGCGACAAGCTCGCGGGCCAGGCCCAGGCGCGCTACTCCGCCTCCGCCACCGAGACCGAGCGTTCCCTGAACAAGAAGGTGCTGGTCTCCGCAAGTGAACAGATCGGCGCCCAAATGGACGACGAGGCGCTGGAACTCAAGGAAAAGGGCGATGTGGAAGGGGCCATCTCCGTCTTCCGCCGCAAGGCCGAATACCTGGAACAGGAGGCGGACAAGCTGGGTTCGGAAAAGCTGCTGGAACAGAGCGCGATGAGCCGCGAGGCGGAAGAGGCGGCAGCCGCCCCGGCTGAATCCACGGTCTGGAAAGAGAAGCGCAAGGCGGTGCGGGCGGACCAGTACTCCATCAAGAGCCAGCAGTCCTATAAATAAAGGGCGCTGTATTCAGGGGTATCATGGGGCACAATAGGATGTGCCCCTGATACCAGTTTCTAACATATGCGTACCAAGTTACCGGCCCTGCTCCTGCTCGTTGTGCTGATCCCCCTGGGGATCACCGGCTGGCTCGGTATGCGCATGGCCGCGGAGGAGCAGCAGCAGACCCGCATGCGCTTTGAACAACTGCTGCAACAGCGCCTGCAGGAGATCGCCAGGCCGCTGGAGAAGATGGTAGAGGAACGCAAGCGAACCCTGCTGGCCGACACCGCCGGGTTCGCCGCCCTGGGCGCCCCGGCCCTGCGGACCCTGGGATGGCAGCGGCCCGAGGTGGAGCAGTTCTTTCTGCTGGGGGCGGACGACCGGCTGCGTTTCCCCGATCCCCAGGGCGCCTTGAGCCGGCGCGAGGCGGCATTCGTGGAACGCACCCACGCCATCTGGGCGGAGCAGGCGCTGTTCCGCCAGCCGGCGCCGGAAACCGAAGCCGCCCCGAGCCCCAAACTTGCGTCTTCCCTGGACTCCTTCTCCCACTCCCCTGCCCCGGAACCCGCCAGCCACGGCTGGTTCAGCTGGCACTGGGGCAACGGCCTCAACCTGCTGTTCTGGCAGCAGTTGCCGGACGGCTCCATCGCCGGGGCCGAACTGGACCGTCTGACCCTGCTCTCCGACCTCATCGCCCTGCTGCCCGATAACACGGGAAACGGAGAGAGCCGGATCCGCCTGCTGGACGCCCGCGACCGCATCCTCTACCAGTGGGGCGGCTTCGAGCCCGCGGGGAACGCAGTCCCCCTGGCGGAACGGCCCCTGCAACCGCCGCTGGAGAGCTGGCGGCTGGCCTATTTCGGACCCGCGGATACGATCCCCTCGGGTGAAAGCGCCCGTTTTCAGATCATCCTGGGGCTGACGGTAGTGATCCTGGTGGTGTTGCTGATCCTCACCTACATCTACCGGGAGCTGACCCGCGCCATGCGCGAGGCGGGTCAGCGGGTCAATTTCGTCAACCAGGTCTCCCATGAGCTCAAGACGCCGCTCACCAACATCCGCATGTATGCGGAACTGCTGCAACAGGACATGGAGGAGGACCACGCCTCCCATGGCCGCCTGAAGGTGATCGTGGATGAGACCCAAAGACTGTCGCGCCTGATCGGCAATGTGCTCGGCTTCGCCCGCGGCCAGCGCAAGGCCCTCACCCTGCGGCCCGTGAGCGCGGTGCTCGACCGCTGCGTGGAGGAGGTGCTGAACCCCTTCCTGCCCAACCTGGAACAGCAGGGCATCCGGGTGGAGACCGACCTGAACGCCCCTACCCCCTTCCCCTTCGATCCCGATGCGGTGACCCAGATCATCGCCAATCTGCTCAACAACGTGGAAAAATATGCCGCCGCGGGGGGCTACCTGCTGGTGACCACCCGTCAGGAGGGCGACCACTTTCTGCTGGAGGTGTGCGACCACGGCCCCGGAATCGCCCCGTCCCAGCGGCAACGGGTGTTCAAGCCCTTTTACCGCGTCCGCAGCGACCTCACCGAGGGGGTGAGCGGGACCGGCATCGGCCTCTCCATCTCCCGGGATCTGGCACTTCTGCACGGGGGGGATCTGACCCTGGAACCCAGTGAACGCGGCGCCTGTTTCCGGCTACGCCTGCCCGGAGTACAGGCATGAAAGTGCTGATTGCCGAAGACGACCGCCTGACGCGGGACGGACTGATGGAGATCCTGGCCCGTGAGGGCTACCTGCCCGTCGCCGCCGCCGATGGCGAAGAGGCGTTGCGGCTGTACCGCCAGGAGCAGCCCGATTTCGTCTGTCTGGACATCATGATGCCGGGAATGAGCGGCTATGACGTGTGCCGTGAGCTGCGCAAGACGGACCCGGCCCTGCCCATCATCTTCATCAGCGCCAAATCGGAAGAGATCGACCGCGTCATCGGCCTGGAACTGGGCGCGGACGACTTCATTATGAAACCCTTCGGCGTGCGCGAGGTGGTGGCCCGCATCCGCGCCGTCACCCGGCGCTATATGGTGAGCCGGGAAAACCCGGAACGGGACGCGCCCTTCCAGATGGGCGGTTTGGAGATTGTACCCACGGAACTGCGCGCCCGCCGGGGGGATCAGACCATTGACCTCAGTTTGCGGGATATCTGCATCTTGCGTACCTTATACGCAAACCGGGGCAAGGTGGTGGACCGCGACCAACTGTTCGATAGCTGCTGGGGACAACGCTATCTTCCCAGCAGCCGCAGCCTGGACCAGCACATATCACAGTTACGAAAACGTATCGAAGCGGACCCAAAATCACCTACAATAGTACAAACCGTCCACGGTCACGGTTACCGCTACGAATAGGCAGAACCCAACAAAGACTCGCTAATGGATACATCCCGTTACAAAGAACTACTGGTCAAGGCCTACGGGCAACGCAACGCCAACACCGTTATCCGGCTGGTGAACGGAGTAATCGAGAACGACCAGTTCACCATGCTGCTCCGGGAGTGGATCAAGGAAGGCCGGATTGCGCCGGGCGTTCCCAAGACCACCGAGGTGGCCGAAATCCTGTTGCAGGACGCCATCAAGGATATTGAGAAATCCATAGCGGAAACCACCACCATTGAACCCACCTATTACGAAATCACCGCGGAGTTACGCAAAGCGCTGAACGACGAAGTGGCCGACATCTACGAACAGACCAAGATGCCCACCGAGTTCCTGTCCAAGGTCCGCTTCAACGATGAGCGGGAAGAGTTCGTGCATCTGTCGGAAAGCCTGGTCAACCGCTACAAAAATGAGCTGATCCGGGTGGAGCGCGGACGGCGCGCCATCATTGATGCGCTGCAACAGGCCAGCAATTTTCCGATCCGGCATGTGGTTACCCTGTCCAGGCTTCTGAATCAGCTGCACGCCAGGCTGAAGGCCAGCTACAAATATGTATCCATCAAGCCGTACCTGATGCCCATTTATGAGCTCAAGGGAACGGTGGGACAATCCGAGGAACGGAGCGACAAGGACAGCTCATTCAAACTGGGCACCCTTGCCCTGTTCAAGGACTATGTCAACGACGGCCTGGAACCGGATATTCTGGAACAGTTGAAACTTCGGCTGGCGGTGGACCGCCTGCTGCAGGAGGTGGACAAGCCCGCAGCCTTCCCGGATCTGGAGCTGAATAAATTCCGTGATGTGATTTCAAAGATCTGGGCCTATCGCAGCCAGAAGGAGATGGATCCAAAGACGCGTGGCATCCTGGAAAACCTGCTGGTGGATGTCAACAACGACCAGGAGGCGCTGCTGAAACAACTGGCGCAGGCCTTTGTGGATGAGTACAACGAAGCGGAGCATCAGATGAAGCTTCGCCACGGCATGATCCAGAACGAACTGGCCTACACCCGCGAGTATTTAAAACAGACGGCGGCCAATCCCGAATATGCGGAAAAGGCGGATGTGGAGAAGCTGACCATCGCGCAGGAGAAGCTGGTGGGGCTCAGCGAGATCTTTCAGATCGCCCCCGCCCTGGAACAGGCCGCCGCCGCCCGCCCCTTCATGGAGCTGGAGCGTTCCGCCATCGGCATCTCCACCGCCATCAGCGCCAGCCAGATAACCGACTGGATCCGCATCTACTCAATCCTGTTCTCCAATAACGAATTCCTGCGCTACGCCCGGGAGCCGGTAAACTTCTCCATCATGCGGGCGATGATCTCCGATCTCAGTACCTATCACCTGATTCACAACATCGCCACCCTGAAGACCAATATCGACCGCGCCATCGGTCCGTCCGATGAGGAGAAAACCGCCCACTTCAAGCGCTTCAACGATGCCTTGAAGTCAAAACTGATGAATCTCTGGGGCGGCGGTAAACGGGAGGTCAAATCGATCCAGGAGATGATTGAGGATCTCGGCTTCCTGGATAACCAGCCGATCCAGTTCGTGGTGGCGGATACCTTCAAGGGCTTCCAGACCATTGCCGACGCCTTCGCCAAAACCGCTACCGACTACTTCGTCAAGGACCGCGATATCCTGATCAATGAGTCGCGCGAACTCTATTATGAAATCTGCGACCAGTGTATGAAGAGTTTCACCTCGCCACCGAAAAAACACGATTACAAGAAGATTCTGGAGGCAAAAAAGAGCGAAACCAAAAGCAAGAAGTCTTTTCTTGGCCGCTTCTTCTCCGACTAAGGCGGCCTAGGGCCTGTTAACACTAATCCGATTAGTGTTAACAGGCCCTAGCTCTATCCCGCTTGAGAACCCTTATGGCCCGTAGGCCTGCGCGGGCAGCCAGGTCACCAGGGACGGAAAGAGCACGATCAGCAACAGGCCGAGCA
>JBNKPL010000087.1:0-9739 GCA_050295355.1 Sedimenticolaceae bacterium
CTCCACGGTGATGGATCTGATGCATCGCGGCGGTGTGGAGATCGCCCTGCTCGACACCTCCGCCACCGCCCACATGCCCGATGTGCTGGAGATGCCCTACCGTCCCCGGGTGCGGGATGCGGGAGAAGCGGGTGAAAAGCCTTTCCTCTACCGGCTCGGCGGCATGACCTGCCTGGCGGGCGATGTGATCGGAGACTACAGCTTCGACCGCGAATTAAAGGTGGGCGACCAGGTGATCTTCGAGGACATGATCCACTACACCATGGTCAAGACCACCATGTTCAACGGCGTGGCCCATCCGACCATCGCCATCCTGCATGAGGATGGTTCTTTGGAGGTGGTGCGCCGATTCGGATACGAGGATTACGAAAGACGGTTGTCTTGAACATGCCAACAGTGCGTCTATACAAACACAACCCGTAGGGCGGAATCCTATCCCGCCGTCTTGACGCACCGCGGTGTTCCGGCGGGGTAGGACCCCGCCCTGCAAATCCGCCCACATGTAGCCCTCTCCCGAGGGCGAAAGAGCAGTGCACCATGTAGAAATATTCAGTTCGTCAGCAGCTGCGGCGCGTCCTCTTCCAGGTAGGTGTATCCCTTTAACCCCTGCTGGTAGAAACGCAGAAAGGCGTTGGCCTCGCGGGCGCTGAGCCGCCCTTCGCTGCGCGCCGCCTGTACCTGCCGCCGCATCCGGTCGATCAGCACCGTTTCGTGGAACTGCACATAGTCCAGCACCTCGGCCACCGACTCCCCTTCCACTACCTGTTCCAGTTCATAGCCGTCGCCGTCCATGCGGATATGCACCGCATGGGTATCGCCGAACAGGTTGTGCAGGTCACCCAGGATCTCCTGGTAGGCGCCGGCCAGAAAGAACCCCAGCAGATAGGGCTCTCCCTTGCGCTCCCGATGCAGGGGCAGGGTCTGGGAGATACCGTCCTCCAGCGGGAACTTCTGGATTTTGCCGTCGGAGTCGCAGGTGATGTCCACCAGGATTCCCTGTTCGGTGGGCTCTTCATTCAGGCGATGGATGGGCATCACAGGAAACACCTGCTGGATGGCCCAGGAGTCGGGCAGCGACTGGAATACGGAGAAGTTGCAGAAGTAACGGTCCGCCGCCTGGACGTCCAGTTCCGGCATCAGCTGGGCGATCTCCTCTTCATCAAGAAGCTGCCGGACGTAGGCGATCAGTCGCCAGTAGATGTCGTCCATCTGCGCGCGGTGGGCGAGACCCGCATGGCCCAGGCTGAACAGCTTGGTGATATCCTCGCGGTATGCGATGGCGTCATGCAGCAGTTCGCGGGGCGGGATATTGTCGCGCTCCCGGAAGCTCTCCCATAACTGGCGCAGTTGCGTTGGGCTGTCCTGATCGGGTTCTTCGGGGGACGATTCTCCGTTGCGCCGTTTAACGCCAAGCACGTCCACCACCAGCACCGCGTGATGCGCCACCAGCGCCCGCCCGGACTCGGAAATAATATGGGGGTGCTCCAAGGCCTCTTCATCACATACCGTCTTCATGGTCCAGACGATATCGTTGGCGTACTCCTGCAGGCTGTAGTCCACGGAGGAAAGGTTGCTGGAGATACTGCCGTCGTAGTTGACGCCCAGGCCGCCGCCCACGTCCATGAACTGAATGGGGGCGCCCAGCCGCCGCGCCTCCACGAAAAAGCGCGCCGCCTCCCGCATCGCCTCTTTGATGCGCCGGATCTCCGGCACCTGGCTGCCGATATGGAAGTGCAGCAACTGCAGCGAGTCCAGCAATTCGGCCTGTTTGAGCTTGTTGATGGCCTCCAGCAGTTCCGAGGCGGAGAGTCCGAACTTGGACATGTCACCGCCCGAGTCGTCCCAAATCCCTTTGCTGGTGGCCGCCAGGCGGCAGCGCAGGCCGATGAGGGGCTGTACCTGCAACCGGCTGGCGCCCTCCAGGATCAGATCCAGTTCGTTGGGCTTCTCCACCACGATGAACACCCGTTTGCCCATCTTCAGGCCCATCAGCGCCAGTTCGATGAACTCCCGGTCTTTGTAGCCGTTGCAGACGATCAGTCCTTCCACATCCTCCAGCATGGCGAGGGTGGCGTGCAGTTCCGGCTTGGAGCCCGCCTCCAGGCCCCAGTGGTATTCGGCGCCGAACTCCACGATCTCCTCCACCACCTGGCACTGCTGGTTCACCTTGATGGGATAGACGCCATAATAGCGGCCCGTATAGTCCGCCTCTTCGCGGGCGATGGAGAAGCGCTTCTGCAACTGCTCCATGCGCCGCCGCAGCATGTCGGAGAAGCGCAGCAGCAGCGGCGGATTGAGGCCTTGCACGGCCAACTCGTCACACAGGTTTTTCAGGTCGATCCGATGCTCACCATCGGTGATGGCTTCCACGTTTCCCTTCGGGTTAACGGCAAAGAAACCGCCGCCCCAGCCCTCCACCTGATAGAGGTTGGCTGCATCCTGGTAATCCCATTTGCCGTTACTCATCGTCTACTCCGATTTGGGAACCACGGGGTTCGCGCAGCTCATATTCCCGCGCCTTGCCCCAATGGGAGATGCACTTCTGAACCAGTTTCGCCGCCATCATATCGGATACCCGGGACGGCTCCGGGACCAGTTCCACGATATCCATACCACGCAGATCAATGGCGCTGTTCCGCATCAGGGTTTCGATAATATCCAATCCCTGATGCCAGGAGAGGCCGCCGGGCTGCGGTGTGCCCACCCCGCTCACCAGCATGGGATCGAAGCCGTCCATGTCGATGGTCAACCATACCGGACCTTGCAGCGAAGCCAACTGCCGCAACAGCCCCTGCCACTCCCCCAGACGCTGCAACGCCCGATCGAACCATACCCGGATTCCCTCGTCCGCATCCATGGCGGCGGCCTCTTCCGCATGCAGGGAACGGATGCCGATCTGGATCAGTTGGTAGCCCTGCTCCCGCAGGCGGTACATGGGACAGGCGTGGTTATAGATAGAACCGTGATAGGAGGGGCGCAGATCCGCATGAGCGTCGATCTGCACCACCGTGCCGCCCCCGGGCATGCGTGCGGCAACCATGGCGGGCGTGATGGAGTGTTCGCCTCCCAGGGCGATACAGAACGCCTCGGCGGGCAGTTCGGCCACCGTAGCGGACAGGCGGGTATGGAAAGCCTCTTCGTCCTCGCCTGCTCGCTCCTCCACCGGCGGCAACACCGCCAGTTTCATGTACTCCATGGGACACCAGCTGGTATCCTCTTCGTAAAACTCCAGTTGATCGCTGGCCGCCAGTATGGCCTGCGGACCGTTTGCGGTCCCGGGTTTATAGGTTACCGTCCGCTCGTAGGGGACGGGCAACAGCAACACATCCGCTTCGGACAGCGGCGCATTGGGCAGGGATAGAAATTGGCTCGGCGTATTCATAAGTGGAGGCGCATATTAGAGGAAGAGTAGCACCCCAGGCAATGAGGAAATACCGCCGACAATCTAATTAGTGTTAACAGGCCCTAGGGAATTGTCCTTGCCTCTCCCCCAGCCGGAACTTAAGCTAAAGGGCGATCACTACCCGTACTTTCAGTCTTGAATTCAGAATCCTATGGCCGACCCTTTTGTGCGAAAAGCCATCATCCTCTCCCTGGCGCTGCTGCTGTTCGCCGGCGGGCTCTATTTCTTTCCACTCATCGAACAGACCCTGATCGGCCTCACCGCCGCGCCCCGCGTGGTGGCCGCGCGCGGTGAACTGGCGGCGGATGAGAAATCCACCATCGACATCTTCGAGCAGTCCAGTCCCTCGGTGGTCTACATCACGACGCTGAAGCGGGTGCTCAACCCATGGACGCGCAATGTGCTGAGCATCCCCAAAGGCGCCGGTTCCGGTTTCGTATGGGACGGCCTGGGCCACATCGTCACCAACCATCATGTGATCTCGGACGCCTCCGAGGCGCAGATACGGTTGAGCGACGGCCGGACCTACCGCGCCTCCCTGGTGGGCAGCAGCCCGGACCACGACCTGGCGGTGCTGCGCATACGGGTTCCCATCGACCGGCCGCCCCCGGTGCCCGTGGGCACCAGTGACGACCTGCGGGTGGGACAGAAGGTGTACGCCATCGGCAATCCCTTCGGCCTGGACCACACCCTGACCACCGGGGTGGTCTCCGCCCTGGACCGCAGCCTGCCGGGCGAGGGAAACACCACCATTGACCACCTGATCCAGACCGACGCCGCCATCAATCCCGGCAACTCCGGCGGCCCGCTGCTGGACAGCGCGGGACGCCTGATCGGGATCAATACCGCCCTCTACAGCCCCTCGGGCGCCTATGCCGGAATCGGTTTTGCGGTGCCGGTGGATACGGTCAACCGCGTGGTGCCGGAACTGATCGCCCGCGGACGCTATGTGCGCCCCACCCTCGGTATTGAGACCAATGAAAAAATGAACCGGGTGCTGCTGGAGAAGATCGGCGTGGAGGGTGTGCTGCTGCTGGGGGTGGTTCCGGGCTCCGGCGCGGAAGCGGCCGGCCTGCGGGGCACTCGCGTGGACGACCAGGGCAATGTGATCCCGGGGGATATCCTCCTGAAGCTGGGCGGCACGCCCATCTCCAGCATACAAGACCTGCGGGCCCGGCTGGATGACTTCCAGATCGGCGACAAGACCACCATCACCCTGTGGCGGGACAATACGACCCTGGAGATCGAAATCCAGCTTTAAGCGCTTTAGCTTTCAGATCCCCTCACCCTAACCCTCTCCCTGAGTGAGAGGGAAAAAGTGCTAAATAACACTTTGCAACTGCTTGAAAAGCCCCCTCCCGCCACTCATGTTAAATACATAGTTATTTGCTTGGTAATTGCCCCCTGCTTTTCCGGGGCGGGAGAATCACATGATATTCCGGCAACTGTTCGACCCGGTCTCATCCACCTACAGCTATCTGCTGGCCGAGCGAGCCGGTGGCGAGGCGCTGCTGATCGATCCCGTGCGGGACAATGTGGAGCACTACCTACAGGTCATTGAAGAGCTGGATCTGCAACTGGTGATGGCCATCGACACCCATGTCCATGCGGACCACATCACCGGCCTGGGGCTACTGAGGGAGTCCACCGGCTGTGCCACCGCCCTGGGCGAACAGACCAGGGCGCAGTGCGTGTCGCTGCGTATCAAGGAGGACGACATCCTGCGAGCGGACGGTCTGGAGTTACGGGCCATCTATACGCCGGGCCATACCGATGACTCCTACAGTTTCGTCATGAATGACCGGGTGTTTACCGGCGACACCCTGCTGATCCGCGGCACCGGACGCACCGATTTCCAGAACGGCGACCCGGCGGCCCAGTACGACAGCCTGTTCAACAAAATCCTGCGCCTACCGGACCACACCCAGGTCTACCCGGCCCATGACTACAACGGCCGGACCGTGAGCAGCATCGGCGAGGAGAAGCGGCTCAATCCAAGGCTGCAGGTAAAATCGAAACAGGCGTACATCGATCTCATGACCGATATGGATATGGACCCGCCGCGTCTCATTGATGTGGCGGTTCCCGCCAATCTGAATTGCGGCAGTTGAAAATCGATCTCCTCTACCCTGCCGGGTAGAGGAGCAGTTCTGAAATCACGTTAAAAAATCAGGTTCAGCATGGACAGGGAGACCACCAGGAACAGGATGGTCATGATGCCGCCCGCGCGCATGAAGTCGGCCACGCGATAACCGGCCGGCCCCATGATCAGTGCATTCACCTGATGGGTGGGAATAAGGAAGGAGTTGGAGGTGGCGATGGCCACGGTCAGCGCATATACCGCCGGATTGGCGCCCGCGCCGATGGCGATATTCACCGCCAGGGGCACCAGCAGTACCGTGGCGCCCACGTTGGACATCACCAGGGTAAAGAAGGTGGCCAGTACGGCGATGGCCGCCTGCAGCACCCAACCCGGAACGCCACCCAGCATAGCCAGGGTCTGGTCGGCGATATAGGCGGCGGTGCCGCTGGTCTCCACCGCAAGACCCAGGGGGATCAGGCTCGCCAGCAGAAACACCGTCTTCCAGCTCACCGCACGGTAGGCCTCGTCGATACTCAGCACGCCAGAGAGGATCATGCCCAGGGCGCCGGTCAGCAGCGCCACGGAGAGGCGCAGATCGGTAAACAGCACCATGGAGAGGGCGATAAGGAAAAACACCAGCGCCCAGCCCACCTTGTTGGGACGCAACTCTTCATGGGGGAATTCGGTGGTGAGCACCACAAAATTGGGGTTCTTGGTCAGATGGGCGAGATCGGCCCAGGTGGTATGCACCACCAGCGCATCGCCGGACTGGAAGGCGGTGTCGCGCACGCCGCCACCCTCACGGCTCACCGTCTCGCCGGCGCGGTTGATGGCCAGCAGGGAAAGACCGGTGGTCTTGCGCAGCCATACGTCGCGGGCGGTCTTGCCGATGAGGTCGGAACCGGGCGGGATAACCACCTCGGCGATACCCGCCTTGGAGGGCACCAGGGCGTTGGAGAACTTGTCCAGGTCCGCCTTGATCTCAACCCGGGTGGCCTTGGCAAAGTAGGGAAACAGATCGGCGGAGGCCAGCAGACCCAGCACGGTACCGGCCTGAATGCCCACATCACGGTCGATGCCTTGGGCCCCAAAACGGGGGCCGTCGCCCTTCTCCACACCCACTACCCGGATGGCGTGGTCCGACTCGATATCTTCAAGGCTTTTGCCCACCAGCGGGCTTTCCGCTGGAATGACCACTTCGTACAGGTCATACCCAACACCGTAGACCTTATCCAGATACTCCTTGGTGTTTTTGCTGGAACCCTCCTCGCCCTTGCTTTCCGGCAACACGAAGCGGCCGGCGATGACGAAATAGAGAATACCCACGGTCACCAGGGTCAGGCCCACCGGGGTCACGGAAAACAGGCCCCAGGTCTCCATATGCTGCTCGGCGGGCAGCGCCTTGTTGGAGGTGAGGATCAGGTCATTCAGCAGAATCAGCGGACTGGAGCCGACCATGGTGACCGTACCGCCGAGGATGGCGCAAAAGCCCATGGGCATCAGCAGCCGGGACATGGGCAGATTGGTGCGGGCGGAGATGCGGGAGACGACCGGCAGGAACAGGGCGGCGGCGCCCACGTTCTGCATAAAGGAGGAGATGATGCCCACGGTTCCCGAGATGATGGGGATAATGCGTTTTTCCGTGGTCCCGCCCACTTTCAGGATAAAGGCCGACACTTCGCCCATGATCCCGGTCTTGTCCAGCCCCGCCCCGATGATCATCACCGCGATAATGGAGACCACCGCGTTGGAGGCGAAACCGTTAAACAGTTCGCTGGTGGGCACCAGCCCTTTGTCCAGACCCATCATCGGGGCCAGCAGCGTGGTCAGACCCAGCAACACCATGATCGATATGGCCGCCACGTCCACATCCACCACCTCGAAGGCGAACAGGAAAATGGTTAGCAGCAGGATGGCGCTGACCCAGGCGATTTCAACACTGGGGACCACAAAGGCCAGATAGACGGCGAGAAGAGCGAAGAGGGCGGCCGCGATGAGCCGCTTGAGAGGAATTCCGAAAAGCGTCATTTTTGTTCGAGGCCCCGTTATGAATGCGTTCAGAATAAAATGCGGCATATTAGCATATACCCTCCCGCTAATATAGCGTGGGGCTATTCCGATTATAGATTTTGCGGGTCACCAGAGTCCGAGCCGCTCCAACTCCTGTTGCAGCGCCTGCTGCTCCGCCTTCACCTTGGCCTGCCAGCCCTCGTAACTGGGCCGCCCCTCAAGGAGCCGCTCCGCCATCTCGAGGGGATCTTTCTCCTCGTCGAGACTCGGCAGTTCGCCCTCCTGCTCGGCCTTGTTGAACCCCTCCTGCCAGTTGGCCAGATAGACATAGCCAGCCTTCAGCATCTCCCGGGTATCCTTGTCGCCGCTGGACTGCATGGTGGCGATGATGGCGGCCTTGATCTCCTCTTTGGAACAGGGCAGCTCTTCACTGTCTCCCAGTCCCGCCTGCCCGGCGGCATGCTGCTGCATCAGCGCCCCGTAGGCGCGCATGATCTCCAGAGTGGCGTCATCAGGAGCCTCATTAGCTCCCCGTCCCAAGAGCCGATTGAACAGTTTGCGCAGTGACATAGGCCTTCCGAGTAGTAGCGGACATAAAAAAGCCCCCGTAAAGGGGACCCAGATTATAGTCAGCTCTATTTCGGTTTACGAATTTAGAACCTGTGCTTCAGGCCGATGGAGAGCGCGCTGTAATCCGCCTCATGAACTCCGCCGGGAAAAAAGAGCAGTAGTAAAGGAGATTCCACCAGCCCCTGATCCACATCCACTTCGGTATAGACGATATAGGCCTGGGTGCGCCGGGAGAAGTTGTGCTCAAACCCCACCGCCCATTGGGTGACATCATAGCCGGAATAGGCCGTAATGGGGATGCCGTCTGGCAAAGAACCCTGGATTACAGGACCCAGCCAGAATTCCCCGCGGTTGGAGACGTCCACGTCCTGCTCGCCTACCATGGCCTTGATGACGTTGTTACCGAAGCTGTAGGAACCGCTCACCTGCCAGCGTTCCGCATCCACTCCGGCGATGGGATGGTCCTGGTCCTCATATACAAATCCCACATGGATGCCGTTGGCGCTGTAGCCCAGCCCCACACGCCACCGCTCATCGTCGCCGAGAATGGGAAGATCCGTGGTCAGGGCGCCGATGTGCTCCTCCACAAACTCCTCTTTGATCAGCTCGCGGGATACCGATGCGTAGAAAGGACCGTTGGCGTACATGGCGGCAATGGAGTAGGCCTCGGCAAAGCCATCGCTATCCGTGGCGGTCAGGGTAGTATCGAGACCGGGCTGTATGATCGCCCCGGCGATGGTCAGGCCGTTCCAGCTCGGGCTGATGTAACTGAGGGCATTATCGGCGCGGATATCCACGAACCCGAGCCCCTGGCCGCTAAGAAAAATCCCTGCCCCGCCGTTGACCAGGCCGGAGCCCGGGGCCCAGGCGGAGAGATTACCGGCGCCATTCAGCGGGTCATCTGCGCCGTTGGCGTTGTAATCGGCCACCGTGTCATCAAACAGGTCCAGCCGGGCGGTGGAGATCTTATGGGGGGTATCCTGGCGCCCCGCCATCAGGGTGCCCCAGGGGCTGCTCAGGCCGACGAAGCTGTTGCGCATGACCGTGGTGCCCGGATCGCCGTCGTTTGAAGTTCCGTTCACATCGGTCAGGCTCAGCTGGAGTTCCATCTGCCAGATGGCCTTCAGGCCGTTGCCCAGGTCTTCGCTGCCTTTGAAGCCGATATAGCTGGCGTGGCTGGAGAGATCCCACCCGTCGCCGGTCTGGTTCATGCATGGGGAACCGCAGAACATACGCACCTGCCAGGGAAGAAATCCAGGCACGGTTTGCGGAATAGCAATATCGCTGCTGTAACGGCTGCTGGCCACATGGGCCTGGCCGTAGATGGTGACTTCGCCGGCGGCGGCATGGGGTACAGCGATGGCCGCCAATATGGCGCGGGTGAGGGCTTTTCTTTTTAGTTTCATTACCGCATCCCCAACAACCGCGTTTTTTGTCTAGGTATTGGGCAGAGAGGCTATCAAATGAAAAAGGCCCCTGCAAGCAGGGGCCTTTGAGTGTTGGCGTCCCGTAGGGGAGTCGAACCCCTGTAACCAGCGTGAAAGGCTGGGATCCTAGGCCTCTAGATGAACGGGACGTTTTTGGTGGAGCTAGGCGGGATCGAACCGCCGACCTCTACACTGCCAGTGTAGCGCTCTCCCAGCTGAGCTATAGCCCCAAAAACGAGACGCGCA
>JBNKPL010000088.1:0-9710 GCA_050295355.1 Sedimenticolaceae bacterium
CAGGGCATCAGTTCAGCTACGCCTTCGTCGAGGCAGCGCTGCACCATCTCCATATACTTCATCATATATACGATTCCTGTCAGGGCGCTCCGAACACTATCGGGGCAATGAAAATCGGATGGTCAGTATATTTAATGTTCCGCTAATATTCTAATCATAACTCCTTTGTGGGAAACAGTTTCCCCTCCCGCCGCCGACGGGGTAAATGACAAATGTCGATGGGGGTAGAGATGGTGGACAGCGTACCAGCCTATTTCTTTTTGCCACAGAGATCACAGAGTACACAGAGGTTGCTGACGCTTTTTGATCTCGGTGACCTCTGTGTGCTCTGTGGCTAATTCTTCATCCCCCTCACCCCAGCCCTCTCCCTCAAGGGGAGAGGGGGAAATGGATGGCAAACCGTAGGGTGGGGCCATGCCCCACCTTGTTTAGTTTCTTTTGCCACGGAGATCACAGAGTGCACAGAGGTTGCTGACGCTTTTTGATCTCGGTGACCTCTGTGTGCTCTGTGGCTATTTCTTCATCCCCCTCACCCCAACCTCTCCCTCTAAGTGGAGAGGGGGAAAGATAAGCGGAATTTCAAGAAAGCCGTACGCGGGGATCGACGAGGGTGTAGGAGATATCGGTCAACAGCAGGCCGAAGATATAGAGCACCGATCCAAGAAACACCATGGAGCGCACGATGGCGAAGTCCTGGCGGTTGATGGCGTCGATGGTGTAACTGCCAAGGCCGGGGATGCCGAAAAAGGACTCGATGATGAGGCTGCCCATGAAGAGTGTGGGCAGCACTACCACCACGCCCGTAAGGATGGGGATCATGGCGTTTTTCAGCACATGGCGGAACAGCACCACCCGTTCCGACAGCCCCTTGGCCCGCGCGGTGCGCACATACTCCTTATTGATCTCCTCCAGGAACAGGGTGCGGTACCAGCGGGTGCCGCCTCCGATACCGCCGATGATGCCGATGATCACGGGCAGGATCAGGAACTTGGCCGCGCTCATACCGGCGTCGTAGCCGGAGATGGGCACCAGGTGCAGCATCTTACCCACCAGGTACTGGCCGCCGATGATGTAGAACAGCGTGGAGACAGACATCATCACCACGCAGATCACCACGCTCCAGAAGTCGATGTAGGTGGCGCGGAAAAAGGCGATCAGCAACGCCCAGCTGATCGTGACCAGCAGCCCCACCAGCAACACTGGCACGGCGATGGCGAGGCTGGGCCACATGCGCTGGGAGATGTCGTAGCCGATGTCGCGCCCGCTGTCGGAGGAGCCGAATTCGAATTGGAACAGCTTGATGGATTTATCAAAGAAGATGGTGTCGGTGATTTTTTCGATCCCCTCCGCCTTTGCGGCATAGAGCAGCGGTTTGTCGTAGCCCCGCTCCTCTTTCCATTTTTCGATCGCCTCGGGCGTTACCCGTTTCATGCCCAGTTGCATGCGCGCCATGTCGTCGGGCGAGTTGACCACGAAGAAGAGCAGGAAGGTGATGATGTTCACCCCGATCAGGATCGGGATGGCATACAGCACGCGGCGAAGGATATAGGCCATCATCGGGCGGTACTCCTCTCGCGGCGGCGGTAGCCGATCACCGCCGGGACGGCGGAAATCAAAAGCAGCACCAGCAGTGCAAACAGCGGCCACAGCACGGGCGGATTCCATGCCGTGCGCTGGCGCGCCCGCTCTTCCGGGTCGATGTTCTTGTACTTTAGGGTGTTGTTCGCCATCAGGTTGGGTTTCACGTTGCGGTACCAGCTATGGTGCAGGGAGAACGCCTTGGGATAGAAGCCCCACACCCAGGGGGCGTCGCGGCGCAGGATCTCCACCATGCGGTCGATGATCGTCTGCCGCTCGGGGGTGTTGTCCATGTTCTTCATCTGTTTGAACAGGGCGTCGAACTCCGGGTTGACGTAGTTGGCCGCGTTCTCACCGTTCTTGTTCGCCTTGGCATTGGGGCCGTAGAGCATGAACAGAAAGTTTTCCGGGTCCGGGTAGTCGGCGTTCCAGCCCCAGGAGAAGATCTGGCTGGTGCCCTTGAGCATCTTCTCCTGGAAGCGGTTGTAGTCGGTGGCGCGGATCATCAGTTCGATGCCCAGCTTCTTGAACTGCTTACGGTACCAGTTGAGCTGGGCCTTGCCGTCCGGGCCGGTCATCATGGTGTCATAGTAGAGGATCAGCGGCTTGCCCGTGGTTTTGTCGCGGCCGCCTGGATAGCCGGCCCGGGCCAGGATCTCTCTCGCCTCTTGCAGGGACTTGCGTTGGGGTTTTCCGTCGGCCTGGTCGTAAACGTAGCCGTTCACGTCCCCCTCTTTCTGACCGAAGATGCCCGGCGGGATCGGTCCCTGGGCCGGGACGCCCCGGCCGTTGTTGAAGATGGAGATGTACTCCTCGAAATCCACCGCGATGGAGATGGCGCGGCGCAACAGACGCGCCCGCTCGGAGTCGCCCCCCACCACCGGGTCGAGCCAGTTAAAACCCATATAGAAGATACTGGTCTCCACCGCCGTCACCAGCTTGATCCCCTTGGCCGCCATGGCGTCGCTTACCTGCGTCTCTCCCTGCTGTCCGATACTGATGGCCTGATCGAAACTGTCCGAGCTGACGCCGGAGGCGTCGTAGTAGCCCTGCAGGAATTTGTTCCAGTAGGGGATGTTCTCCTTCTCCAGGCTGTAGACCGCCTTGTCGATGAACGGCATGGGACGGCCGGCATCTTTTAGCAATCCCTGTTCACGGTCTCCCTCCTCGCCTTCGGAGGGGTAACGCTCGCCGTGGAAGTTGGGATTACGCTCCATCACCATGCGCAGGTTGGGGTTGTTCTCGGTGAGCATGAAGGGGCCTGTACCCACGGGATACCAATGCAGCTTGATATTGCGCTTCCACAGCCCCTCCTGGGCATAGAAACGGTCCGCCTCCCACGGCATGGGGGCGAAGAACGGCATGGCCATCCAGTACAGAAACTGCGGGTACTTGCCCTTGAGCCGGACGCGGAAGCTGTAGCGATCGAGCACCTCCACCCCCTCCATGGAGAAGTTGCGCAGGTCCATATAGGGCCGCTCCTCGCCGCTCTCGTTTTTCAGCCGCTGCTCTTCCGCGTTGAGCTGTTGTTCCAGCTCCCGGAACCCCACGATGTACTCCCCGATCACCCCGGCGATGGGACAGTGCAGACGGGGAAAGGCGAGGCGCTTGATCTGGTGGACATAGTCCGCCGCCGTGGCCTCGCGGCTATCGGTGTGGTCAAAATCCGCCAGGGTGTGCAGGAGTTCCAACTGCCCCTCGCTGAGGGCGTGATAACGATAGACGCCCGCCTCGTCCCGGGCAAAGGCGGGATGGGGCTGGTAGCGAATTCCGGGCTGGATGCGGATGGTGTATTCGCTGTAGGCCACTGCCTCTGGCGCGGCGCCGGGGTCCAGGGTCTCGCCCTCTTTGCCGATGAAGCGGACCTCTGGCATACCGTCGCTGGTTAGCGGGATCAGCTCATAGGGGCGTTTCAAAAAGTGGTACTGCAGCGGCGGCTCATAGATCTGGGCGATAAAACTAAACTCATTGGCGTTATAGGCGCGCGCCGGGTCCAGGTGCTTGGGCCGCTCGGTGAAGGCACTGTAGAGGACGTTGCCTCCACTGTCGGCCGCCGGATAGGGATTGTTCCAGGCAACCTCGTTGCAGGCGGCCAGCAACAGGGCTATGCCCAGAACTGCGCCATGGGCGGCGGCTTTGAAAATCCGGTTGTATTTCAATGTGTTATTCACGGTTCTTTTCCTGATCCCGCTTTTCCGGTACTGTAGCTTCACACCGCGCAGCGGGGGTGACATGATCGCATTCCATCCCGCCGTTGTCAGCCATCAACCAGATCAGGAGCTGCAAGGATTTTCCATGGGTTTTCTACAAGACAAACGCATTCTCGTAACCGGCGTCGCCAGTAACCGTTCCATCGCCTGGGGCGTCGCCCAGGCCATGCACCGCGAAGGCGCCCAACTGGCCTTCTCCTACCAGGGCGAAAAACTGAAAAAACGGGCCGAGGAGTTCGCCGCCCAGTGCGGGTCCGACATCGTGCTGCCGCTGGACGTCTCCAGCGATGAAGAGATTGAGAACGCCTTCGCCGAACTGGGCACACACTGGGACGGGCTGGACAGCATCGTCCACTCCATCGCCTTCGCCCCCCGCGACCAGCTGGAAGGCACCTTTGCCGACGCCGTCACCCGCGAGGGGTTCGCCGTCTCCCACGACATCAGCGCCTACAGCTTGGCCGCCCTGGCCAAGGCGGGCCGCAAGATGATGGAGGGACGCAACGGCTCCCTGGTCACCATGACCTACCTGGGCGCGGTGCGCACGGTGCCCAACTACAACGTCATGGGCGTAGCCAAGGCGAGCCTGGAGGCCACGGTGCGCTACCTGGCCGAATCCCTGGGTCCGGAAGGCATCCGCGTCAACGCCGTATCGGCGGGACCGATCCGCACCCTGGCGGCGTCCGGGATCAGCGGTTTCAAGGGGATGCTGGAGGAGGCGGAGGGCAAGACCCCCCTGCGCCGCAACGTCACCATCGACGAAGTGGGCAACGCCGCCGCCTTCCTCTGCTCCGACCTCGCATCGGGCATCACTGGCGACGTGCTCTATGTGGACTCGGGCTACCATATCCTCGGTATGGCCTGATCCATTTTTCGGAGCCCAGATAAAAAGCCCCCGCATGGGGGCTTTTTTTATGTTCGGTATGTACTCAGAGATGCAGAAAAAGACGTTTGCCACAGAGGGCACAGAGTACACTGAGGGTTGCTAACTTTTATCTATCTCTGTGATCTCTGTGTGCTCTGTGGCTTTTCAAACTACGCATCGCCGCGGGGTACCCAAAGGGCATGCCAACACGGCTCCTACAGGGGGACATTTCAAAGACAGTACGTAGGGTGGGGCCCTGCCCCACCGTTACGCCAGCGGCCGATTCATGGTGGGGTAGGACCCCACCCTACAAACCGCGGGCGAACCGGACTCCAAGCCACAGACAACAGCAATCAAAAAACTCTGTGACCTCTGTGCTCTCTGTGGCAAAAAGTCTTAGCCCAACCGCTCTTTGGCGCAGGCGCGCACATCCTGGTCGCTGTCCTCCAGCAGGATTTCCAGCTCGGACCGGGGGGCGCGCTGACAGGCGGCGAGGCGGACGCGCCAGTCGTTGTCTCGAAGCAGCGGGGCGAGGTATTCAGGATCGATACGTTCCGCCACCACCTGCCGCACTTCGGGGGCGCCGTCGGCGATCATCAGACCGAGGCTCTCTTCAGGCAGCCGGGTGGCCACGGTCTTGCGCACCGCCCGGTCGGCGTCGGCGATCATGCGGAACAGGCGGCCCGGCTTGAGGCGCATGGCCACGAACTGACGCACCAGGTAGTCTTCGTCCGTGGCCAGTTGTTCCAGTTGCTCCGCGGGCAGGCGGTCGGCCACGGTGATTCGCACCTCGCGGTCCGGATCATTGATCAGGGCCACAAGCCCCTCGGGTGAGATTCGGCCGGCCACCACGCGGCGCACCGCCTCGTCGGGATCGTCCAGCAAACCCGGCAGTTTGTGTTGCGGCAGGTGGCGCGCCGCGATGGCGCGGCGTTCCCAGAAGGGGTCATCGGCGTACTGTTCCGCGAGATCCGGGTTGGCGGTGAAGAAGCGGGCGATCTGCCTGCCGCTGTTCACCCGGACACAGACATCGCCCGGGTTGCAGCGCCCTTTCCGCAGGCGATCCTGTTGATGGGGACAGTTATCGCAGTCCGCAACGGGTGTTGCGTCATGCGGATCGGAACTCATTCCGCTTCGATCTCCGCCAGCACCAGACCGCTCGCCGTTTCCATATCCTGGGTAAGAGAGAGACAGTGGCTGCTGCTGTCCACCAGATAGAGGTTGAAGCCAGCGTCTTCAAAGACCGGGCGGGCACCCACCACATCATCGTCCATGCAGTAGGTAAAGTGGAGATCGGGAAAGTCCCCACGCAGCAGTTCCAACGACTGTTCCGAGACGGGCCGCGATTTGACCAGTTCACCTATCCGGCTCAATTGTTCTTGGCTAATCATGGCTTATTCGCAGCAGGCCCCATCCCGATGCGGGGTGGGCGGCAGTTCCGGCAGAGTACCCATCAGCATTAGTTTGATCGCCTGTTCCGGGTCACGCTCGGAGGTGATCACCACCGTAATGGCCCGCCGCTGCATGCGTTCGCGAAAGCCTTCGCCCGCTTCGGCGGTAAGCAGCAACGTTCCGTCCAGGGGATGCAGGGTTTCGTTATCGTCATGCAAATCGTGGAAGGCCGGAATATGTTCCGGCAGTTCGATTCTCTTCTCCAGTACGGGCTGGCTAGTGCGGTCCGCTTCGTACATAAGAAAGCGCCGCGCCTTTCCGACTTTACCGCTCAGGGTTTTAAAATCGTCACTCACCACAGCCACTTTCATGGTCGCTATTCTCCCGGCCTATTCGGCCTCTTCTCTTTCAAAACGCACACGCTGTTCCGCGGAGTGCCCCATAACCTTGGCCAGCCAGGGCGGCGCATCTTTTTCGATGACGGCCTGCAGATTGGCGATCTCTTCCCGGGCGGAAACCGCTTGCGGTTTCTTGATCGGATGGACCCCCACCTTGACCACCTTGGCCGCGGCGGGTCCGCCGATGGAGGCCACAAACAGGATCTGGCAATCGCTAATCAAGGATGCGCGATAGGCGTTCTTGTCGTCGCCCTCCTGTTCTGAATCGACGCTCCGTATCTCGATCAAACGGTTCTCATCCCTGGAAACCTGATAAATCAGAAAACGCTGGCAGGAACCGAAGTGACCATCCAGCATCTCACCCTTGTTGGAGGCGCAGGCGATACGCAGACTGTTCGGCATATCGCCTTCACGGTAAGACTCCACCTCCGGCAGGGGTTCATTCTGCAGATCCATCTCACCCTTGAGATGAGCCAGAGCCGATTTGATGGCGGCTGTATCCACATCCGCGAACTCCCCGTCTCCCGCCCGCTTCATATTCTTTACGGTGAGGCTGGCAAGGGTATCGATGGTCGGCGGCAGCCCGATGGCGTCATCCAGTACGCGCAACAGCCGGGCCGCATCCGTATCCGGCAGCTCACGTGACGCCAGACCGATACGCAGTGCAATCTCTTCCGATATAGGTGTGGCGATCATAGCGGGCTCCTGTTACTTCTATATGAATGTAAGGCGACGCCTGTGTGTCATTCCGCGCGCCGGAAACGCAGGGTGGTGGGGAACTCGGGCGGCGGGCTGATGGGATCGATGTAGTATTTGGAACCGTCGGTCAGTTCCACTTCACCGCCCCATTCGGTATCGCTGTCTTTCTCCACCGCGGCGATCTCTTCTTCCATATCCTTCTTGGCGATATAGAACAGGAGAGCGCCGTTGTCTTTCACTCGTATCATTACGTTAGGCATAAGATATTCCTCAACAAGTTGGGCCGGAGCCGTTTCCCGGCACAGCCTCCAAGCAACGGATTCCGGTATCAACCATCGACCCCGGCCCAAAACCTCCACTCGAACTACCACACGTGGAGATGAAGCCGGGGCACGAAGCACAAACGCACTCCGCACCCCGCACTCCGCACTACATCACCGGACCAGGTCGTAGTTGTAGTCCGTTACGCCCATCTCGCGGGTCTCTTCGTCGAGGCGTTCCAGTACCGCATTGACCAGGGTCTTCAGTATGTACATGGCGCCTTCGTAACCCAGGGTGGTGTCGCGGTGCATGTGATGCCGGTCGAAGATCGGGAAGCCGATACGGATCAGCGGCACCTCGAACTCCTTGCCCTTCTTCAGCGTGTCACGTTGAATGAACTTGCCGTAGCTATTGCCGATCATGAAGTCCGGCTTGTTGGTGAACATCAGCGAACGGAAGTGCCACAGGTCCTTGCCTACCAGTACTTCGCTGTTCTGGCCGTAAGGGGACTCGGAGAGCATGGTATCCATCGCCTTTTTCCAGCGCTTGTTGGCGTGCTGGCAGAGGATGGTGGTCGGCTCGGCGCCCAGTTCCAGCAGGAAGCGGGTCATGCCCATGACGAAATCCGCATCGCCGTAAAGGGCGAATTTCTTGCCGTGCAGCCAGGCATGGCTGTCGGTCATCATATCCACCAGGATGCCGCGCTCACGGGTCAGGGACTCGGGAATCGGCTTGCCGGTCAGTTCGGAGACCTTCATCAGGAACTCATCGGTGGCATCCAGTCCCATGGGGAGCTGAACATTGCTGGCCGGATGATTCCAGGTGTTCTTGGTGAACTTGAGACTCTTCACCGACTGCCAGGGCTGCAGGAACAGGGTGTCGATGGCGTTAGGAGCGTCCTTCATCTCAGCGATGGTGGTGCCGCCGTCGTACATGCGGTACTCGCCGTCCGCCGGGGTGTCGAGCACATCGCTGGGATCGCTCAGCAGGCTGTAGCCCACGCCCATCTCTTCCATCATGCGCTTGATGACGCGGAAGTTGCCGAGGTAGGTTTCGAAGCCGGGCACGATGTTGATCTTGCCGTTGCTGCCGACCTCTTTATCTTCCATTTCATTCAGCGTGAAGTAACGCTGAACACCTTCGAACATGTTGTCCCAGCCAGTGGTATGGCTGCCCACGAAACTCGGGGTGTGCGCAAAGGGGGTCGGCAAATCCTGAGGGATATGCCCTTCGCTCTTGGCGTTACCGATGAAGGCGTTCAGGTCGTCACCGATCACTTCCGCCATACAGGTGGTGGAGACCGCGATCATCTCCGGCTTGTAGAGCGCCAGGGCGTTCTCCAGGCCGTCGAACATGTTTTTCTGGCCGCCAAACACCGCCGCGTCTTCGGTCATGGAGTCGGAGACGCAGGCCACCGGCTCCTTGAAGTGACGGTTGAAGTAGGTGCGGAAGTACGCGGTGCAACCCTGGGAACCGTGCACATAAGGCAGGGTCTTTTCGAACCCGAGGGCGCAGAGCACCGCCCCGAGAGGCTGACACGCCTTGGCCGGGTTGATGGTCAGCGCTTCGCGGGCGAAGTTCAGTTCCTTGTACTCTTCGGAGGTGGTCCACAGGAAAGTCTCGTCGATCTTTACCTGAGGAACCTTGTCCTCGTACTTGCTCTTGTTGGTCAGCGTCTCGACATATTCGTCATTACGAAACAGCGGATAGCTGGGTTTGATGTCATCTACTACTTGGCTCATGGTCTTTCTCCCCCCGCGCCACCAATCTGTGGACTACGGGTCAGATAAATAAAACTGTTACCGCTAAGTACGCAAAGGCCGCCAAGGATCACTTTCGGTGCTTTGCGCCCTTCGCGCACTTCGCGGTAAATTTTCATCAGGCTCCGGCCTCCGCCGCTTCCAGCTCTTCCCCGCTCTTCAGCCAGGGAGCCCTCAGCTTGCTCCAGCAGGGATTGTTCAGGGTCATATCCATATCGCGGGCGAAGATGGCGAAGCCGTCGTAGCCGTGATAGGGACCCGAGTAATCCCAGGAGTGCATCTGGCGGAAGGGGATACCCATCTTCTGGAAGATGTACTTCTCCTTGATGCCGGAACCGATCAGGTCGGGCTTGACCTTTTTCACGAACTCTTCGAACTCGTAGCCGGTCACGTCATCGTAGATCAGGGTGGCGTTGCCCATATCCTTGATGGTGCGGTCGTAGTCGTCGTTATGGGCGAACTCATAACCAGTACCGACCACTTCCATGCCCAGATCTTCGTAGGCGCCGATGATGTGACGGGGACGCAGACCGCCGACGTAAAGCATCAC
>JBNKPL010000089.1:0-9653 GCA_050295355.1 Sedimenticolaceae bacterium
GATTCTGATGAGCGCCATGGGCGTGTATCTAAATGCCCTGCTGATGGTGTTCAATCTGCTGCCCATACTACCCCTGGATGGCGGGCGGGTGCTTGACTCTCTGCTGCCACCTAAACAGTCCACAGCCTTTTCCCAGCTGGAGCCCTACGGCATCTTTATTGTAATTGCTTTGCTGTATGTTGGTCTTTTCGAATACTTGATTCGACCGGCTATTGGGCTAGTCGTTGCGATTCTTCCTGCTTCTGATATTGTCCAGAGGATGTTTGATTTATGACGAGGAAAACCCTTTGAACCCCGTTCCCGCGCAACACGCCCGCGTCCTCTCCGGGATGCGTCCCACTGGAAAGCTTCACCTAGGCCACTATCACGGTGTGCTCAAGAACTGGGTGGAACTGCAGCACGAATACGAGTGCTTTTTCTTCGTGGCGGACTGGCACGCCCTTACCACCCACTATGAAGACCCCTCCATCATTCAGCAGAGCGTATGGGATATGGTGATCGACTGGCTGGCGGCGGGGGTCAATCCGGGTGAGGCCAAGCTGTTTGTGCAGTCCATGGTGCCGGAACATGCGGAGTTTCATCTGCTGCTCTCCATGATCACGCCCCTCGGCTGGCTGGAGCGGGTGCCGAGCTACAAGGACCAGCAGGAGAAGCTGAAGGAGAAGGATCTGGCCACCTACGGTTTTCTTGGTTATCCGCTGCTGCAGTCGGCGGATATCCTCATCTACAAGGCCGGCATGGTGCCCGTGGGAGAGGATCAGGTGGCCCATGTGGAGCTGACCCGTGAGGTGGCGCGCCGTTTCAACCACATCTACGGACGCGAGCCCGGCTTCGAAGAGCTGGCCGAGCAGGCGGCCAAGAAGATGGGCAAAAAGAACGCCAAGCTCTACCACAGCTACCGTAAGGCGTATCAGGAAAACGGCGACCAGGAGGCCCTCAATGCCGCGAGGGCGCTGCTGGAGGGGCAACAGAACATCACCGTGGGTGATCAGGAGCGGCTGTTCGGCTATCTGGAGGGGAGTGGTCGGATCATCCTTCCCGAACCCCAACCTCTGCTGACTAAGGCCTCCAAGATGCCGGGGCTGGACGGCCAGAAGATGTCCAAATCCTATGGCAACACCATCGCCCTGCGGGACGAGCCCGAGGTGATCGAAAACGCCCTGCGGACGATGCCCACGGACACCAACCGGGTGCGCCGTAACGATCCGGGCGACCCGGCGCGCTGTCCGGTCTGGGAGTTCCACAAGATCTACTCCGACGATAGCGTCAAAGAGTGGGTGCAGGAGGGGTGCCGCAGCGCCGGGATCGGCTGCGTGGAGTGCAAACAGCCGGTGATCGACGCGGTGCACCTGGAGCTGAAACCGATCCAGGAGCGGGCTCGTGAATTCGAGGAGCAGCCCGGGCTGGTGCGCAACATAATCGCCGAAGGCTGTGAAGAGGCGCGGGACATGGCGCAGGAGACCCTGGAAGAGGTGCGCCAGGCCATGTCATTGAACTATCGTTGATCATGGAAACCTTAGCGTGACCGAAACAGAAAACCATCTGCCCGAGCATCCGCGTCCGGAACAGGAGGAGATGCCCTTCGCCGTGGTGCAGGGCGAACCCCTCTCCACCCTGCCGAAGGATCTCTACATCCCACCCGATGCGCTTGAGGTGTTCCTGGACGCCTTCGAAGGGCCGCTGGACCTGCTGCTCTATCTGATCAAACGGCAGAACCTCGATATCCTGGATATCCCCATCGCCGAGATCACGGCCCAGTACATGGAGTACGTGGACCTGATGAAGGAGCTGCGGCTTGAGCTGGCGGCGGAGTATCTGGTGATGGCCGCCATGCTGGCCGAGATCAAGTCCCGCATGCTGCTGCCGCGCCACGAAGAGGAGGCGGAGGAGGCCGATGATCCGCGCGCCGAACTGATTCGCCGTCTTCAGGAGTATGAGCGCTACAAGCAGGCGGCCGAGGATATCGACGCCATGCCGCGGCTCGGGCGCGATCTGTTCCAGACCGAAGTGGAGGTCCCGGACCGTACCCTGGACCGGCCCCATCCGGAAGTGGATATGCGGGAACTCATCCTGGCCATGAAGGAGGTGCTGCACCGCGCGGAGATGTTCACCCAGCACCATGTGCAGATGGAAGCCCTGTCGGTGCGTGAACGCATGTCCGA
The DNA here is from genome assembly GCA_050295355.1 of Sedimenticolaceae bacterium. GTDB lineage: Bacteria > Pseudomonadota > Gammaproteobacteria > Chromatiales > Chromatiaceae > CBFDBF01. The sequence goes on from JBNKPL010000089.1 coordinate 2,163, forward strand.
GATCCTGAACCGCGTGCGCAGCGACTCCTTTACCAGCTTCGGCGAACTGTTCACCCTGGAGGAGGGGCGGCTCGGGGTGGTGGTAAGCTTCCTCGCGATCCTGGAGCTTATGAAAGGCTCCCTGATCGAGATGGTGCAGGCGGAAGCATTCGGACCCATACATATCAAAGCGGTAGCAGCATAATGGATGAAGAGAAACTGAAACATATCGTCGAGGCGGCCCTGTTGGCGGCTGGCGGACCCCTGTCGCTGGAGAATCTGCAAAGCCTGTTTCTGCCCGAGGAACAGCCGGAGCGGAATCTCCTGCGCCAGGTAATCGCCCAGTTGCAGGAGAAGCACGCCTCCGGGGCTACCGAACTGGTGCAGGTGGGCGGCGGTTTCCGTATCAATGTGCGGGCGGAGTTCGCCCCCTGGGTATCGCGCCTGTGGGCGGAGAAGCCGCCCCGTTACTCCCGCGCCCTGCTGGAGACCCTGGCCATCATCGCCTACCGGCAGCCCATCACCCGTGGCGAGATTGAGGACATCCGAGGCGTCGCCGTCAGCAGCAACATCGTCCGTACCCTGATGGAGCGCCAATGGGTACGCGAGGTGGGGCATCGGGACGTGCCGGGAAAACCGGCCCTGCTGGCCACCACCCGGGAGTTCCTTAACTATTTCGGGCTGAAGGGACTCAATGACCTGCCCACCCTAGCCGCGATCAAGGATTTCGACTCCATCAATTGCGAGCTGGAGCTGGATATGGTGCCCAGCGGCAGCGAAGGCCGGGAAATGGAGACACCAGCGTCGGCGCAAGAAGCCGTGCTGGAAGAGAGCGAAGAGCCCATTGCTGCCGAAGAAGAGGTAGAAGACGCTGGTGAAGCATAAAGGCGCATCGGATTCAGCCGGAGAGCGGCTGCACAAGCTGCTGGCGAGCGCGGGCTGGGGTTCCCGGCGGGAGATCGAACGCTGGATTGAAGAGGGCAAGATCCTGGTCAACGGCCAAACCGCCAAACTCGGACAGCGGGTGGGGGCCGATGACCTGATCCAGATGGGGCGGCGCAAGCTGCATGCGGACGCAGTGGAGTCCGAGCGCCGGGTCATCGTCTACAACAAGCCGGTGGGCGAACTGGTCACCCGCTCCGATCCCGAAGGCCGTCCCACCGTGTTTAAACAGCTGCCGAAGCTGAAGCGCGGCCGCTGGATCGCCGTGGGCCGGCTCGATATCAACAGCAGCGGCCTGCTGCTGTTTACCACCGACGGCGAACTGGCCAACCGCCTCATGCATCCCTCCCAGGCCATCGAACGGGAGTACGCCGTGCGGGTGCTGGGCGAGGTGACTGAAGAGATGGTGCGGCAACTGGTCCAGGGGGTGGAACTGGAGGATGGCCCGGCCCGCTTCGAGGATGTGGTGGATTCGGGCGGAGAGGGCGCCAACCGCTGGTTCCATGTGGTGATCATGGAGGGGCGGAACCGTGAGGTGAGGCGGCTGTGGGACGCCGTGGGCATCAAGGTGAACCGTCTGAAACGGGTCCGTTTCGGTCCCATTATGTTGGAAACCCGTCTGCCCGCGGGCCGCTGTCGAGAACTGGAGGCGCGGGAGATGGATCAACTGCTGGAGATGGCCGGCCTGCAGCCACAGCCCAGGCCGCCGAAGGAGCGGCGCAAATCCGCACCGAAAACCGCAAAGGCGAAAGCGCGTAACAGTGTACGTCCCGGCGCCCGCCGGCGATGAGTTTTTCTCCTGCCCGCAAACCGTTACGCCATATCTACGACCGTCTGCTGCAGCGCTACGGCGAGCTGGGCTGGTGGCCGGCCGACACCCCCTTCGAGGTGATGGTGGGCGCGGTCCTCACCCAGAACACCGCCTGGACCAACGTCGAGCGCGCCATCGCGAATCTGAAGCAGGCCGGGGTATTGCATCAGGACGGCATCCTGGCCCTCGCCCGGGAGGAGTTGGCGGAACTGATCCGGCCTTCCGGCTACTACAATCTGAAGGCCGAGCGGCTACACAATCTGTGCCGGTTCCTGGCGGAGAACGGAGGGGAAGCGTACCTGCGGGAGACCGATACGGCCACGGCGCGGGAACGGCTGCTCTCCATCAAGGGGGTGGGAGCGGAAACCGCGGACGATATCCTGCTCTATGCCCTGGAACGGCCGGTATTCGTTATCGACGCCTATACCCGGCGTATCTTTTCCCGTCTTGGGCTGCTGCAGGGGGATGAGCCATACGATGAGATCCGGCTGGGGTTCGAGCAGGCGCTGGGCGCGCACGTGCTGCTGTACAAGGAGTACCACGCGCTGATCGTGCGTCACGCCAAGGAGGCGTGCAACAAGACGCCTCACTGCACAGCGTGCTGCCTAGCTCCGGTTTGTGCCGCGGTATCCCAGCCCGGCTAGAGGCTCGGGATAAAAGCCTGATCGGCCGCCGAACCCTCCCGTTCCCGTGGAGGGCTCAGGCGCTTCGAAGAATTACTCTACGGTCTGTACGTTGGCGGCGTGGAGTCCCTTCGGACCCTCACTAATGTCAAACTGAACCTTCTGTCCCTCTTTCAGGCTTTTGTATCCATCCATGGTGATAGATGAGTAATGAATGAAAACGTCCTGCTCACCATCGTCCGGGGTGACGAATCCATACCCCTTGGTGTTGTTAAACCACTTTACGGTGCCGGTGGCCATTGCTACCTCTCCTCCTGCATACAGCTAAAAAATGAAATTATTGTTGTAAATAAATACGTGGAAAACTGAATTCCCCGTTATGCCAAATCCGGTTGGCTTATGTATGTGATACAAGCTCCTCCTTCGGCATCATTATAGATCCACCGAAAGTACTCTAAGAGTATAACCGTCCGGCCGTTTGGTCAAATAACGGAATGGGTAGCGTGATATGCCGCAAAACGGTAAAGGATGCACAAACTGTATGGGAAATGTACAGCTTGTCGTTATAAATTCGGCTAAAATCACCGATATGACGGATCAGGAGAACAATACTAGAGACGGTGAGCTGGCGGTCCAAGAGGCGAAGCCCAAGCTCAAGCGACCCCCATTGTACAAGGTCATCCTGTTGAACGATGACTACACCCCTATGGACTTTGTGGTGGAAGTGCTGGAGTCCTTTTTCCAGATGGACCGCATCAAGGCGACCCAGATCATGCTCCATGTGCATACCCGGGGGGTGGGGGTATGCGGCGTTTTTACCCGTGATATTGCGGAGACCAAGGTCGCCCAGGTCAATGATTTTGCCCGCAGTAACCAGCATCCGTTGCTATGCACCATGGAAGAAGCATAGTGCGATTACGGCCTGAATAAAGGTAGGAGTTTCCAAATAGCGCCATGTCCATGTTGAGTAATGAGCTTGAATTCACGCTGAACCAGGCCTTCACGCGCGCCCGGGACAGTCAGCATGAATTTATGACCGTGGAGCACCTGCTACTGGCCCTGCTGGATAACCCGACCGCTGCCGAGGTTTTGCTCGGCTGTGGGGTCAGGCTCGAAAAGCTGCGCCAAGAGGTCGCCCGCTTCGTGGATGAGACCACGCCCATACTGCCGAATGACAGCGGCCGCGAGACCCAGCCCACACTGGGCTTCCAGCGGGTACTGCAACGCGCCGTTTTTCACGTCCAGTCATCCGGCCGCCAGGAGGTGACCGGCGCCAATGTCCTGGTGGCGATCTTCAACGAGCAGGAGTCGCAAGCCGCCTATCTTCTCGACCAGCATGGGGTGACCCGGCTGGATGTGGTCAATTACATCTCCCACGGCGTCGCCAAAAGCGACCACGATCATGATATGGATGAACTGGAAGGGGATGAACTTGGGCACATGGATGAGGGGGGAGAGGAAGCCCCTTCCCAAGCGGGCAATCCTCTGGACGCCTACGCCACCAACCTGAACGAGCAGGCCCGTCTGGGCAAGATTGATCCTCTCATCGGACGCGCGGACGAGGTGGAGCGCACCATCCAGATCCTGTGCCGGCGCCGCAAGAACAACCCCCTGCTGGTGGGTGAGGCGGGGGTCGGAAAGACCGCTATCGCCGAGGGGCTGGCTAAAAAGATCGTGGAAGGCGAAGTCCCGAAGATACTGGCGGACTGCACCATCTACGCCCTGGATCTCGGCAGCCTGGTGGCGGGAACCAAATACCGTGGAGATTTCGAGAAGCGCCTGAAGGCGGTGCTGGCAAAACTGAAAGAGGAGCCGGAGGCGATTCTCTTCATCGACGAAATCCATACGGTGATCGGGGCGGGCGCCGCCTCCGGCGGCGTCATGGACGCCTCCAATCTGATCAAGCCCGTGCTGGCCAACGGGGAGCTGCGCTGCATAGGCTCCACCACCTATCAGGAGTTTCGCGGCATCTTCGAAAAGGACCACGCCCTGGCGCGCCGTTTCCAGAAAATCGATGTCCTGGAACCGAGCGTGGAGGAGACGGTGGAGATCCTCAGGGGGCTGCAGAGCCGTTTCGAGGCGCACCATCAGGTCACCTATACCCCAGAGGCGATACGGGCGGCCGCGGAACTGGCGGCCCGTTACATCAATGACCGAAACCTTCCCGACAAGGCGATTGATGTGATCGATGAGGCCGGCGCCAATACCCAGTTAGCCTCACCCGAGGAGCGGCAGTCTGAGATCAACGTCGCTCAGATTGAGGCGATTATCGCCAAGATGGCCCGCATTCCTCCGCAAACCGTATCGGCATCCGATATCGAATCCCTGCGCACCCTGGACCGCGACCTCAAGATGGTCATCTTCGGTCAGGACGAGGCGATCGATACCCTGGCCTCCACCATGCGCATCAGCCGCACCGGTCTGGGTGAACAGCAGAAACCCATGGGCTCCATGCTGTTCGCCGGCCCTACGGGGGTAGGTAAAACGGAGGTGGCGCGTCAGCTGGCGCGGGTGCTGGGTCTGAAGCTGATCCGCTTTGATATGTCGGAGTATATGGAACACCACACCGTCTCGCGGTTGATCGGGGCGCCGCCCGGCTATGTGGGATTCGATCAGGGCGGTCTGCTGACGGAAGAGGTCACCAAACATCCCCACTCCATACTGCTGTTGGACGAGATCGAGAAGGCGCACAAGGATGTCTACAATCTGCTGCTGCAGGTGATGGACCACGGCACCCTCACCGACAACAACGGCCGCAAGGCCGATTTCCGCAACGTGGTGATCATCATGACCACCAATGCGGGCGCGGAGGAGATGAACCGTCCGTCCATAGGCTTCACCAGCCAGGATCACTCCAGCGACGGCATGGAGGCGATCCGCAAGACCTTCTCACCGGAGTTCCGCAACCGGCTGGACGCCATTGTGCAGTTCAATGCGCTGTCGCCTGACGTGGTCGGCAATGTGGTGGACAAGTTCCTGTTCGAACTTGAGGGACAACTGGAACAGAAAGGGGTTTTTCTCGAAGTGGATGACGAGGCCAAGGTGTGGCTGGCGGAGCGGGGCTATAACGACAAGATGGGCGCACGCCCCATGGCGCGCCTGATCCGGGAGCGGATCAGCAAACCCCTGGCGGAAGAACTGCTGTTCGGCGAGTTGGCCGAAGGGGGCGTGGTGCGGATCGGGGTTTCCGGCGGAGAGTTGGCGTTCGAACTGGAGGGGCGGCTGGTCCACTGAGGGGACGGAGCCGCTTGCTTTCCGGCTCAGCGGGCGCGATAGGTGATGCGTCCTTTGCTGAGATCGTAGGGTGTAAGTTGGACGGTGACCTTGTCGCCAGTCAGGATGCGGATGTAGTGTTTGCGCATCTTGCCCGAGATGTGAGCGGTAACCACGTGACCGTTTTCCAGTTCCACCCGGAACATGGTGTTGGGGAGGGTCTCCACTACGGTCCCTTCCATTTCGATAAAGTCTTCTTTTGCCATTCGTTTTCCTGCAACGTACCTGTGAGTGCCAGTAACGGGCGGGGAGTATACCATAAGCGCCGCCAGACGAACCCCGTCAATCTCTGCGGATGGGGGCCTTGGGAGAAAACTCTTTCCAGCACTCCTGTTCGTGATCATGAAAGAACAGTTGCAACGGCCGGTACTCCTCCTTGTAGGCCATCTTCCGGCAGCCGGGTATCCAGAACCCCAGGTAAAGCCACAACAACCCCAAACGCCGCGCCTCCTCGATCTGCCACAGGACGCTGAACACCCCCGGGCTCTCCCGGCTCCAGGCCGGATCGAAAAAGGTATACACCGCGGACAGGCCCTTGGGCAGATAATCGGTAACCGCCACCCCGATAAGGATCTCCCCGCGCCGGAATTCGATCAGGCTGGTGTCGCACCAGGAACTGAGCAGAAAACGGCGGTAGTCATCCGGGCTGGAGGCGGCCATCTCCCCCTCCGGGTGGCGATGCCGCAGGTAACGGCGGAACAGTTGAAAGTGCTCGTCGTCATACACGGGCGGCCGGGGAATCACCCGGGTGTCCTGCAGATGTTTGTGCCAGATTCGGCGCTGGCTGCGCCGCGGTAGGAAGTGCCGTACCGGCACCCGGACCGGGATACAGTCGTGGCACAACGCGCAATCGGGACGGTAGATTTCGTTCCCGTTGCGCCGGAATCCATGCTCCGCCAGGTATCCGTATAGGAAGGGATTTTTTTCCGCCTCCGGGTCCAGCACCAGATTCCGCGCCTCACGGTCCGGGAGATAGGGACAGGGATGGGTGAGGGTGCGGAACAACTGGAGACGGTTCTCACCCGGCTTGCCCGGCACATCACTCATGGGACAGGCCTGTTGCGCTGGAAAAGGAGATTGCACGCGGTACGGATAACCCGGCTTCCCAGGCCGCCTCCGCCGGCGGCTCGGAAACCGAGCGCTCCAGGATTTCGCTCAGGCGGCGGCGAGGAATCTCCTCGGCGCCCAGCCGGACCAGATGCCCGGTATAGAGCTGGCAGTCGATGAGGCGGAAACGCCAGGAGCGCAGCAACTCGCTCAGATACACCAGCGCCACCTTGGAGGCATCGCGCTGCCGACTGAACATGGATTCACCAAAGAAGATCCGCCCCAGGGAGACCCCGTAGAGTCCGCCCGCCAGCTCTCCGTCCCGCCAGACTTCAACGGAGTGGGCGTGGCTGGCCTGATGCAGAGCGGTATAGGCGGCTGCCATTTCGTCCGTGATCCAGGTTCCTCCATCCTCCTCACGCGGGGCGGCACAGGCCTGAATCACCGCCGAAAAATCGCGGTCGATGGAGACCTTGTAGTTTCGGTTACGGATACTCTTGGCGAGACTGCGGGATACAATGACCTGGCCGGGAAAGAGCACCGTGCGCGGGTCCGGCGACCACCAGAGTATGGGTTGCCCCGGGCTGTACCAGGGAAAGATCCCCTTCCGGTAGGCGCCAAGCAGCCGCGGGAGCGAGAGATCCCCTCCCACGGCCAGCAGGCCGTTGGGTTCCTCTTCGGCCTCTTCCACCGGGGGGAAGGGGGCGGCGGGATCATCTGGATCGAGCAGGTAGATCATCCTAGGGCCTGTTAACACTAATCGGATTATCGGCGTTGTGGCTAAAAAAGGGCCAATCAAGGCGCACTGAGCGAGGT
>JBNKPL010000090.1:0-9623 GCA_050295355.1 Sedimenticolaceae bacterium
CAGGCGGGCTTTTTTATGCGGGACGAATTTTCACTCTATTTGCCTAAGGCGAAAAGGTGAGACAGACGATAGGTGTATAGCGGCATTTTTGCTAGATTAGACGTATCCCAAGTCATGACGCGAGAGAGGCAAGAAAGGCGATGTACGAAAAAAGCGTAGAGCTGCTCAATAAGGCGGTGGCGGATGAGCTGTCCGCAGTGCACCAGTATATGTATTTCCACTTTCACTGCGATGATCAGGGCTACGATCTGCTCGCCGCGCTGTTCAAACGGACCGCCATCGAAGAGATGATGCATATCGAGCGTCTGGCGGACAGGATACTGTTTCTAAAGGGTGACGTGGAGCTGGGGAACGCCGATCCAGTGAAGAAGGTTCACGATGTGGCCGAGATGCTGGAGATCGTCAGCGGCATGGAGCAGGAGGCGATTGTCATGTACAACCAGTTCGCCCTCGAATGCGCCGGCAACGCCGATTCCGCCTCACGCAAGCTATTCGAATCGCTGGTGGATGACGAGGAACGCCATTTCGGTCAGTTTGATGACGAGCGCGAAAATTTGCGGAAGTTCGGCGACGAATACCTTGCGCTGCAGTCCATGGAGCGCAGCAAGGCGACTTCGAACTCGACCCCGGGCGGGGGCACGGCCGCGTAGTCAGGAGAGGCGTTATCCCGGCCCGGCCCGGGATTGGCGCCGCACATATTCATACATCACGATGGAGGCGGCCACGCTTACATTCAGGCTCTCGATCCTTCCGAACTGGGGGATGGAGAGGCAGCGGATATCCGGGTAGTTCCTGCGGTCAAAGCTGATCCCCATCTCCTCGTGGCCGAAGATAAAGGCGCTTTTCTTCGGCAACGCCGCCTCCATTAGTGAATTTCCTTTATCCGCCTCCAGGGTGAACAGGGTGTAGCCCCGCTCCGTCAGATCCCGGTGACACTCCGCAAAGCCATCATGAAAACGGGCGGGTACGTTTTTGAACGCCCCCTTGGCCGCCGCCGGATCGAAGGGGCCGATGTTGATCAGATGTACCTCTTGGGCGCCGAAGATCTCGGCGCTGCGGAAGATCTTCGGCACATTAAAGCCGGCCTTCAAATGATCCAGCACCAAGATAAACGCATGAACGCCCGGCTGGGCCAGCAGGTTCCGCTGCCGGTGCTTCTGGTAGCGGGCGAGGGCCAGGCTGCGTTTTTTTCGATGGAGCTTCCGTTTCGACATGGCTGTTTGTGGCCCGGTCAGGGCGGATTTGCTGAATACCGCTGGTGATAGGTGGATGCAGGCCGTGTTAAGGTAACGATTTACGCACCCACGCTAGAGGCGTTTTCGCGAGCTCCTCTATACATTCAAACTAGTTAGGAGAGAGCGATGACGCAGGCCACTTCCGGCAATACCGTAAAAGTCCATTATACCGGCACCCTGAGTGACGGCACCCAGTTCGATTCCTCCGTGGGCCGCGAGCCCCTGGAGGTCACCCTCGGCCAGAATCAGGTCATACCCGGCTTTGAGCAGGGACTGGAAGGTATGGCCGTGGGCGAAACCAAGAGCATCCATATCCCTTCGGAAGAGGCGTACGGCCCCCATATCCCGGAGATGGTGCAGGATGTGCCGCGGGATCAGATTCCGCCGGAGATAGAGCTGGAGCTCGGCACCCAGCTCCAGGCCGAGGGTCCCGGCGGCCCCCTGCTGCTGGTGGTGACCGGCCTCAGCGAGGAGACGGTTACGGTGGATGGCAATCACCCCCTGGCCGGCGAGGATCTCAACTTTGAGCTGGAGTTGGTGGAGATCGTTGCCTGAAGGTAATTGATTGAAGTGATGCTTCCGGATTATCAGGGCGGCAGCCTGCAGAATCTCATGGTCTCCATTGAGGAGGCGCTGGGGAGCAGGACTGCCGGATACCCTGAGCTTGGGCTTTTGCCCGCTACTTCCTTCGAACCGGACCGCAATCTGGTCCTGCTGGTGATCGATGGTTTGGGGTACGACTATCTCAGCCGTAGGTCGGGCGTGTTGCGGGAGTATCTGCGGGGTTCCGTCACCTCGGTTTGTCCCGCCACCACCGCCAGCGCCATCACCACCTTTCTCACCGGGGCCGCGCCGCAGCAGCACGGCTTTACCGGCTGGTTCAGCTGGTTCCGGGAACTGGGGAGCGTACTGGCCATTCTTCCTTTCAAGGCGCGTTGCGCCGCGGAGCCTTTGAACGGGGTGGCCTATACGCCGGCCGATCTGTGTGGCGCTACGCCCCTTACCAGCCGTCTTACCCTTCCCACCCATACGGTGGCACCTGACTGGATGGCGGACTCCGCATTCAACCGCGCCTTTCAGAACGGTACCCGCATGTGGCCCTATAAGGGGATGGACGGACTTTTCTCCGCAACACTAAAGGCGGTCAAAAAGGAGAAGGCCCCCGCTTTTGTCTATAGCTACTGGCCCGATTACGACTCCCTGTGTCATATGTTCGGGGTGGGGAGCCTGGAGGTGTCGCAACACTTCGAGCAGCTGGAGCAGGCGTTTGCCCGCTTCCTCAACTCATTGCAGGGGAGCGGCACCCGCCTGATCGTGACCGCCGACCACGGGTTCATCGACAGCCCCAATGAACGGATGATCGAGATGGCGGACCATCCTGCGCTGGCCGATATGCTGATGCTGCCCCTTTGCGGCGAACCGCGGCTGGCCTACTGCTATGTCCACCCCGAGCGGCGGGAGCGATTCGAGGCCTATGTGGGCAATGAACTGGCCCATGCCATGGATCTTCTGCCCAGCTCCCGCTTGATCGAAGAGGGGTGGTTCGGTCTGGGAACGCCGCACCCGGAGCTGCAGTCGCGGGTGGGGCACTACACTATGGTGCTTAAGGAAAACTACAAGGTTCGGCACTGGCTGCTGGGCGAGAAACCCCACCAGCACCTGGGGGTGCATGGCGGGGTGAGTGCGCGGGAGATGCAGGTGCCCCTGATCGTGGTGGACGATCTGTAAGGTCTACGGGAAAATAGCGCCCCTTCTGAAGGGGAACAGCATGACGAAGAAACAACAGAGAATCTGCCAGCCCTGTACCGGCTGTTGTGACGGCTGGGTGCGGATGGTGATTGAAGGTGAGGATGTATATCCTGGTCGCCCGTGCCGACACAGTACCGGGCAAGGGTGCGATGCCTACGAGCGCAGGCCCCAGGACCCCTGCCACGATTTCAACTGCGGCTGGGTGGCGGCGGACAGTCCCCTGCCGGAGTGGATGAAGCCCAACGAGGCCAAGGTGATCGTGCTGTTCAGCAAGCTCAACTGGCGCGGCATGCCAGTGGACCTGGCGGTGCCGGTGGGCAAACGCATACCCCCCAGGGCCCTGCAGTGGCTGAAGCAGTTTTCAGAGCGGAATCTTAGGCCCTTGATCTTTACCGAGCAGATCGAAAGTAACGGCGAGTTCCAGAAGGAGCAGCAGCTGTTCGTCCATGGACCGCCGGAGTTTCAGCAGGAGTTCGCGCAGTTGCAGAAATCGGGCGCCAAGCTCTGGTAGTCACCAGCCTATGAACCTCGACCTTTCCGAACTCAGCACCGCGGCCATCTATCACGCCATGACCCAGCTGGTGATCCCGCGCCCCGTGGCCTGGGTGCTGTCGGAGAACGACGGGGGCGACTACAACCTGGCCCCTTTCTCCTATTTCACGCCCATCAGCAGCAACCCCCCGCTGCTCATGTTCTCCGTGGGCAAGCGGCGGGACGGCACACCCAAGGATACCCATGGGAATATCGCGGCGCGAAACGATTTCGTGGTCCATATCCCCCATATGGACCTGGTGGGGGATGTCACCGAGAGTTCGGCGCCCCTGCCGCCCGGCCGGTCGGAGGTCACGGCGCAGCAGTTGGAGTTGGAACCGTTCCCCGGTTCCCCGCTGCCGCGCCTGAAGGGGTGCCGCATCGCCCTCGCCTGTGAGCGGCACGAGATCCTGGAGATGGGCAATGTGCCCCAGGCGCTGATCTTCGGCCGCATCCATCGGATCTGGGTGGAGGATAGCCTGGTGGAAAAGGATGAAGAGGGTCGCCTGAAAGTCCATGCAGACCGGCTCGATCCCCTGGGGCGTCTGGGCGGGGACGAATACGCCGGCCTCGGGGCCATTATCCGGCGGCCCCGCTGAAATCAGAACCGCAGTTGGTCGGCCAGGTCCGGCCGGTCGATGAAGGGGTTGCGGGTCCCCTGTAGACTCTGGATGCGGTCGTTGCGCCGCCGCTCGGCGTCATCCGGCGGGTCCTGACGATTCCACTGTTGCAGCATCTGGCCCTGGGGACGGTAGATCCGGATGCCGTAGCTCTTGTGCATGTAGAACATGGCCCGGGCGATATTGCCGCGCACCTGACGGCGGGGCTCGGCCCGGCGCCGCTTCTCATCCACCTCGAAATCGCAGCTGCCGAAGCGCCGCCGTTCTCCCAGCACCGTACCGTAGGCCATGGCGCCCCTGGCCTCATTGATGGTGGCCAACGCCGGGTAGAGGTTGTGCATGTCCGATTCGATGCGGTTGAACAGCTCGCTCCCCTTGCGGCAGAACTCGCGGGTCTTGCAGCCCAACTCCTTCACCACCCAGGACATGGGCAGCACATGCTCCACATTGATAGCGCTGCTCTTGCTTGGGCCGAAGCGTTTGCCGCAGTAGAGGGTCTCGCCCCCCGCGCCGTAGAGCTGGGACCAGAAGATGGGCAGGGTGTCGAAATAGGCGCCCTGCGGTCTCTGCGCGGCCTGGGCGGCGGGCGCAAGGGAGAGGGCGGTCAGTAACAGCAGTGCGAGGGCGGTCCGGGTTTTCACCATGCGTGTCCTTTGATTCTCTTGGTTGAGACCCGCGGGAGCCGCTCGGGTTCGATCCGGGTGAAAAGCGGAATGAACGGTCAGTTTGCCTCTTCGCTGTTCGGCGTCTTCGCGTCGTCGAAATCGAGGCTCCAGAGCCGTTCCAACTGATAGAAGTCCCGCACCTTGGGCAGCATGACGTGGACCACCACGCCGTTGAGGTCCACCAGCGCCCATTCGCCGTCCTCGATCCCCTCGGTGCCCAGGGGCGGCTCTCCCGCCAGCTTGGACTGGAAGGCCACCGCCTCGGCGATGGATTTCACATGGCGGTCGGAGGTGCCGCTGGCGATGATCATGATGTCGGTGATGCTGGTCCGGCCGCGGACATCCAGCACGGCGATATCCCGCGCCTTCATATCCTCAAGTACCTTCAGGACCAGATCACGGTGCGCTTCTACTTCCATAAATTTAGGGCTGCCTGGGTAAAAAGGGCGCAATTCTACCCCAATTGGCGAGGTTTCGCAGTTTTTGCCTGTTTTCAGGCATAGAGGCCGTCACGCCGGATGATCTCCAGCACCGGCTCGGGGAGCAGGTAACGGGGGGATTCGCCGCTGCGGATCAGCTCCCGGATGCGGGTGGCGGAGATCTCCAGTTGGGTCACCGGCTGCAGCCAGATGCGCCCGGCGGGTGAGCCGCGGAGGTCGTTGATGGCATGGGTAATCCGTTCCGGGTAGAGGTCCGGACGGTCGTCGCCCGGCCGCTGCATCACCACGATGTGGGCCAGGTTCAGGATCTCTTCGGGTTTATGCCAGGTGGGAAATCCGCGGAAGGCGTCGGAGCCGATGATGAGGCAGAGGGGGGTGTCGCCCAGCTCCTCGCGCAGGGAGCGCAGGGTGCGCACGGAGTAGGATTTCCCCTCCCGCTCCAGCTCCCGGGTGTCCAGCCGGAAGGCGGGTGCGTCCGCGATGGCGGCGCGGATCATCTCCAGCCGCTGCTGCGGCGTGGCGCCGGGCTGCTCGCGGTGGGGCGGGTCGCGCAGGGGGATCAGGCGCAGCTCCTCCAGTCCCAGCGCCTGCTGTACCTCCAGGGAGGTGCGCAGGTGCCCAAAATGGATGGGATCGAAGGTGCCGCCGAAGATGCCGATCATGGGGCTATTATGGCTTGGCGGGTGTGGATAGCACAGGGGTTTTTGCTTTCTCCCCCTCCTGGCCTCCCCCATTCATGGGGGAGGGACCGCTTGGTGGAAGGGTGTTAGCACGATGGCAAGTTATACCTCACTTCCAGTCCCCTCCCCGCAAGCGGGCAGGGTAGCAGTCCGGCGGAGCTGAAGTCCCCTCCCCGCGAGCGGGGAGGGCTAGGGAGGGGAGTCCAAATAAAATCCAATATCCTCCAACACAGCTTCCAGCCCCTCAAAGACTTGGTTATTCCAATAGCGTAAGACGTAATATCCCTGTTTCCGCATGTAGTCATCCCGGGTCCGGTCATATGCTCTTTGTCCCGCATGTTGTCCCCCGTCCAGTTCAACAATGAGCATCCTCTCCGGGGCGGCGAAGTCGGCGATGTATGGCCCAACCGGGTATTGGCGTCGAAACCTGATGCCGAATAGCTGGCGTTTGCGGAGTCGGGACCAGAGACGTTTTTCAGCTTCCGTGGAGTTCTTTCTCAGAGAACGGGCGCGGGTGGTGATTGCTGTGGGCATGGTCGTCTTCCTTGACTTGTGGGTGCTCTTTCTCCCCCTCCTAGCCTCCCCCGCACACGGGGGAGGGACAGGACGAGGGTGGGTTCAAGATACTGTGGCAAAACCATCTGCACAAGCAGTCCCCTCCCCGCAAGCGGGGAGGGCTAGGGTGGGGAGTAAAAAGTCCAGCTACGTTCGAATATGCCCATCCCCCAGCACAATAAATTTCACCGAGGTGAGGCCTTCCAGACCCACGGGTCCGCGGGCGTGAAACTTGTCGGTGGAGATGCCGATCTCCGCCCCCAGGCCGTATTCGAAGCCGTCGGCGAAACGGGTGGAGGCGTTGACCATCACCGAGCTGGAGTCCACCTCGCGCAGGAAACGCCGTGCGCGGGTGTAGTTCTCGGTGATGATGGAGTCGGTGTGCTGGGAGCTGTGGCGGTTGATGTGCTCGATCGCTTCGCTTAACCCCTTTACCACCTTGATGGCAAGGATGGGCGCCAGGTACTCCGTGTCCCAATCGGCTTCCGTGGCGGGGACGGCGTTGGGCATCAATTGTTGGGTGGTTTCGCAGCCGCGCAGCTCCACCCCTTTTTCCAGATACATGCGGCCCAGTTCGGGCAGCACCGCCTCGGCGATATCCTCCGCCACCAGCAGGGTCTCCAGGGTGTTGCAGGTGCCGTAACGCTGGGTCTTGGCGTTGAAGGAGACCTGGAGCGCCTTTTCAACATCCGCCTCGTCGTCGATATAGATATGGCAGATACCGTCCAGGTGCTTGATCACGGGCACCCGGGCATCGCTGCTGATGCGCTCGATCAGGCTCTTGCCGCCGCGGGGGATGATCACATCGATGTATTCAGGCATGGCGATCATCCGCCCCACCGCCTCGCGGTCGGTGGTGGCGATCACCTGTACGCCGTCCGCGGGCAGCCCCGCCCGTTCCAGCCCGCGCTGGACGCTGCCCGCGATGGCCTGGTTGGAGTGGAACGCCTCGGAGCCGCCGCGCAGCACCGTGGCGTTGCCCGACTTCAGGCACAGGGCGGCGGCGTCGGCGGTGACGTTGGGCCGCGACTCATAGATGATCCCCACCACGCCCAGGGGCACGCGCATGCGGCCCACCTGGATGCCCGTGGGGCGGAACTTCAGGTCGAAGATCTCGCCGATGGGATCGGGCAGGGCGGCGATCTGGCGCAACCCTTCCACCATGGAGTCGATGCGCGCGGGGGTCAGCTCCAGCCGGTCCAGCAGGGCGGCGTCCAGGCCCTTCGCGGCGCCCGCTTCCAGGTCTTTTTTGTTTTCGGCCATCAGGGTCGCGCGGTTGGCCTCGATATCCTCGGCGATGGCGAGCAGGGCGTCGTTCTTCTCCTGGGTGCTGGCGGCGGCTAGGGCGCGGGAAGCGGCGCGGGCCTGCTGCCCTACCTCAGTCATGTAAGCGGAGATGTCGGTAATTTCAGTGGACATGGCGGTGTTGTCCCGGGATTCCAGTGGCTAAAAGGCAATAGTATCAGACAACCCGGCAGGGTGACCGGCCCAAGGTTAAAGCGGCTTGCGGACGATGACTTTCCCGGCCATGCGGGTGGCGATCTCTTCGAACAGCAGCCAGGGGTCGCTCTTGAGGCGGCCCTTCACCGCACGGTCGGCGTCGGCGCAGAGTTGCAGCAGGCGGCGCCAGCTCTGGAGCGGCAGCCGTTGCAGGGCGCTGGCCACCAGGGGCCTGCGTTTCTCCCACACCTCATGCCGGGCGCCCACGGCCCGCTGCGGGTTCATGCCGCCCTTCACCTGAAAGGCCAGCTCCGCCAGCATGCGGACCTCCCGCGCCAGGGCCCAGAGCACCACGGGGGGCGCCGTGCCTTCGCCGCGCAGGCCGTGCAGGATGCGCAGGGAGCGGCCGCTTTTGCCGGCCAGGGCGCTGTCCACCAGATCAAATACGTCGTAACGGGCGCTGTCGGATACCGCCTCCACCAGCTGTTCGCCAGAGATGGCTCCCGGGCCGTGCAGCAGCAGGAGTTTTTCGATCTCCTGGGCGGCGGCCAGCAGGTTGCCCTCGATGCGGTCCGCGAGCAGGGCGGCGGCGCCCGGTTCCGGCAGGAGCCCTTTGCCCCGCATGCGCTGTTCGATCCAGGCGGGGAGCTGGGGGCCCTCCACGGGCCAGATCTGGAGCACCGCGCCGATGCGGTCGATGGCCTTGAACCATTTGCTGTTGGTCTGGCTGCGCTCCAGTTTCGGCATGGTGATCAGCAGCAGGGTGTCTTCCGCCGGGCGCTCCATATACTCCGTCAGCGCCTTGCCGCCTTCGGCGCCTGGTTTGCCGGAGGGGATGCGCAGATCGATGATGCGCTGTTCGGAGAAGAGGGAGAGGCTGCTGGCCTCGGTGGCCAGCTGGTGCCACTGAAAGCTGCGGTCCACCTCAAGGATGTCGCGGCTGCTGTAGCCCCGGCCGCGGGCGGCCTGGCGGATGGCGTCCGCCGCCTCAAGGGTCTGCAGGGGTTCGTCGCCAGTGACCAGATAGACGGGCGCGAACTCCTTTTCCAGGTGGGCCTGCAGGCCGGGGAGGCGAAGGCGCATTACTGGCCTAGGTGGCGGTCAAGACTCCAGATGATCTGTTGCGCGATCTTCTGGTGCATCTCCTTGCGGATGGTCTCCTGTTCGCGCCGTTTGCCCAGCACCTCGTCTTCCTGGTTCAGGTAGTCTTCCGTGACGCTGGCGGTCTGTTCAGGCATCAGCACCTTGCCCTTGGCGTCTTCGAGTTTGTAATAGATGCGGTCGAACAGTTCGTACTCCGCCACCTTGCCCGTATCACCCATCACGGAGAGGGCGCGGGTGTTGGTCTCCCGCTGGTAGATGCTGAGGATGGTTGCAGCCTCTTGTTTGCTCTCGGCGATCTCGATGCCGTTGCTGCGCAGGGTGCGTTTCAGGGCCATGCTCAGGGGCTCGTATGTCTGCAGGCCTTGAACAAATACGGGGCTCATCCGGGAGGGGAGGTCGGCGGTACCGGCCAGGCGCCAGCCACACCCCTGCAGCAGGGCCAGTACGAGCAGCGCCGTGAGCAGGCGAATAAAACGAATGGGTTGTGGCATGGTTGTCTCCTAGTTGGCGACGATGTTGACCAGTTTATTGGGCACGACGATGATCTTACGGATAGTTTTGCCGTCGGTAAACTTCCGCACATTATCGTCTTCCAGGGCCATTT
>JBNKPL010000091.1:0-9481 GCA_050295355.1 Sedimenticolaceae bacterium
GAGTTTTGACGATATCTCCATCGTCCCTACCTTTATACTGACGCCGCTCACCTACCTGGGCGGGGTGTTCTACTCCATCCGCATGCTGCCCGAGTTTTGGCAGCAGGTGTCGTTGGCCAATCCCGTGCTCTATATGATCAACGCCTTCCGCTACGGCCTGCTTGGGGTGGCTGATATCCCCATGGCCACGGCACTGACCATTATCCTGCTGTTTATTGTGGGGTTGACGGCCTTTAGCCTACGGCTGTTGCGCAAAGGGGTGGGGATTAAGCAGTAGTTTCTGCTGATTGTTGATTTACTTTCCCTCACTGTGCAACCCGGACATAGTTTACAAATAAAACCGGGCACATGGTTTACACTTTAGTTCCGTGCCAGCCCTTGGCTGGCACGATGATTCCAGCTCGCTCATTGAGATAGCCTAGTAAATGGAAGCTATAGCGCAGCTCCCAGCGATCATTGTCCGTCTGCGTCAGCCCTACCGGTTCTCTGGCCAGTACTTCCGATACATATAGCAGTTGTCCCTTCCACTTGATCTGGCCATTGTGCCGCACACTCCGCACGGCCACCGTATCGTCGTATTCCACCGGCTTCAGCTTGGCCGGATACGGCCGCTCTGACGGTTCGTAGACGCTGGCGGGCGTCTTTCTGTCCAGTGACTCATGGGAGCGTAGGTTATTGTACTCCTCCACGAAGGCGTCAAAACGACGCTGCTGCTCGGCCATCGTATACCGCCCCGGCGCTATCGCCTCCGCCTTGAGGGTCCGATGCATCCGTTCATGTCGGCCATTTTGTCCGGGCTTCCCCGGGCGTATCCGCTCCGGCCGAATGCCGAGTTGTATCCACCATTTGGATAGGACGCTCAGTCCGCCCACCGCCAATGAGGCGAAAGGCGCCCCGTTATCGGTCCGGATCGCCTCCGGTAGCCCCATTTCCCGAAACACCCATTCGAACCAGGGCTGCACCCCTTGGTATGTCGGCCGCCCCAAACCACGGCACTGCAACAGGTAACGGCTGTAGTTGTCGCTAATCGTCAGCGGATAGCAGCGCTTGCCGCCTGACAGGGCAAAATCACCCTTGAAATCGGCACTCCAAACCCGGTTTGGGCGGTCACAGGCCGCAAAAGGCTCCGTGTAGGGAGCCGTACGGCGTCGGCGACCGCGTGGCTTTACCAGGCCGGCCTGCTTCAATATTTCGCCCGCAGTACTATCCGCGGGCCAGCATTCCTGGGGCTCCATGACACGAAGCAGATCCATGACCTTCTTCGGTCCCCAGGCTTGGTGCGCCAGCCTGATTTCCATGATCCGCTGCCGGATCGGCTCTGAAATCCGATTTGGATGCGAATGCGGGGCGCGAGAAAGCTCTTTCAGCCCCTCGACACCATACAGCTCGTAACGCGTGATCCATTTGTCCCCAGTGGGGCGGCTGATTTCGTACGCGTCACATAAGGCCGTCTTCGTATAGTCTCCACTCAGCCAATCGGCAATAAATTGAACTCGTTGGTCCATAGCACAGGTCTCTTTCCAGGGCATTGACACTCCTCCTCTGTCAACGCACAGTACTTGTAAACCATGTACCCGGTTTAATTTGTAAACGATGTTACCGGTTTGTACCCACCCTGGCCCTCTCCCTGAGGGAGAGGGGATAAAAGACAAGAATCGCCCAGGGGACTGGATACCTACGGATGACGGAATAAACCTTTGTGTGGATACGATGAGCAAAGAAGAAAACAATCAGGAAGAGATTGAGGTCATTACCGAACAGCAACTGGTGCGCGCCAGTGAGGTGTTGCCCGGGGTGATCCATCTGCTGCCCGTGGCGGTGCGGCCCTTTTTTCCCGGCCAGGCGGTGCCGCTGTTGATGGAGGCGGAGCGCTGGGCGGATACCTTTAACACCATCGCCGAGAGCGGCCAGAACATGATCGGTATCGTGCTGGCCGAGGCGCCCTCCGCCGAGGAGGCGCGCACCCGCGACTTCAAACTCGTGGGGACCGTGGGCCGTGTCCACCGCGTACAACAGGTGGAGGGCCGGCTGCAGGTGCTGGTGGAGTGCATCCAGCGTTTCCGTATCGAGGATTTTCTCACCGAAGAGCCGCCCTATAAGGCGCGGGTCCACTACTTCCCTGAGCCCATCGATCCCGCCACCAAAGAGGTGAAGGCCTATGCCATGGCCATCATCAACACCATCAAGGAGCTGTTGCCGCTGAACCCGCTCTACTCGGAAGAGCTGCGCATGTTCCTCGACCGCTTCGGCCCCGAGGACCCCTCCCATCTGGCCGACTTCGCCGCCAGTCTCACCACCTCCAGCAACGCCCAGTTGCAGCAGATGCTGGAGGCGGTGGAGCTGTTGCCGCGCATGGAGAAGGTGCTGGCCCTGCTGGCCGACGAGCTGGAGGTGGCCAAGGCCCAGCACAAGATCCGCAAGTCGGTGGAAGAGCGCATGGAGAAGCAGCAGCGCGAGTTCTTCCTGCGCGAGCAGATGAAGTCCATCCAGCAGGAGCTAGGGATCGCCAAGGACGACCGCACCGCCGAGCTGGATAAGTTCAAGGAACGGCTGGCGGGGCTGAAGCTGTCGGAGGAGGCGCAGAAGCGGGTGCAGGAGGAGATGGACAAGATGTCCATCCTGGAGACGGGTTCACCCGAGTACGCCGTCACCCGCAACTATCTGGATTGGATCACCCTGCTGCCGTGGGGCAAGCAGTCCGCGGACAACCTGAATCTGGAACACGCCCGCAAGGTGCTGGACCGCGACCACTACGGCCTGGAGGATGTGAAGAAGCGCATCCTGGAGTTCCTGGCGGTGGGCATTATGAAGAAGGAGATCAGCGGTTCCATCGTGCTGTTTGTGGGACCGCCGGGCGTGGGCAAGACCTCCATCGGCAAGTCGGTGGCCGACGCCCTGGGCCGCGAGTTTTACCGCTTCTCCGTGGGCGGCACCCGCGACGAGGCGGAGATCAAGGGCCACCGCCGCACCTACATCGGCGCCATGCCGGGCAAGTTCATCCAGTCCATGAAAGAGGTGGGCACCGAGAACCCCGTCATCATGCTGGACGAGATCGACAAGGTGGGCGCCTCCTATCAGGGCGATCCCGCCTCCGCCCTGCTGGAGGTGCTGGACCCGGAGCAGAACAGCGATTTCCTGGACCACTACCTGGACCTGCGGTTCGACCTCTCCAAGGTGCTGTTCCTGTGCACCGCCAACAGCCTGCACACCATCCCGCCGGCCCTCGAGGACCGCATGGAGATCATCCAGCTCTCGGGCTACATCGCCAACGAGAAGCTGCAGATCGCCCGCCGCTACCTGCTGCCGCGGCAAATCAAGCGGGCCGGGCTGAAGCGCTCGGATGTAAAGATCGACGCCGCCACCCTGCGCGCCATCACCGAGGGTTATGCGCGGGACGCGGGGGTACGGCGGCTGGAGAAGCAGCTCGGCAAGATCGTGCGCAAGTCGGTGGTGAAGCTGCTGGACGGCGCAAAACCACCCATCGTGGTCACCCAGGACGATCTCAAAGAGTACCTGGGCAACCCCGTGTTCCGCGACGAGCGCAGCCTGGCGGGGCCGGGGGTGGTCACGGGCCTGGCCTGGACCGCCATGGGCGGCGCCACCCTCAACGTGGAGGCGGTGCGCACCCACCGCTTCAACCGCGGCTTTAAGCTCACGGGGCAGTTGGGGGATGTAATGAAGGAGTCGGCGGAGATCGCCTACGGCTATATCGTCGGCCATGCGGAATCGTTCGGGGCCGATCCCGAGTTTTTCGAGAAGGGCTTTATTCACCTGCATGTACCCGCGGGCGCCACCCCCAAGGACGGCCCCAGCGCGGGCGTGACCATGGCGAGCGCCCTGCTCTCCCTGGCGCGCGGTGAGCAGATCGCCCGCCCGCTGGCCATGACCGGCGAACTGACCCTGACGGGACAGGTATTCCCCGTGGGCGGCATCCGCGAGAAGGTGATCGCCGCGCGGCGCGCGGGCATCCGCGAACTGATCCTGCCCGAGGAGAACCGCGGCGACTACGAAGAGGTGCCCGAGCACATCCGCAAGGGGTTCAAGGTCCACTTCGCCAGCACCTTTGAGGATGTGGTGCCGTTGCTGTTCAAGAAGCGGCGCAGGAAAAAGTAGTTTGTAGGGTGGGGCCCTGCCCCACCTTGTGGCTTTTTTTTGAACCGCTGAGACGCGGAGAAAAACAAGACTTATAAACTTTAGTTAGCAGGTCCCTTCTCCCTTCGGGATCCGATACCCGGGGGAGGAATGATACGACTGCATGGATACAGGAGGTAGTGCGGCGCAGGAAGCCAAAGCCGAGGATGAGAGGGATCTAAGTTTTTCTAATCCCCCTCACCCTAACCCTCTCCCGGAGAGATAGGGGACGCATATTATTAGAATCTTGTAGTTACTTACCTCCCAGAGATGTTGATGCCCGGAAAGTTTGAATACCGAAAGGATGCATCTCGAAGGGTATCCCCTCTCCCTCCGGGAGAGGGTTAGGGTGAGGGGGTGATAACAAAAAACAGCGGCCAAGGCCGCTGTCTCTCTTAACCATTCTTCGAACCCGAAGATCAGCTACATTTCTTCACCACCGTCCCCTTGGGCACGCGATACATCTTCATCACGGTGTTGAAGGCGGAGTATTTCTTGCCCTTTTTCTGCTTCGGCTTGTCCATGCAGAACACCAGCTCTTTGTTGCCGTTGTAGCTGTAACCGAAGGTGCCGAAGGGGGGGCCGCCGTCCATGAAGTAGACCACCGCCACGTCCTCGGAGGAGAAGTTGATCTGGTCGGCGAAGCGCTGTTTGATGGTGCGGGTCACATACTCCTGCCCCTTGATGTGGCGCATGCCCTTGAGCTGTTTTTGGGTGTCCTCGGCCAGGGCGTCGGCGGAATCGAAACTCGCCACCCGGTCGAGGAACTTGGTGCCGCGTTTGTTGGAGCTGAAGACATAGCTCCAGGAGATGAGGTTGGTCTTGTCTTTATTGAAAGTGGTGATGTCCACCGATACGGGCATGGGCTCCCCCCCGCCCGCGGCCGGTTTCTGGGACAACGCCTTACCGAAGATGGGCAGACCCTGGCATCCCGCAAGGGCGAGGGCGGCCGCGCCCATCATAAGCAGCAGTCTCTTTCGCATGGTCTTCTCTTTCCCTCTCACTGTCTTGCCGGGCAACCCGGCCGCTCTGCCTTAGAACGGGATATCGTCGTCGAAGTCGCCGCTCGGCGCGGGCGCCGCCGCCTGGGAAGGGGCGGAATCGAAATTGGCCGCGCCGCCGCCGCGGCTGTCCAGCATCTGCATCTGGTCGGCCACGATCTCGGTGGTGTAGCGGTCCTGACCGTTCTGGTCCTGCCACTTGCGGGTCTGCAGGCGGCCCTCCACGTAGACCTTGGAGCCCTTCTTCAGGTACTCGCCCACGATCTCGGCCAGACGGCGGAAAAAGACCACCCGATGCCACTCGGTGCGCTCCTGCTGCTCGCCCGTGTTCTTGTCCTTCCAGGACTCGCTGGTGGCGAGGGTAACGTTCGCCACGGCGTTGCCGTTAGGCATGTAGCGGACTTCCGGGTCCTGTCCCAGGTTCCCGATCAGAATGACTTTATTGACGCCTCTGGTGGCCATGTTATTTCCTCGCTCTTTATATTTTGATAACAAAATAGGCCATCTTGGCCTATTTGTTGTGCGACCATCCCTGTTCGCTAATCAATCCGGCAACTTCTTTGCCGGGTTAATATTCGTTCCCCGTCCTGGAGAGCTTGTAGAAATCAGGGCTGGATAGTCTACCCGTCAGCCGCGGAAAATGCATCCAGAGCGGCCATGTCGATCTCGTTTTTGTCGATCTTGAGATAGGCGATACCGTCCTCGGCCACCACCGCGGCCTCCCCTACCCCCGGAATGTCCCGCAGCCGCAGTTGCAGCTCCGCGGCCTGGGCCTCGGTGAGGACGCCAACCCGCAGCAGATGGCTGGTCAGATAGGCGGGCGGCGCCATGCGCAGGGCGCTAAGCCACCACAACAGGGCTGCCGCCGCACCGAACAGGAACACCCCCTCCAGGCCGAAACGGCCATGGACCCAACCGCCCAGCAGGCCGCCCACGAAGGCCCCGGCAAACTGGGAAGTGGAGTAGACCCCCATGGCGGTGCCCTTGGCCTCCGCCGGAGCGATCTTGGACACCAGGGAGGGGAGCGTCGCCTCCAGCAGGTTGAAGGCGGTGAAATAGAGCAGCATGGTGAACGCCAGCCCCCACAGGGACTGGTGTAAAAAATAGAGCCCGAACTGGGCGATCCCCAGCGCCAGGATGGCGCCCAGGAACACGGGCTTCATGCGCCGCCGGCGCTCGGCCACCACGATGAAGGGCACCATCAGCAGCATGGAGAGGAGCATGACCGGCAGATAGAGCAGCCAGTGGCCGGCGCTCTCCATGCCCGCATAATCGCGCAGGGCCAGGGGTATGGCCAGAAAGGAGGCGGTGAGGGTCATGTGCAGGGTGAGAATGCCCAGATCCAGCCGCAGCAGTTCCGGGTTGCTCAGGATGCGCCCAAACTGTTCCGGGACCGGCTCCGCATCGCGGTGGAAGTGGCTCTCCTGAGGCGCGGGAACCAGAAACAGGACGATGCCCACCGCGATCAAGGCCAACAGGGTGGTGAGCCAGAAAATGCCGGGCACCCCGATCCAGGCGTTCAGCAGGGGGCCCAGCACCAGGGAGACGGTAAAGGCGATGCCGATGCTGATGCCGATCACCGCCATGATCCGGGTGCGGGTCTGTTCCCGGCTCAGGTCCGCCGCCAGGGCCATGACGGCGGCGGCGATGGCGCCGCTGCCCTGCAGGGCGCGCCCCAGGATAATGCCCCAGATGGTGTCCGCGCCCGCCGCCACGGCGCTGCCCAGGGCGAAGATCAGCAACCCGCCCACGATCACGGGCTTGCGGCCGATGCGGTCGGAGAGCAGACCGAAGGGGATCTGCAGCAGGGCCTGGGTGAGGCCATAGATACCGATGGCCACGCCCACCAGCAGCGGGGTGACACCCTCCAGCGCCTCCGCGTAGAGGGCGAAAACCGGCATGATCAGGAACAGCCCCAGCATGCGGACGCCGAAGATACCGGCCAGGGAGAACGCCGCCCGCGACTCCCGGGGGTTCATCTGTACCGCCTTTTCACCCGCTCTCTTTTTCGCCACCGTCCTGCCTCTCCGTTACTGCCTGGTGTTCTTCTCCGATCCCGAAGCGGGACAGGTAGTCCGCTATGTTAGCAGCTTTGCGCCAGGCCCCGGAAACCGAATAACCGCGTATATAACAAGCCTGATCGGCCCCGGGCGGGGGTCCCTGCGCCCGTCTCCCAGAATAACCACAGATATCCTGGGCGAGCATTACTTTGGCCCGTGATTGTCCGAAGGCGTATGATTAGGGGTTTGGTTTTTTGCCGGATTTTCTGCCTTGGACACCATACACATTCGTGGGGCGCGCACCCATAACCTGAAAAACATCGACCTGGATCTGCCGCGGGACAAACTGATTGTCATCACCGGGCTGTCCGGCTCCGGCAAGTCCTCGCTCGCCTTCGACACCATCTACGCCGAGGGCCAGCGCCGCTATGTGGAGTCCCTTTCCGCCTATGCGCGGCAGTTTCTCTCCATGATGGAGAAGCCCGATGTGGACCACATCGAGGGGCTCTCCCCCGCCATCTCCATTGAGCAGAAGAGCACCTCCCACAACCCGCGCTCCACCGTGGGCACCATCACCGAGATCTACGACTATCTGCGGCTGCTGTTCGCCCGCGCCGGGACCCCCCGCTGCCCCAGACACGGCGATCCGCTGGAGGCCCAAACCGTGAGTCAGATGGTGGATCAGGTGCTGGCCCTGCCCCAGGAGAGCCGCCTGATGCTGCTGGCGCCCGTGGTCTCGGAGCGCAAGGGGGAGTACCACAAGCTGCTGGGCGAACTGCTGGCGCAGGGGTTTCTGCGCGCCCGCATCGACGGCGAGATCTGGGAGCTGGACGATCCGCCCGAGCTGGAGCTGCACAAGAAACACACCATCGAGGTGGTGGTGGACCGCTTTAAGGTGCGCGACGATCTGGAGCTGCGGCTGGCGGAGTCCTTCGAGACCGCCCTGCGGCTCTCCAACGGCCTGGCGCGGGTGGCCTGGATGGATGAGCCCGAGCGGGAGGAGCTGATCTTCTCCGCCAATTTCGCCTGTCCCCAGTGCGGCCACAGCATCCCGGAGCTGGAGCCGCGGCTGTTCTCCTTTAACAACCCCGTGGGGGCCTGCCCCACCTGCGACGGCCTAGGGGTGGAGCAGTATTTCGATCCCGAGCGGGTGGTGGCGCACCCCGAGCTCAGCCTGGCGGGGGGCGCGGTGCGCGGCTGGGACCGCCGCAACGCCTACTATTTCCAGCTCATCAAATCCCTCGGCGGCCACTGCGATTTCGACGTGGAGACCCCTTGGAATCAGTTGCCGAAGAAGGTGCGTGAGATCGTGCTCTACGGCAGCGGCGACCAGGCCATCAAGTTCAGCTACTTCAATGAGCGGGGCGGCAGCGTCACCAAGACCCACCCCTTCGAGGGCATCATCCGCAATATGGAGCGGCGCTACCGCGAGACCGAATCCAACGCCGTGCGCGAGGAGCTCTCCCGCTATATCGCCCACCAGCCCTGTCCCAAGTGCAACGGCACGCGCCTCAACGAGGCGGCGCGGCATGTGTTTGTGGCGGAGCACAATCTGCCCGCCATCACCGCCCTGCCCGTGGGGCAGGCGCAGGCGTTCTTCAATGAGCTCTCCCTCCCGGGCAAGCGGGGGGAGATTGCCGCCAAGGTGGTCAAGGAGATCGGCCAGCGGCTCAATTTTCTGGTCAATGTGGGTCTGGACTACCTGACCCTGGATCGCAGCGCAGAGACCCTCTCCGGGGGCGAGGCGCAACGAATCCGCCTGGCCAGCCAGATAGGCGCCGGGCTGGTGGGGGTGATGTATATCCTGGACGAGCCCTCCATCGGACTGCATCAGCGGGACAACGACCGCCTGCTCCACACCCTCACCTACCTGCGGGATCTGGGCAATACGGTGATCGTGGTGGAGCACGACGAGGAGGCGATCCGCAGCGCCGACCATGTGGTGGACATCGGCCCCGGCGCCGGGGTGCACGGCGGCACCGTGGTGGCCCAGGGCAGCGCGCAGGAGATCGCCGCCGCCGAGGGCTCCCTTACCGGGGAGTACCTCTCGGGGAGGCGCCGGATCGAGGTCCCGGACCAACGTACGCACAAGGACCCGGAGCGGATGCTCTCCCTGCTCGGGGCCAGCGGCAACAACCTGCAACAGGTGGACCTGCATATCCCCGTGGGACTGCTTACCTGTATCACGGGGGTATCCGGCTCGGGCAAATCCACCCTCATCAACGACACCCTGTTTCCCCTTGCCTCATCGCAACTCAATATCGCCCATCGGGATTCGGCGCCCTGCAAGGAGATCCAGGGATTGCAGCACTTCGACAAGGTGGTGGATATCGACCAGAGCCCCATCGG
>JBNKPL010000092.1:0-9436 GCA_050295355.1 Sedimenticolaceae bacterium
GTCACCGCCAGCATACAGGCAAGCAGCACACGCGCCCGCTTGAGACTGGGTTCCTTGCGAGATTGCCAGGCGATGATCCCAAAGACGGCCGCGGTAAGCAGCCGAATCCAAAACAACTCTTTGCAGAGTTCTTCGGGCATGACGAAGATGTCGATCACCCACCAGGCGGGCACCAGAACGGCGAACACGACGCTGAAGAAAAACACGCGGCTCTGCAGGATGGCGGCGCGATGACGCGAAATAGGCAGTCCGTGCTGCTTGGTGGTAAACAGCTCACGGAGTTGTTCCGTGGTAAGAATTCCCAGCGACTCAATAAGTGATATGTACATTTTTCTCAGGTACTTCATTGTCGGCTTAATCCTAAACCATTGTAAACGTGAACGCCGGATTCAGAACAATCGGCCGTACCTAGCCGCTCATGGCATTACCCGGGACCGGCTCCTGCCGCGAATATGACCATTGCTGATTACTCACAGGCGTGACTCATCATACTCCCACTTCGGGGGCAAAGAAAAAACCGTAATACTAAAGGGTTGAAGGCTAATCAGCGGAACCGCTAAGCCAAGACTTTAACCCGCTCCGCCATCCCTTCCGGGTCTAGAACCCGCACCAGTCCGCGCCGCGTCTGCACCAGCTTATGGGCGGAAAAATCCTGCATAACGCGGGCAATTACTTCGCGGCTGGTGCCGAGATGGCCGGCCAGGGCCTGTTGGGTGAGATGAACTTCCCCCGCATCGTTGGCGTGATTCAGCAGAAAACTGGCCAGACGCTGGTCCAGGTTCAAAGAGTGAATCTGTTCCAGCTCATTCATGAGCCGGAACACCAGGGTGGAAAGCGCCTTCACCGTCATATCCTGCACCGAGGCCTCATCCTCAAACAGGCGGCGATAGAGCGGCCCCGGTATCACCGCCACCTCCGTGCCGGCATCACTCTCCACCCAGGCGGGATAGCGCAGGTCATTGAACAGGCAGTTGAGGGCCAGCACGCAGGTCTCGCCAGGACGAATGAAATAGAGCGTGGCCTCATTTCCCTGCGGGGTATAGGTAAACACGCGCAGCTGACCACGGGTGACCAGATAGGCCCCTGAGACCTGCTGGCCCTTGTGGATGATCTCCCCCGCCTTCTCCAAGGCAATCAGTTGCACCCCATCACGCAGCCGTTCACGGCCTTGGGGCGAAAGCGCCAAATAGTTTTCCAGTTGCTCCGTTCCCGCCATACACCGCCTCCAGATAGGAAGCGGTGATTATCCTCCGCCTGACGGACCCTTTTCAACGGCCAGCTTCAGACGGTCGCTGCTCAGGGCGTGGAGAAAGGCGACGATATCCTGGATCTCATCCTCGCGCAGCTTGCGGTGGGTCTGTTCATAGAGCACCTGCTCCCGATCCGACCAGCGCAGCATGTGTCCCGTATAACCGCGCTGGGCGCTGGACATGATGCGCACCACCTCCTCCAGCTCCGTGACCGAGCCGTTGTGCAGCCAGGGACCGGTAAGGGCCACATTACGCAGGGAGGGCACGCGCCAGACACCCTGACCGGTTACTTGCGGGGCGTTGCCTGTATCCTCGGTCAACCGGTACTGCTCCTGATAGGGAACCGGCGTGGTGGGAAAAGGGCGTAGCGGCTGGCTGGTGTCGAATACACTGGCGGCGCTGAAGTTGGGACCGAAGTGGCAACTGATACAGCCCACGGACTGAAACAGCCCCATGCCGCGCAGCTGTTGCGGGGTGAGCGCCGTGAGATCACCACGAACGAAACGGTCGTAAGGGGTATCGGTGGTGATCAGGGTGCGCTCAAAGGCGGCGATCGCCTTGGCGATGCGATCAATGGTGATGGTGCCGTCGCCGAAGGCGGCGGCGAACAGGACGTGGTAATCCGGATTGCCGCGCACCCGCTCCTCCACCGCCTGCAGAGAGGGCATGCCCATCTCCACCGGGTTGACCGGCGGTCCTATAGCCTGCTCCTCCAGAGAGGCGGCGCGGCCGTCCCAGAACAGTTTATTTTGAAAAGCGGCGTTCCACACCGTAGGGGCATTGCGATTGCCGCGCTGATCCTCGATACCGAGAGAGGTGGCGCTGCCGTCCCCTCCGGCGAGGGCATCGATCACATGGCACGAGGCGCACGACAGGGTGTGGTCGCGGGAGAGCGAGGTATCAAAAAACAGCCGCCTGCCCAGCGCCACCTTCTCCGGGGTGGTGGGATTGTCGGCCGGGGCGGGAACCTGCTCCGGCAGGGTCTCCCACACATAGTTCGGATCCAGATAAGGCCTCTCGGGCGCCGTATTGAGTTCCGGCAGGGCAAGCCAGCGGTACTTGGGCGGCTCGGTAGGAGCCGGCGTCATTTCACCCTGGGGCGGCAATTCGAAGCGATTGAGAAAGGGGTCCACCACATAGTGGGGAAACAGGGCGACGCCGATGATGATCACCAGCTTCACCGCGAAGGCGAGCACCCCGGAACCGAGGGCGGAGGCGAGCAGCAGACGCTTGTGCCCGGCCAACCGCGCAAGTGGACCCAGCTCGGTGTGGACCATAAACAGCAGGCCGGAAGTGGCGGCCATCACTGCAACCAGCCCAATCACCAGCAGATCAAGAGTGGCGCTATTCATGACAATACTCCTTCACAAGACCGGGCGTGGGACACACGCCCGGTCAGGACGACTCAGGCGGCCTTGCGATGAAAAAAGATATCGCCTGGTGTGGCGGTGGTGACCTCGGTGATGCCATTGAACGGCAGGCCGACCCGCTCATGGGCCCGGCGCACCGCCTCCGCATCGGGCGCCATGGTGAGACAGAAGGCGCGTCCCGCTTCCATCCCCACATGCACCCGCAGCAGCACCACATCCTCGGCCTGACAGGCCTGCTCATACTTGGCGAGGAATCCCTCGAACTGTTCGGTGGTCAATCCCGCGGGAAAGGTCTGATCCGCCTGGTCGTGGGTATCCATAAAGAACTTCATGGTTTGCATAGGGTTGCTCCTTTTCGTCTAAAGTTAAAGTTACAATCAGGAGGGTATCCCGCTACTGAAGGAAGATCTGTAGCAAAGGTTACACAGAAAAACGGGGAAATAGCTGCGCTGGGAAGCGGCCGGGAAATGCTAGAATTTCACCTTTCGTTTCAAGCCGATTAACCTGGGGCCAGATGCGCGTATTCTGAAATGACGAGCCGCCACAATACCTCATTCGTACCCTTCCGCAGCTCCAGCATGTGGACACAGATGTTTATGCTCTCGCTGGTGAGTCTCAGCGGGATGGTTGTGCTGATGGTGACCATCATCTGGCAGATGCACGATAATATCGTCAGTGAACGAAAGCACGCGCTCCGGGCGCAGGTGATCTCGACCCTGGCCATGGTAGAAAAAATCTATATGGATCAAAAAACAGGCCGCATGTCTGAAGAAAAGGCCAGGGAGATGGCCCTCTCCCACCTAGAGGCCATGGAATATCCGGACAACGGCTACTTCTGGGTAATCGGCGCCGATGGGATCATGCTCATGCACCCCTATAGTCCGGAACTGGTCGGCAAATCCACACTCGAATTACCCGATGCCCGCGGGGAACTCTTCGTACAAAAGTTTCTCGCCACGGCACGCGCTGGCGGCGGATTCGTCAGCTATGACTGGACACGCCCGCACGGCGGCGAGTCGGCCCAAAAGGTCGCCTATGTAGCCCCCTTCAAGGCCTGGAACTGGGTAATCGGCTCCGGGGTTTATATGGACGATCTGCGCACGGCCTCCGTACAAGAGATCAGCATGGGCGCGCTCCTGATCTTCCTCCTGTTCGGGGTCAACATCGGCATCTCGCTCCACCTCTCCCGGCGGTTCATGACCGAATTCCGCGACAACGCCATCCATGACGACCTCACCAACCTGTATACCCGGAATTATCTCGATGAGATCGGCTCGCGCATGATGAACCGCGCCTGCATTGCGGGTGAAAAGCCACTGGCGGCCATCTTTCTCGACCTAGATCACTTCAAGCAGGTGAACGACGACTATGGCCACAAGGTGGGCGATATGGTGCTCATCACCGTCTGCGACCTGCTGACACAAAACCTGCGGCCGAACGAACTGGCGTTCCGCTATGGCGGCGAAGAGCTGGCGGTGCTGTTGTACGCCTCAGAAAAGGACTGTTACAACATCGCCGAGCGTATTCGTGCATCTGTCAAAAAGCATGAGTTTAATGTGGACGGCAGCAAGTTTATCGTAACCCTTAGCGCCGGCGTCGCCGTATGCTGCCCGGATGAATCGCTCTCTGAACTGCTGCGCCACGCCGACCAGTGTATGTACACCGCCAAAAAACGCGGCCGCGACTGCACCATCACGGCCTCAGACCTGAAGGCATCCGCCAAATCCGGCTGACCCGCAAAAACCGCCAGCTACTTCTTCTCTATCCCACGGTGCGCACTGTCGCCCCACAACTCACGTATCCTGGCGTCGCGGCCGCAGCCGTTGCGGTAGCCTTTATAGGCATCGGCCCTTTTGATGTAACCGAACCGCGTGAGGGTCCGCTCGGTGGATAGATAGTAATCCTGGTGATAGGCCTCGGCCGGCCAGAAGGGGCCAGCAATGAGGATAGGGGTCACGATCTTCTTTGCACCCAGCTCTTTCTGGGCCTCAGCCCTGGAGGCCTCGGCCAGCCGCCGCTGCTCCTCGCCATTCACAAAGATCGCCGTCTGGTAGCTCTCCCCCCGGTCGCAGAACTGGCCGTCTCCATCGGTGGGGTCCACCGAGTGCCAGAACACATCCAGCAACTGTTCATAGCTGACCACCCGCGGATCATAAGTGACCTTCACCGCCTCCCTGTGGCCGGTCCCTCCCGCGGTGACCTGGGCGTAGCTGGCGTTCTCCACATGACCGCCCGTATAACCGGACAGGGTTTCGGTAACGCCCGGCACCTGGTCGAAATCGGCCTCCACGCACCAGAAACAGCCTCCCGCGAAGATCGCGGTCTCGGCGCTGGCGGCATGGACCGGAACGGACAACAGGATTAAAAGGCCAAGCACAGATAGTAGGGATCGCATCATCAGGCTCCTTTGGGGCATCCGTCGTTGTTTCCTCTTTGACCTGATTCAGGGTGATCGGTTTCTATTCCACCCTTCAGGCATGGAATTCGGCAACCCGTGATTCGCCCGGCATTAAAAGAGGGTTCCTTTCCGGGAAGTGGTGATCCCCGTATAATCGTCCCTTTAGGGAAGACAAATCCGCCCCTGTAGCTCAGCCGGATAGAGCATCCGCCTCCTAAGCGGAAGGTCGTGCGTTCGAATCGCGCCAGGGGCGCCATTTCCCATATCCTGTCCTATCTGCAAACAGAAGGAGTTCTGTTATGGGTAAGAAAAAACCCAAGAAGGAAAAAAAGGAGAAGAAGGAACCCGCCAAGGCCGCAGCCAAAAACAGAGACAAAAAGGCCAAGCGGACAAAAAAGGAGCAAGCCGTTGCGGCCGAACAGCCCACGGTCATGAGTCATGAACAGCGGCTGGAGATGATCCGCACCGCCGCCTACTATCTGGCGGAAAAGCGGCGTTTCTCGCCGGGAAGCGAGGCCGAAGACTGGCGGGAGGCCGAAAAAGAGATCGAGGAACGGTTCCCGTTCCGGCGCTAATTGTTCCCCTTTTGCGCCTTCTTGCGCCGGTCCGCCACCGCCTGCTGGGTCTCCATACGCATGAGGGTGCCGATCAGGGCCGATTCCAGAGTGCTATAGGCCTGAAACTGCGCCCGTTGATAGGAGGTCAGGGGGGTCTTTTTTAACATGGAGATGCGGGCGCCGAAGTAGGCAATATCCGCCTCCAGCCCGCTTTTGCTGGGCCCTTCCCGCTGACTGTCCACTTTCTCGGCGCTGGCCATCTTCCGGTCTTTTCTCCACCCATAAATTACCGCATTGGGACAAAATGGGTGTCAGGTATAATGGGTATGCAATCAATTTAGCTAACGAATATAACTAAAATATTAAACCGGGAATACAGCATGACTACGATCCGCCAAGAAGATTTTATCCAGAGCATCGCCGACGGCCTGCAATTCATCTCCTACTACCACCCGGCCGACTATATTGAGTCGCTCACCGAGGCCTGGGAGAAAGAGGCGTCCCCCGCGGCCAAGGACGCCATGGCGCAGATCCTGGTCAACTCCCGCATGTGCGCCGAGGGCCACCGCCCCATCTGCCAGGACACGGGCATGGTCACCGCCTTCCTCAAGATCGGCATGGACGTCCGCTGGGAGGGTGAGCTGTCCATCGAAGAGATGGTCAACGAGGGGGTGCGCCGCGGCTACAGTCATCCCGATAACGTGCTGCGCGCCTCGGTGGTGGCCGATCCCGCGGGCGAACGCAGAAACACCAGGGACAACACCCCGGCGGTCATCCACATGCAACTGGTGCCCGGCGACAAGCTGGAGGTGGGACTCGCCGCCAAGGGCGGCGGTTCGGAGAACAAATCCAAGTTCACGGTACTCAACCCCTCCGCCAGCCTGGTGGACTGGGTGCTGGAGACGGTCCCCACCATGGGCGCCGGCTGGTGTCCGCCCGGCATGCTGGGGATCGGCATCGGCGGTTCCGCCGAGAAGGCGATGCTGCTGGCCAAGGAGTCCCTGATGGAGCATATCGATATCCACGAACTGAAGGCCCGCGGCCCGCAGAACCGCGCGGAAGAGCTGCGCCTGGAGCTGTATGAAAAGGTAAACGCCCTCGGCATCGGCGCCCAGGGCCTGGGCGGCCTCACCACCGTACTGGACGTCAAGATCAAGGACTACCCCACCCACGCCGCCTCCCTGCCCGTGGCCATGATCCCCAACTGCGCCGCCACCCGTCATGTGGAGTTCACCCTGGACGGCAGCGGTCCGGCCGACCTGACGCCGCCCAGCCTGGATATCTGGCCCGACATCAAGCTGGAGGGGGGCGGGGACGCCATCCGGGTCAATCTGGATACGGTGACCCGGGAAGAGATCGCGGGCTGGAAGGCGGGCGACCGCATACTATTGTCCGGCAAGCTGCTGACCGGACGCGACGCCGCCCACAAACGGATTGAGGACATGCTGACCAAGGGCGAGGCCCTGCCCGAGGGCGTGGACTTCAACAACCGCTTTATCTACTACGTGGGCCCCGTGGATCCCGTGGGCGATGAAGTGGTCGGCCCCGCCGGCCCCACCACCGCCACCCGCATGGACAAGTTCACCGACATGATGCTGGCGGATACCGGTCTCATCGGCATGGTGGGCAAGGCGGAGCGCGGACCGGCCGCCATCGAGTCCATCAAGAAGCACGGCGCCGTCTATCTGATGGCGGTGGGCGGGGCCGCCTATCTGGTGGCCAAGGCGATCCGCTCCTCCCGCATGGTGGCGTTCGAGGAGCTGGGTATGGAGGCGATCCGCGAGTTCGAGGTGGAGGACATGCCGGTCACCGTGGCGGTGGACAGCCAGGGCACCTCCGTGCACCAGACCGGGCCAGCGGAGTGGCGGGTGAAGATCAGCGAGATCGGCAAAATATAGCGCTGGCCCTGCCTAAAATCTGTTTGCCACAGAGGGCACAGAGATCACTGAGAACGATAGCGTAACGAGAAGAGCTATAAACCTCTGCTGTCTAGACAGAACGTAGGGTGGGGCCCTGCCCCACCTTTCTCATCCGCTGCCGGGGATTACACCACCAGATCCAACTGCTGGACGGTCCCCACGCCACCCTCCTCCTTCAGGAAGAGGCCGCTGTCGCGCACCGCTCCCAGGGTTTCGTTGGCGCTATCCTTGAGCAGGAAGGGGGTATCGATGTGCCCCAGATAGATAGCGCCCACACCCCGCTCACCCAGGGCCACCAGCTGGTCGTTCCCCTCCGCATCCTTGGACCAGATACGCAGCCGGTCATAGATGGCGTCGTTTTCGTCGATCCATTGATTACCGTCCTGATCATAGGCCGCCAATTCGTCAAAGCCTTCACCCGTAACGGCCCCAAACAGTTCGCTACCGTCGTTGATGACGCCGTCGCCGTTCTTGTCCAGGGCCAAGAAACCGCTGCCCGGCTTCACGAAGGCGATCTGGTCGCTACGGCCGTCGGCGTCGATATCGAAACTGAAATTGCGCTGGGTCAGCTCGGCCGCGGTGCCCGCAAAATTGACCACCAGCGGGTCTTTCAGGGCGTCGCCGGCGCGGATGGTGAGTGACTGCTCGGTAAAAAACTGGCGGCTCATATTGAGTTCCAGGGCGATGTCGATCTCCTTTCCATCCGCGGTCTTTACCACCCCGGCGGCGGAGAAACGGGTGGACTCCGATTCAAAATGGGATTCGTAATAGTCATACACCATGCCCCAACCCTCGCGGTCCGGCGCGGGTTGGCTGGCGGCGGCCTCGGCTCCAGCTTCCGCATGGCACTGGGCGGGTTCACCTTCAATATCGCAGGGACGGAGGAATTTAATCTCTCTGCCCGTGAGACGCTCCACAATGAGCTTGAGCAGGAAGAACTCCAGATCCTCCATCAGCTCCGGCTTCTTCCCAGGCTCCACCGCCACCGCCTTGGCGGGTTGCATGGCCCGGGCCTGCCGGGAGATGGAGACCTGCACGGACTGGGAGTGTGTCTGCATGGAGAGGGCGAGCGCCCCCAGTCCCCGCCGTCCGCCGCCCTCGGCGGTGACGGTTCTGGAATCCTGGCCATCACGCCAGACCGTCAGGGACTCTCTCGTTACATGGCGCTCTTCCGCTACACGGCTGGCGGCCATCTGGATGTTGGATTCGGCAATGATCATGGGCTTCCACCTCTTGAGCCGGAAGCGGTCTCGGACAACCGCCCGACCCTGCTCTCCACACTGGGGATCTGCTTGATCGGTTACTTTCTATGGCGGCCGGAAAGGCGGGAACTTGAGTGCGATACTCAGGAAACAACTTCCCAAGTCATTGGGAATAAAAGGATTTTTGCGTGACGGCTAGACGCGGTAGTGGGGATCCACCCAGCAGCGCGGCAGGGGCTCCCCGGAGGGAAACTCCAGTTCGTTCTTACCGAACCGCTCCGGGTCCTGCAGCTCTTCGCCGGCGTGGTACCGGGCCACCAGCGCGGGCTGACTGGGATTAATAAGATCGCTCAGGCTAAGGACCTCCACCATGCGTCCGTTCTCTGAATGTCGCAGGAACATCGTTCTCTCCCGGTTTCCATGTGAGATTCAAGTATGGAGGAAAACCGGGGCGATTGCAGAGAAAGGGATCACAACTCGCGGGTGGCGAGGAAGCGCACCTCCGGCCAGCGCTCCCGGGTCAGCTCCAGATTGACCCGGGTGGGGGCGAGATAGACCAACTGCCCGTCGCCGTCCTCGGAGAGGTTGTCATAGGCCTTGATCTTGAACTGCTCCAGCATCTTGGGATCGTCGCACTCCACCCAACGGGCGGTGGCTACGGTGATGGGTTCCACTACCGCCTCCACGCCGTATTCGTCCTTCAGGCGGTGGGCCGGCTGACCGGCGATGTAGACTTGATG
>JBNKPL010000093.1:0-9269 GCA_050295355.1 Sedimenticolaceae bacterium
GGAGAACAGCACGGTCACCGCAACAGAACCGCAGCCGAACAGCACCAGGATAAAGGTGCCGATCAGCTCGCCCGTAAACTCCCGTGGATATCGCATAGCTTATTGCGGTGCTGATTGACCTGTCAGGGCCGATTCTAGCGCGGCCTCTTCCTCTTCCACAAACAGCATGGAAGTTACATTTTGCTTCTCGTCCAGCTGCACCACGGTCACCTTCTCTTCCTGGTGCGGGATCTTGTCCGGGAAATCGTCTTCGTAGTTCAACAGGATGGTGTGCTGATATTTGCGCATCTTGGGGAGCGCGAACATGGTCGTGGCGAAACCGGGCATGCCGCTGATATCGGCGATGTACTGGATCTTGTGCCGGCTCAGGTACGCTTTGTCCTGCTTGGAGATGTATTCGTTTACGAAGGCGCCGGTCCCTTTTTCAAAGGTAAGAATCAGTGTGCGCGTATCCGAATGGATGGTCTGCGGCTTTTCGTGCTGGTCTTCGTATTTGTAGCCTTTCAGCATGCCGATGGATGAGCCCACGCCGAAGGGGGCCGCCATGGCGGCGGTGCTGATCAGGGTTATGAGCAGCATGGCTGCCAGGTGTTTGAATTTCTTCACTACTACGTCTCCTCGGTTTGCTTGATTATGTCTGTTCATAGAGGGGTGGAATCAGATTTGTTTTTTACTCCCCCTCCCAGCCTCCCCCACTTGTGGGGGAGGGGCCGATGGCGGAGGAATCGGACTCCATCGTCCAATTTGACTCCGACATTGCTGCCCCACTATTCCCCTCTCCCTGAGGGAGAGGGTTAGGGTGAGGGGGAATCAGAAAAGCTAACGCCTTGATTGTTCCTGATCCCCTCATCCTGTCCTTCTCCCTGAAGGAGAAGGAACCCACTATTTTCGATTTTCATATTTCAAAGTATCGGTGCACTTGTTCTAACTCATTAACACTTGCAGGGAAGTTGGATTTGCTGTTTTCCTCCCCCTCCCAGCCTCCCCCACTTGTGGGGGGAGGCCGATAGGCTTGCGGTTGTTATTCGCCGTTCACCGACCAGTCGTAATTCAGATAGCCATTGATCTCCCCGTCTGCCGGGAAATTTGCATAGTGCCCGATGAACGCCTCTACGCCGCCGAGTTTGCTGAAGTCTTCACCGAACCAGTCGAAGATCTTGGTCACTTCGGCCTTGTTGCCGGTCAGGTGCACACCCTTGGC
Organism: Sedimenticolaceae bacterium; assembly: GCA_050295355.1. Classification (GTDB taxonomy): domain Bacteria; phylum Pseudomonadota; class Gammaproteobacteria; order Chromatiales; family Chromatiaceae; genus CBFDBF01. The sequence continues at coordinate 1,202 of JBNKPL010000093.1, forward strand.
GGGGTTGTTGAGGAAGGTGGCGGACTGGTCATCCAGTTGCGCATCCAGTTGGGCGGCGGTGAAGGGCTCGTTACGCAGGTCGGGGCAGCTGATGGAGGCGCAGACGATGGCCATGTGGATACGCGGTTCGCCCATGGTGCGCAGAATCTTGTGTTCGATCTGGTCGAGGGTTACCTCTTTGCCGTCGATGGTGCCCGCGGGCTTTTTCCATACGGGACTGAACAGGCTGCCCACATCCTTGATGCTCTTCAGGGGCCAGTGGTCGGTCACCATCTTCATGGCCAGGATGTTGTAGGCGTTGATATAGAAGGCGAGACGCTCTTCCTGGGTGGCGAGTTTCTCCGTGGAGAAGCCCTGCACCTGATCAACCACCTTGGGCCAGCGCGGGTCCTGTTTCAGGGCGCTGTAGTTGACCCAGTTGAGGGCGACGCCCTGTTTGGTCTGTGGCGTTACGTGCTGTTGCAGGACGGCCGCGTAGTCGTCCCAGTTCGGCTCTTCCGCCACGGCCAGGGCGGGGAAGATAAACACGGCGGCGGCCAGCCACAGGGCAACCGCGCCGGTCCTGGTAAAACGGTGTTTCATTCGCATCATGCAATCCTCTTGGAAACGTTGGTATCAAATTGAACAATCATGTCGGTGGGCAGTGTCTGGCACGGCTCCGAGATGGCCTGGGCGGGTACGCCGTAGGCGCCTAGGGTCAGCTCGCGGGGAGCCTCCGCCGCCAGCCGTTCGATCAGCCCGGCATCGTGTTGTTGCGTCATCAGGTTATCGATCGCCTCCGCATACAGGGCCACCAGCCGTTGCAGATAGGCGGGCTCGTACAGGGTCCCTTCGATGCGCAGACGGCGGATGTTGCGGTGTTGCAGGCTTTCCAGGTGACCGATCATGCAGAGGTCTTTGGCCATGAACAGGTGGTTGCGGCAGTACTGGTCGCTCACCAGCCAGTGCTTCTGTCCCACGCGGCTGCGCAGGGCATAGTTGCGTTGGGTGCAGGGGCCGGGACAGGGATCGTTGCGGGTGGTGCCGGTCATGTGGGCGCCGATGGGGCAGTACTCCAGCAGCATGCCGGGCAGGGAACCGTGGACCAGGCTCTCCATGGACAGGGTCGCAACCTCGGCCAGATCCCGCACCAGCGGCAAGGAGAGTTCGGCCCCGGCGGCAAAGCTGGCGACCCCCTCGCCTTTCAGGAAATCCACCGCCTCCCCGTTCCAGGGATTGAGGAAGTAGTCGCCATGGATGGGGGTGTCGGTCAGGCCGCGCAGCAGTTCCAGGGCGCCGATGTTGGCCGCGAGATAGCTATCCGGCTGATCGGCGCCCAGGCCGCCGATGAGTTGCGCGATCTCGGCGCTCTCGCGGTCGCCCGTGATCCTGGGGGTGATCATGCCGATGCGCTTGCCCTTCTCCCGGCCCGCGCGGATCAGCGACCGCATCCCCTCCAGGGGCCAGCCGTGTTCGTTCCGGCCGCGGAATCGTTCACCGCCCACATAGAGCCAGTCGCAGCGGGAGTCGAGCAGCCCCTCGGCGGCGGCCAGGGTGCCGCAGCGTACGCTCAGTTCCGGGCGGCCGCTGCCTTGATCCGTGACCGCTTCCGTCCCCTCCAGGGGATCGGGCGACCAGGGCGCCTCCTCCACGGCGATGGAGAAGATGCGTGGTTCGCGTTTGCCGGACAGCCCCACCCCCTCCTTGCCCGGCTGGGAGAAGGCGTGACTGGTGCCCACCTCGCGCAGGGTGGCGGAGCGCAGTCGGCGCATGCCTTCGAAGTCCGTGGCGTAGGCGGCCGGGTCCGCATAGTAGCGGTCGATGGCCTGGCGGTATTCGGTGACGATGGGACGCAGGTAGTCGCCCGGGCGCGCCCGGCCCTCGATCTTCAGGGAGTGGATACCCATGCCGATGAGCTGGGGCAGCTGGTGATAGAGGCTGATGTCTTTCATGGCCAGCAGGTACTGCTCTTCCACCTTGCCGAGGATCTTGTCGTTCCCGCGGTCCACCAGGTCCCAGGCCCAGCGGCAGGACTTCAGGCACTTGCCGCGGTTGGCGCTCATGTCCGTGGCCACGCCGCTGTGCAGACACTGGGAACCCACGGCGATGCACATGTCGCCATGCACGAAGTATTCGATCTCCACGCCCGCCCGCTGGCCGATCTCACGCGCCGTTGCCAGATCGATATCGCGGGAGGTGATGATGCGGCTCACGTTATAGCGTTTGAGCAGCGCGGCGGCCTGGGCGTGATGGATGTTCATCATGGTGCTGGCGTGCAGCGGAATATCCAGCTCCAGCCGATCCAGTATGCGCAGCAGGCCGAGGTCCTGGATGATGAAGGCGTCGGGCTTCAGCGCCGCCAGCTCCCGCAGCGAGGCCTCCAGCACTTCCAGTTCCTGGCCGGTCAGCAGGTTGTTCAGGGTCAGGTAGGCCTTCACGCCATGGGCATGGGCGTAGTCGATCACATCGCCCAGCTCTTCGTGGGTGAAGTTAAGCCAGGCGCCGTGCTGGCGCATGCTGAAGCGCTTCTCGGAGAAGTACACCGCATCGGCGCCCGCCTCGCATACCGCCTCCAGGGCTTCACGACTGCCGGCGGGGGCCAATAGTTCGATTCTGTTCTGTTGCATCGTCGCTCCTCGGATTTTCACTTTTCCGTTTTCCTGCCACATTTGTGAGGCAGAGGCCTCTGTGTGAAACGCGGGACTCATCCACCTTTGCGCTCTTTTCATCGGCCTGGGGACAGGCCTCCTACATGGACCAGAGCAGTCCACTGCTGCTCCTCTCTTTCCCCCTCTCCCTCAGGGAGAGGGTTGGGGTGAGGGGATATACAAGCCTTATTTTTCATCCCCTCATCCTTTCCTTCTCCCTGAGGGAGAAGGGACCCACTAATTTCGATCGTGCTATCTCAAGACACCTTTCCAAACGCGTGTTCCAGTCCCTGGCATAGAAACTCGATATCCTTTTCCTCAATGACCAGCGGCGGCATCAGAGTCAGCACATTGCGGCCGGGGCCGGTCTTGCCCGCGAGGATGCCGATGTTCTTCAGTTCCTCCAGGATCTGGTCCATCTGCGCGGAGGCGGGTTCGCCCTGCGCATCCACCAGTTCCATCCCCAGCATCAGGCCACGGCCGCGCACCTCGGCAATGAGAGAAAACTTTTGCTGCAACTCCTTGAGCTTGCCGTGCAGCAGCGCGCCCATGCGTCGTGCGTTCTGCTCCAGGGCATGGGTCTCCATATACTCCAGGACCGCCAGCGCGGTGGTGGCGCCCACGGGATTGCCGCCGAAGGTGGCCGCGCCGGGACGGATCCAGGCCTTAGCCAATTCGTCGCTGGTCATCATGGCCGCTATGGGCATGCCGTTACCCAGCGCCTTGCAGAGGGTGATGATGTCCGGCTCCACGCCCGCGCCCTGAAAGCCGAAGCGGTCGCCCGTGCGGCAGAAACCAGTCTGCGCCTCGTCCATGACCAGCAGCACGCCGTGCTTCTCCAGGATCCGTTTCACCCGCGGATAGAAACCCGCGGGCGGCGCCACGATGCCGCCGTTGCCGTGGATGGGCTCCGCGAAAAAGGCGGCGATCTTGCCTGGATTCTGTTCCAGTACCGTTTCGATCTCCTGGGCGCAACGCAGATCGCAATCCGCCGGTTGCAGTTGAAAAGGACACTCGCGGCAGACCGGGCTGGGGGTGAAGTGCACCGTATCGGGCATGAAGGGATCGGTGCGCCAGAACTCCAGGCCGGTCAGGGCGCTGGTCATGTAGGTGCCGCCATGGAGGGCGCGGCTCAGGGCGATGAACTCCTTGCGTCCCGTGGCCAGCCGGGCCAGCAGCAGGGCGCGTTCGTTGGCCTCGCTGCCGCTGCTGCAGAAAAAGCTGCGGCGCAGTTTGCCGGGCACGAATGCGGCCAGGCGCTCCGCCAGGCGCAGTACGGGCTCGGTGAGATAGATGGAGGTGGTGTGCTGCAGCCGCGCCAGCTGCTTCCCGGTCGCGGCCGCGATATCCGGGTTGCAGTGTCCGCAGTTGACCACGCCCACGCCCGAGTAGGCATCGAGATAGACGTTGCCGTCCTGATCGAACAGGTGCACGCCCTCGCCCCGTTCCAGCACCATGGGCTGCTGGTAAAAGTGGTAGACGCAGGGAATGAGGTAGTCCCGTTTCAGTTGCAGCATATTTTCTACAGTCGCGCTCATCAGTAGATCCCGTTGACGACCTTGAAGCCGTGTTGTTGCAGCGGTTGCGGCTCACCAATCCCGTCGGCGCCGCCCGATTCGAGGGGCATGAGTCGCACCGCACTGTCGCGTTCCATTACGTTCAGCAGCAGGGCGCTCTCCGTCAGGCGGTGCATTACCACCTGGCCCCGTTCGCCATAGGGCACGGTCTGACAAAGGCGCTCCTCATCGCTGAGGGACTCGTCCGGGGTGATCACTCGCGGCACGGTGCGTTCACTCTGTGCATAGTGACCCGCGCCGATTCGATGACAGACGCCGAACAGGGTGTTGCCGTAACCGTTCAAGATAGTGGCCTGGGGGCAGGCGGCGGTGAACCCGGCCATCTGCTCCTCCGTGACCGGCATGCCGCCCAGGTAGAAAAAGCGGATCGCTTCCCGCTCCTGCTCCGTCATGCGTTCCAGCAGCGGCTCCAATACGGCGGGCGTGGTGAACAGATAACGGATCGCCTGCTGGTGGATGATCCGTTCCGCCTGCTCCAGCACATGCTCCAGATAACGGCGGCCCGCCAGGGTGGCGCCGCCCAGGCGGCGGTACCAGCGCGGATCGAAGTCGATGCTGAAGGCGTCGCTGCCGCTGGTGAGTTGCGCGATACGGCGGGCGGCCTTGCCGATGATGTGGGGACCGGAAGGTCCAAGCCATAACCAGTGGCCGCCCTTCCACCCCTGGCGAATCTTATCCGTGACGGTCAGGAAGGGCCGGATGAAGGCCGCCTCGAAATCCTCCTCGAACCAGGCGATGCTCTTCGGGGTGCCCGTGGCGCCCCCGGTCTCGGCCAGGATCAGCGGCCGCGTGCCGTGGAAACGGCGCGGGATGAAATCCTCTACCGGGCGCTGGCGCAACGCCTCCAGGTCCATGGGGCCGATGCGGTGCAGCTGATCCAGTTCCCGGATCTCCTCCGCCACGGAGAAACCCAGCCGCTGCTGCTGTTCCAGCCAATAGGGCGCGCCGTCCCGGGGGTGGAAGTGCAGCGCCAGCATCTCGCGCAGGATGCCCTTATGCGAACTCATCTATAGACGCTCCCTTCGCAACAGGGTGGGCAGCAGGTACACATCGCACAGATAGGCGCTGACCACCGCGATCACCGACAACAGGCCGAACTGGTACAGCGGCACGATGCGCGAGACCAGCAGCGCGGAGAAGGCCAGGGCCACGGTGACCGAGGTAATCCACAACGCCGGACGCACCTCCTGCAACGCCCGGCTGATGGAGCCGTTGGCGCGCGCCGCGTGCAGCAGGTGCACGGTGTCATCCACGATCACCCCGAGCAGCACGCTGGCCACGAAGATATTGATGGGATTGAGCTGGATATCCAGCAGCGCCATGGCGCCGCAGGTCACCGCCAGCGGCAGCAGGTTGGCGACCAGCACCGGCCCCAGCACCCACAAGGCGCGCAGGAACAGCAGCAACAGGAAACTGATGGCGACGATGACAGCGGCGAACACATAGCCCTGAATCCGCAGCAGCCGCTCCTGGGCCATGAGGATCAGCGGGATCTGACCGGTCACCTCCATGGACAGTCCGCTCTGGCCGCTCATGCCCTCCCGCCAGTGGTTATTCAATCCGTCCAGGATCTGCTGAAAGCCCTGCGCGGAGAGGTTGCGGAATCGCAGCGAGATCCGCATCAGCCCCTGCCCGTCATTGAGAAAGCGCTGCACCGCTGCGGCGGGCGGCGGGTTATCCCCGGCCAGCAAATCGTACGCGCTGAAGCGGGAGGTGAGGCCCGGCATGGAGTCCACCTGTTGCAGAAAGCCTTCGATCCGCTCCCGGTTGGCGGGGGCCAGCAGACTTTCACCCTGGGTGGAACGGACCAGCAGCTCCACCGCCAGCAGCCCCGTGAGTTCATCCTCGATCTGCCGGTAGTCGCGCACCAGCTCACTATCCTGGGCGAAGAAAAAGATGGCGTCGGGATTGGTCTGGATGCCGGGCAGCAGCCAGAGAGAGACCGCCGCCGCCACGGCAAGGATCAGGGAGATGGCCCGGCGCACGCTTCCGTCACGGTCGTTGGAAGAGAGCAGACGCTGGAAGGCGGGCGCGGACAGGGGACGCGCACCGCTGAGCCAGCGGAACAGCGCCGGCACGAAAATCAGCACCGAGGCAAAGGTCAGGGCGATGCCCAGGGGCAGCAGCAACCCCAACTGCCGGATGATGCCCTGGGGCGCGAACAGAAACGAAGAGCAGCCCACCAGGGTGGTGACCATGGCGATCAGGGACGGTTGCAGCATCCGTCCATAGGCATACTCCAGTTCCCAGACCCCATTGCGGCGGCGGCTGAACAGATGCACCGCCGTGGTGAGGCCGACGCAAAACAGCAGGGAAAACAGGATCAGCGTCATCAGGGTCAGTTGGATGCCGAACAGGGCGCCGATCCCGAGGGTAATAACGATGCCCACGGCGATGCCCGCACTTACCGCCGCCACCACGCGCCAACTGCGCAACAACAACGCCAGGGCGATCAGCGCGATGGTAATCAGCAGGGAGATAACCAGGGTCAGATCGCGGGTCAGGGAGGCCGCCAGCACACTGGAAAAATAGGGCACCCCCGCCATTCGGTAGGGGATCTCCGTCTGGTCGAAGAGGGTCCGGACCGCGGCCAGGATCTGCTCGTGTTCCTGGCGCAGCTCGGGATCGAACTGGATCAGCAGCCCCAGGCTGTTCAGATCCTTCGATACCAGCGGACCCCAGTTGCCGGAAATCTTGTCTTGCAGTTCGGCGCGCTTCTGCTGCGCCAGCGCCCGGTCCTTCAGCGCCAGCGCAATGGCGGGATCAAAACCGTTCTCTTCCACATAGAGGCTGACCGGGTCCACCATGCCGATGATGCCGTGCAGAGTGCGTAGCTGCTCCACCGCTTCCGTATAGCGCCAGACCGGACCCTTGGGCGTCTCGGCAAAGGGGTTGTCGATGTCGATCTCGCCACTGTTGGGAGTGTCATCCTTCAACAGATCCCCGGTCTTGAACACCAGCAACAGGGTGTCGTCACTGCCGAACTGACGCGTGAACTCTTCATAGGTGCGGCACAGTTCATCGCCCTTGTCGATCCAGCCGTCGAAGGAGTTGACCATGCGCAGCCCGGACATGGGCAGCGCCAACAGGGCGGCGGCGGCGGCCGTGATCAGGACGATGACACGGAAGCGCCGTTCCACGAAGCGGGCCAGTGCGTATGGATTCAGCATGCCTCACTCAGCTCGTCGATGATGTGGTCGTCGATGTGGCGATAGTAATCGCTCAGCACATGGGCGAACTTCAGGCCGGTCTCCATATCGCCCGCGATCTTGACCAGCCCCTTGAAGAAGGCCTGCTTCGGGTCGAGCAGGCTGTGGCTGATGTTGTGAAAGGTCTGGCCGTTCATTTCATAACGGCACACCGCCGTCTCGTGATCCGGCTGGTAGGCGGCGCGCCCCTTGGAGAAACGCAGGGTGCGGTCGAAGGCGGGCTGGCCGTGGATGATGAAACGGATACTGGCGTCGATGTAATCCCGGCCGCCGAGGAAGTCGCTGCCGAATTCCCGGCCCACCAGCTTATCGAAATAGTGGTGGGGCGAATCAATCCCCAGACACTCCAGGGCGAGACTGCCCAGATTGGGGGCGCCCTTTCTCTTCTCCTTTAGCGCCAGCTGGTGCAGAAACTCCGTTACCAGCGATCCCAGATCAACGCTCACCTGTTCCTGGCCGCTCCCCAGTTGGAAGCGCGGACGGGCGTGCAGGTACGGACGGTAGGATTTGGTGGCGCGGTAGAGCCGCTCCTCCAGGGCGTTGCGGGGGCGGGATGCGAAATCGTCCGCCGCCACGAAGGCCGGGCCGTTCATGCCGATGACGCCGCAGAATACCCGCCGCACCTCGTCCAGGTTGAAATCCCGGCCGCCCACGA
>JBNKPL010000094.1:0-9051 GCA_050295355.1 Sedimenticolaceae bacterium
CGAAGAAAGTCCGAACTCTATCTTCTGCGTGTCGCACATAAGGTCGCCGTTGGTGGTCAGTACATGGGCAATGACTATGACACGACACGCTATATCGCCACTATGCCTATTAGCGTCTCACCCGCCAAGGAGGACTGGCAAAGCCAGCGTATTGCCTATCTGGTAGTGATGATCACCGTCATTGGATCGGCGGTTGCCATCGCCATCCGCAGAAGACGCAGGAAAAAGGCATGAACGTACAACGTTTACGACTTATTGTTCAGGCGGTATTTTTTATAATCCTGATCTATGGTGGACTGTTCTATATAGATCTGGGAAGCCGGTTGCCCACTTTTGCCTGCGCCTATGTTGATGATAAGGGTGGCGGATGTTTCCTGGTGGGGTTTCAGCATATGCTGTCCCGGCCGTTCTATGAGTTTCTCGGCGATGCCGGAATTCGATTATTGAAAGCCATCGGGATCTTTGCGCTCTGGGCCATCGTGCTGAATAAGGCGTGGTGCGGCTGGGTTTGCCCGTTCGGATTTATCCAGGACTTGATGACCAAGTTGCGTAATCTGCTCAACATTGACATGTCTCGTTTCGCCTGGATGACGCGCAAGCGCTACAAGTCCGTAAAGTACATATTGCTGGCGCTGCTGATCCTGATACCGCTCGGCATCGGTAACTCTTTCTTTGGTTTGCCTAAACTATCCCACGACTGGGGCGCGCCCTTTTGTCAGATGTGTCCTGGCCGGACGCTGTTGCCTATCTTCAACGGCGACTTTAGCGAGTTCTATATTGATTTCTCAAGCGGGCCGGGGATGCTGCTTACAACCCTGGCCATCCTGCTAACCGGGCTATTCTTTACCGCGGCCTTCACTAAACGGCGCTTCCTCTGCTCCTACTGTCCCATGCTGGCGCTGATGTCTTTCTTTGACAAAATCGGCTTCACTACCCTGAAAAAGGACGGTCAGCGCTGTACCCGTTGCGGCAACTGTTCCCGGGCCTGCCCCATGGAGATTCGCGAGATCGAAGAGGAGAAGACGGCAAGCAACCTGGTGACCCAGGACTGTATTCTCTGTATGCGCTGCGTAGAGGTGTGTCCCGAGGATGAGGCGTTGCAGGCAAAATTTCTTGGTATTCCCATATTCACCTCCACGGAAAAGGGATTTCTGAAGCGTCAGGGTTCCGTTGTAAAGGTAGATGTAGATAGAGATTCAACACATGAGTGAACAAAAAGAGTTGTCGCGCCGCGAAAGACTGGCCAACAAGGTCCGGATCAATCTCGCCATGACGGTGCGCGAAATTATGGATCCCATCCTGGAGGATGATAACCGTCCGGCGAACATGGCCTATTTCGACCGTATCTTTGAAAGTTTCGAGCATGGCGGCATGGAAACGGTGCAGCCGAGAAAGGGCGAGAAACTGATCGGCACCTACTGTCTGTTCGTGCCGGAAGAGCTGATTTACGCCGCGGGCGCACGGCCCGTGCGCCTCTGTTCCGGCGCCTATGAGACCGTGGAGATCGGTGAGGATTATCTGCCCGAGGTCTCCTGCCCCATGGTCAAATCGGAACTCGGATTTTCCGCGCTGCCCGTGCTTTCCTTTTTCCAGCAGGCGGATCTGGTGGTGGTTCCCGGGAGCTGCGACTGGAAGGTCAAAATGGCCGAGATCCTGAAGGAGTTTACCTCGGTGCATATGATGGATATGCCGCGGGTGAAGGAGGAGGAGTCCTCCCGCGCCTTTTGGCATGAAGAGGTCAAGCGCTTTAAAAAGGTGATTGAGAAGACCACCGGCACCCGTATCACCCGCCGCAGTTTGAAGCAGGCGATCCGAATGATCCACCGCGCCCAGGCCCAGTTTCATCGTTTCCATGATTTGCGCAAACATGTGCCTGCCGTGATCTCAGGCCGCGATGCCCTGGAGGTGATGAACGCCTATTTCTATGATCATGCGGAGGACTGGACAGAAGCCGTATCGAAGCTGAATGATGAGCTGGAGGCGCGCGTCCGGGAGCAGAAACAGGTGGCCCCGGAGAGCGCGGCGCGCATTATGCTCACGGGTTCGCCGATGGTGTTTCCCAACTGGAAGGTGCCTACCATCATTGAAGAACTGGATGGCGTTCTGGTGGCGGATGAGTTTTGTACCTCCAACCGCTATCTGAACGATATGGTGGCGGTGGATGAGGGTTCCATGTCCGATATGGTCTATGCCATTGCGGAACGCTATCTGCTGCCTTCCACCTGTCCCATCTTCTCCACTACCATCGACCGCCGCGATCGTCTGTTGCAGTTGATTGATGACTATAAGGTGGAAGGGGTGATCTATCACATATTGAAGGGGTGCCACCCCTACGATGTGGAGACCAAGTTTATTGAGAAGATGATGGAGGAGAAGGGTGTTCCCATGCTGAAGATCGAGACAGATTACAGCCCGCAGGATGTGGAACAGCTACGCACCCGTATCGAAGCCTTCCAGGAAACATTGAAAGGAAGAAGAAACTGATATGAGTTATTACGTCGGTATTGATATCGGGTCGGCCACCACCAAGGTGGCGTTGCTGAATGATGAGGCGATCCTGGGTCACAAAGTGGTGCTTACCGGGGTGCATTGCGAGGAGACCGCCCGCGAGGCGCTTGACTCCCTGCTGCCGCAGTTTGATCTTACCTTTGAAGATATTAAAAGCGTCACCTCCACGGGCTATGGCCGCCGGCTGGTCAAGTTCGCCAATAGCACCATCAGTGAGATCAGCGCCAATGTGAAAGGCGCTCTCTGGTATGGCGCGCAGTCTGGGGGGCAGGTGCGGACGATCATCAACATTGGCGGCCAGGACAGCAAGGTGATTTCCGTGGATGACCAGGGGGTGACCAAGAATTTCGCCATGAACGATAAATGCGCCGCCGGGACCGGACGTTTCCTGGAAACCCTGGCGCGTATTCTGGAGATCAATGTGGTTGATCTTGGCGAGATTGCGCTGGAAGCGGATGTACCGATTCGTATCAACTCCACCTGCACGGTATTTGCCGAGTCGGAGATCATCTCGCTGATTGCGCGCAAAAAGCAGAAAAGTGAGATCATCGCGGGCGCCCATTATGCGATTGCCAAGCGGCTCAGCCGCATGACCAAGCGGGTGGGTACGGTTGATAAGGTCTTTTTTGACGGCGGTCCAGCCCTAAACAAGGGTCTCGTTAAAGCGCTGGAGGATGAACTCGCAACCGATATCTATGTGCCGCCTGAGGTGCCTCAGGTTACCACGGCGGTCGGTGCGGCCCTCATCGCCAGGGATGAGTTCAAAAATGGGAACACCTGATGGAGATGTCTCCTGAATTACAGGCCCATCTCAATCTATTGCATGGATTCGGAAGCGTCTATCTGGGTGTGCTGGTTATGGGGCTCTTTTATGGCCTTACCATGTGCAACTTTTCCTGTATTCCATTGATTGGCCCTTATATCTTCGGCACCCAGGGGGGATTCAGCCGCGGATTTGATGCTACCGCGATTTTTGTCCTTACCAGAGTGGCGACATATACCCTGCTGGGCGGTCTTTCTGGAATGGTTGGCAGGGTGGCACTGGAAAGTCTGGATACCGCCTGGCTGCTCACTCTCGCGGGCGGCCTGATTGTGGTTATCAGCGGGAGGGTGATATTCAAGTCCAGATCGGCCTGTCAAAAGTCGCAACAGATCCAGGGGCCAGAGCGGCGCACCTGGGTGCATATGATGACGCTGGGTTTTTCCACCAGCCTGATGCCCTGTCTTCCCCTGTCGGCCGTGCTGCTCTATGCCGCCACCACCCAGTCGTTCCTGACCGGCTGTGCATTGGCACTGATGTTCGGCATCGGCACCTCGGCGTCGCCGCTCTATTATATTGGGGGCGCGGCGGGCTGGCTTTCCGAGAAGATTCGCATGGAGATTCCGCGTTACAATAACCTGATGCGGATCATCAGCGGGATCATTCTTGCGCTATTCGGAATGCGCTTGCTGATCATGGGTGGCATCCTTGTGTAGGAATAATTACTGAGGCATTAATAATGGTCCATATCACGCCCTCGACGGATGAAATCAAAAATAAACTGGGTCTCGGGCAAGCAGCAGGACGCAAAAAGCTATTGTGGCTGGTCATGGCGGCGCTGATATTTGTCGGCATTACCGCCTTTGCCCTCTACCCGAACAACAAGGAAGTGGATATCCAGTATGAAACCGTCCAGCCCGAGCGTGGGGAACTGGTGGTAAAGGTGAACGCCACTGGAACCATCAAGCCCGTGAATCAGGTGGATGTGGGAAGTGAGTTGTCGGGGACGGTCCGGGTTATCAAGGTTGACTTTAACGACCAGGTGTCGAATGGACAGATTCTCGCGCAACTGGATACAGAGCAGCTTGAGGCCCGCGTGGTTCAGGCCCGCGCCACCTTCGATATGGCCAAGGCAAAACTGCTGGAGAGCGAGGTAACCCTGTTTGAGATGCAGCGGCAACTGGAGCGTTGCCAGAAGCTGAGCAAGAAAAAGCTCTGTTCTCCGCAGGAGATGGATACCGCGAATGCCGCCTATCGCCGCGCCATGGCCTCTCATGCCAGCGCCAATGCCCAGGTGGCCCAGGCCGAAGGGGTTCTCAACGTCGATGAGAACAATCTGAAAAAGGCGATCATCCGTTCACCCATCAATGGGGTCGTGCTGTCCAGGAGCATCGAGCCGGGACAGACCGTTGCGGCCTCTTTTCAAACCCCCGTTCTTTTTACCCTGGCCGAGGATCTGCGCCAGATGAATCTGCATGTGGATATCGATGAGGCCGATGTAGGGCAGATTCGCGATGGTTTGAAGGCGAGCTTCACCGTGGACGCCTATCCGGGTAAACGCTTTCCAGCGGTGATCACCGAAGTTCGCTTTGCACCGCGCAATGAAAGCGGGGTGGTGACCTATGAGGCGGTTCTGGAGGTGGAGAATCGGGACCTGTTGCTGCGCCCCGGCATGACCGCCAGCGCCGACATCATCACCCATCATGTGGAGGATGCCCTGCTGGTGCCTAACAGCGCCCTGCGTTTCAATCCGGCCAATGGCGCAAAGAAGAAGGAGGCTAACAGGAGCGTCCTGGCCGCCAGCATGTCTTGGCATCCGAGAAGCGCCCAGAAAAAACGGCCGGGCAAGATCAAGCTTAAGGATGGACAGGCGCAGGTGTGGACCCTGCGCGATGGCGAACCCGCCCCCCTGTCGGTCACACTGGGTCTATCGGACGGGCGGCAAACACAGATTCTTTCGGGCGAGATGGATGAAAATGTGGAGTTGCTGACGGGCGTGGCCGGACCCGCGCGATGAACGCCGATCCCCTGATCGAATTCCGGTCGGTTTCCCGAACCTACGGCCAGGGGCAGGCCGAGATCCTGGCCCTGGATGATGTGGATTTGACGGTGTATCCGGGTGAGTTTGTCGCCATCATGGGCAGCAGCGGCTCGGGAAAATCCACCTGCATGAATCTTATCGGTTGTCTCGATAGCCCCTCGTCGGGCGAGTATCGCTTTCAGGGCGTCAACACGGGACAGCTCTCCAACGATCAGCGCGCGTTGCTGCGGCGCAACTTTCTCGGCTTTGTGTTCCAGGGCTTCAACCTGCTGGATCGCACCACCGCCCTGGAGAATGTGGAACTGCCCCTGATCTACCGCGGTATGTCGAGAGAGAAGCGTCACGCGATGGCGCTGAATGCGCTCGGCAAGGTGGGCCTGGAGGACAGGGCCCAGCATACGCCCGCCGAACTCTCCGGCGGGCAGCAACAGCGGGTCGCCATCGCGCGCGCCATTGTGACCAATCCCGCCATCCTGCTGGCGGATGAACCCACGGGTAACCTCGATACCCAGCGCAGCCATGAATTCATGCAACTGCTGGTGGAACTCAATAAGGAGGAGGGGTTGACCGTGGTGATGGTTACCCATGAAGCGGACATGGCGGGGTATGCGCAACGAATCATCCATTTTCTGGATGGCAAGATCGAGTCGGATCAGAGCGTGGAGGCGGCTAGCTGATGTTCTGGAATACCCTGTTGCTGGCCCTGCGGGAGATTCGCCGCAATCTCATGCGCTCCATCCTGACCATGTTGGGCATCATCATCGGCGTGGCCGCCGTGATCACGCTGGTTACCCTGGGGCGCGGCGCGACGGTGCATGTGGCCAACGAGATTTCCAGCCTGGGCAGCAATCTTCTGCATGTCCGGCCGGGTTCCCGCAACCGCGGTCCCGGCGGCATCTCCGGTCCCGTCGATCCGTTCACCCTCGCTGACAAGGCGGCTATCGAACGCGAAGTCAGCGGGATCGCGGGGATTGCGCCCATCGGCACAAAATCCGTGCTCGCCGTGTACGGCAACAACAACTGGAGCACCCGGGTCTATGGTACGGATAACAACTATTTTCCTACCAGAAACTGGAATATTGGCTCAGGCCGGGCCTTCACGGAAAACGAACTCATGGGCGGCAAGAGCGTCTGCATTATCGGCACCACTATCCGTGATGAGCTGTTCGAGGAGGAGGAACCCCTGGGCGCCTCATTGCGTCTCGGCCGGGTATCCTGCCAGGTGGTGGGTATGCTCGAATCCAAAGGCCAATCGCCTTTCGGCACGGACCAGGACGACCAGATCCTGATGCCGGTCAAGGCCTTTCACCGCCGCCTTGCGGGCAATACCGATATCGATCTCATCTACGTGTCGGCGGCGCGGCCGGACATGACCGCCAAAATCAAACGGGATATCGAGCTGTTGATGCGCCAACGCCGCCATATCGGCGAGGGCCAGGAAGACAGCTTTAACGTGCGCGACATGAAAGAGGTGGCGGCGCGGGTATCCAGCACCACCCAGACCATGACCGCCCTGTTGGGGGCGGTGGCCACGGTCAGTCTGTTGGTGGGCGGTATCGGTATCATGAACATCATGCTGGTATCGGTTACCGAGCGTACCCGCGAGATCGGCATCCGTCTGGCCATCGGCGCCCTGGCGCGGGATGTGCTGCTGCAGTTCCTGGTGGAGGCGATTGTGCTTTCCTCTTTCGGCGGTGTATTGGGCATCGCGTTGGGGATACTCTCCGCCTGGTTCGGCGCCAATGTGCTCGGGGTGCCGCTGGTGCTCAGTCCCGAGATCATCTTTATCGCCTTCGGATTTTCGGCATTGATCGGTGTGGTGTTTGGCTATCTTCCCGCCAGGCAGGCGGCGCAACTGGATCCCATCCAGGCATTGCGCTACGAATAATCAAACAGCTCAGGAAAACCTCTGGAATAGGCGCTTGCCGCAGCCTCCATTCAGAGAGCAGGTGAAATTCGGTTAGAATCTACCTTTCGCATAAAAAGCTGAAAGGGGAATAGGGTGAGAAGAAGAACGATCTCCATTCTGGTTGGCTGGGCACTGCTCCTGTTGGTCCAGCCGGTCTGCGCCGAAAAACTGCTGTTGAAGATGCCGGTCTACGTCGGTACTCATTTGACGGGGCTCGGCAGCACCCCTAAGTGGCTGGCGGAGCATGTGAACCGCGCCAGCGGCGGCTCTCTCAAGATCAAGCTCTACGAACCGGGCCGGCTGATCCCTGCCAAGGAGATCCTGCAGGCGGTGCATAGCGGGCAGGTAAACGCCGGGTTCAGCACCGCCGGATTCAATAGCGGGGTGTTGGGCAACAAGGCCTCCTTCTTCTCCGCCATCCCCTTCGGCCCGGATGCCCCCGAGTATCTGGCCTGGATCTACTATGGCGACGGCCGCAAGCTGTGGCAGCAACTCTATGACGACAAGCAGCTCAAGGTGCACAGCATCCCCTGCGGTATCCTGGCGCCCGAGACCTCGGGCTGGTTTTCGCGCCCGGTGGATAAGCCCGAGGACCTGAAGGGGCTGCGCATGCGCTTTTTCGGTCTCGGCGGACTGGTGATGGAGAAGCTCGGCGTCTCCACCAGCCTGTTGCCCTCCAAGGAGATCTTTCCCGCCCTGGAGAAGGGGGCCATCGACGCCACCGAGTTCTCCATGCCGGCCATCGACGAGCGGCTCGGTTTCTACAAGATCCTCAAGTACAACTACTATCCGGGCTGGCATCAGCCCGCCACGCTGGTGGAGGTGCTGATCAACAAGGATACCTGGAACGCTATGGACGCCCAGCAGCAGACCCTGATGGAGATGGGCTGCAAGGCGGCCATGCTGGACGGCTATGCCCTGGGCGAGTCGATCCAGTTTCCGGCCATGAAGAAGAACCTGGAACAGCGCGGGGTGGAGAACCGCTACTGGTCCAAGGAGATGCTGGACCTGTTCCACAGCAAATGGCAGGAGGTGGTGACGGAGGAGTCGGCGAACGACCCCGGGTTCAAGGCGATCTGGGAGAACCTGCAGGCCTTCCGCAAGGACTACGCCATCTGGAACGAGTGGGCCTTTATGCCGCGGCCCGGCACCAAGCGGATTCATGAGTAAGCCGCAAGCCCCGGCGTCCGCCGCCGAGGTCCTGGATAACCTGATTCTCCGCATTGGCCGGGCGGTGGCCTGCGTCAATCTGCTGCTGATCGGGGTCATCCTGGTTCAGGTCGTTTTCCGTCACTACGGTCTCGTGCATGGCCAGGTGATGCTGGAGGAGTTGCGCTGGCATCTCTATGCGGTGGCGGTGATGGTGGGACTTAGTTATGGCGTCAGCAGCGACATCCATATCCGGGTGGATCTCTTGCGCCATCGCTTTTCGCCTTTAACCCAGAGCTGGATTGAACTGGCCGGCATCCTGTTTCTGCTGTTGCCGTTCCTGTTCGTGATTTTTCATCACAGCCTGGAGTGGGTGGCCGACTCGTACCGTCTCAGCGAGGCGTCGGAGAGTCCCGCCGGGCTGCCGTACCGCTGGCTCATTAAATCGGTGATTCCCATCAGCTTTGGGCTGCTGTTTGTCGCCGCGCTGGCGCGTCTGCTCCGCGCCTGGGCAATCATCCGGGGCAGGGGGTAGGGGATGGCGCTCAACGAACTGCTGGTAATCGCCATGTTCCTCAGCTTCGTGCTGCTGCTGTTCAGCGGTTTCCCCGTGGCCTGGGTATTGGGTGGCGTGGCGGTGCTCTTTGCCGGGGTGGGCTATCTGGCGGACCAGTATCTGGATAC
>JBNKPL010000095.1:0-8701 GCA_050295355.1 Sedimenticolaceae bacterium
TCTACGAAAACTATTTTGCCGGGGGCATAAAAAGCGTTCGTGGATATGAAGGCTATAGCCTGGGTCCGGTGGACTCCAATAACGACCCCCTGGGCGGCAATCTGAAGCTGGTAGGGAACGCGGAACTTCTGTTCCCAGAGCCTTTTGGTATCGCTCCGGAGACCATCCGGCTGGGTTTGTTCTATGATATCGGGAACGTTTATGACACCAATGGTGTCAATGGAGACGATATCGATCTGGGTGAGCTTCGTCAGTCCGCGGGTGCTTCGGCATCTTGGTTGTCGCCTTTCGGAGCATTTACGTTCGCCCTGGCCGCTCCCCTGAATGACAAGAGCGGTGACAAAACGGAGACTTTTCAATTTACCTATGGCTCGTCATTTTGATTGTTAATTGGAGGATGACTTTGAAAAAATCAATGAAACTGTTGGTTGCGATCGCATTTCTGGTGGTCGCAGGTGTTGGCACCGCCCAGGCCCAGAATGTGGCAGCGGTAGACTACGGCAAGGCTCTGGAACAGTCCCCGCAGTTTGCGACAATTCAGAAGTCGCTGGAGGCTGACTACAAAAAGAAGACCAGTGCGCTCAATGCCAAGCAGGAAAAGGTCAAGAAGCTGGAAGATCAGCTGAAGAAAGATAAGGACGTGATGAGTGCCGCCGAAGTGAAGCGGCTGGAGCAGGATATCCGGACCCAGCGCCGCAAGCTGAGCTTCGACCTGCAGGAGTCCCGCGACGATTTCAACATGCGCGTGGCCGAAGAGCGCAGAAAGCTGATCCGCCAGATCATCGAAGTCGTGCGCGAGGTTGGCAAGGAAGAGAAATTGGACCTCATTCTGAGCGAAGGTGTTGTCTACGCTAGCCCTGCTGCTGATATCACCGACAAAGTCATCGCACGGATGAAGAGCAAGCACAACGGCAAGTAAGGATCGTTGGTGGCCGGCTTGGGCGTTACTCTTCAAGAGCTGGCAGACCTGGCCGGTGCTAAGTTGTACGGGGATGGCGCCTGTGTGGTCGACCGTGTGGCCACGCTGAAGAGTGCCGCCCCGGGTTCGATCGCCTTTCTGTCCAATACCCGATATCGGAAACAACTTCGGGAAACTCGGGCGTCAGCGGTAATCCTGGCGCCCGAGTACCTTGGTGAGTGTCCGGTTAACGCTTTAGTCAGCACCAATCCACGCCTTGCCTATGCGCGCATCAGCAGTCGGCTGTTTCCAGAGCCGGCTGCCAGGTCAGGCCGTCATCCGACCGCGGTCATTGCCGACAGCGCCAAAGTGGATGCCTCCGCCTGGGTGGGACCCCACTGCGTGATTGAGGAGAATGCCTGGATCGATAGGTGCGTACAGATCGGCCCCGGTTGTGTGGTCGGTGAGGGCGTCCGGGTCGGTGAGCAATCCAGATTGATCGCGAATGTAACGCTCTGTAGCAGCGTTGTGCTGGGGAAGCGAGTGTTGATTCATCCGGGGGCGGTGATCGGGAGTGACGGATTCGGACTGGCCAACGACGACGGCGCCTGGATCAAGGTGCCGCAGCTTGGGAGCGTGGTGATTGGCGACGACGTGGAGATCGGAGCCAATACCACCATCGACCGCGGGGCGCTGGAAGACACCGTACTGGAGAACGGCGTCAAACTGGACAACCAGATCCAGATCGCCCACAACGTCCGTATCGGGGAGAATACGGCGCTTGCCGGGTGTGTGGGTGTTGCCGGCTCCACCACCATCGGCCGCAACTGCACCCTGGGTGGTGGCGTTGGTGTTTCCGGACACCTGGAAATTGCGGATAATACCCACTTCTCCGGCCAGACCCTGGTGACCAAATCCATCAAGGAGCCGGGCTATTACAGCGGAAACCTGCCGGCGGCGCCCAACGGGGAGTGGCGTAAGGCGGTGGCCCATATCAGGCGCCTGGAAGAGATGGCCAAGCGCCTGAAGAAGCTGGAGAAAGCGCTTTCGTCACGGGACGGTGACGAGAAGGAATAAGTATCAATATAGCGGCTGACCAGGCCGTTTCTGGGAGTGGGGAGAACGCCTTGATCAGCATGGACATCAATAAGATATTAAGTTTACTGCCGCACCGCTATCCGTTTTTGTTGATCGACCGGGTTCTGGAATTCGAACAGGACCAGCGACTGCTGGCGATCAAGAACGTCACCTATAACGAACACTTCTTCAGCGGCCACTTTCCGATTCGGCCGGTGATGCCCGGGGTGCTGATCGTCGAGGCGATGGCGCAGGCGACCGGCCTGCTGGCCATGGAGTCCCACCCGGAGACGGTCAACGAAAATACCATCTACCTGTTCGTGGGCATCGACAAGGCCCGCTTCAAACGACCCGTGGAACCGGGTGATCAACTTCATATCGAAGTGAACCAGACCGGGCTCAAGCGGGGCATCGGCATGTTCTCCTGCACGGCCAGTGTGGATGGCAGTGTTGCCGCCACCGCCGAGATCATGTGCGCGGCCCGGGATTTCGCCCCGTGATCGATTCCCGCGCAGCTATCGACCCCAAGGCGGAACTGGATGAGGGTGTATCCGTCGGCCCTTTTGCGGTGATCGGTCCCGGGGTTCAGGTGGGGAAGGGCACCACCATAGGCGCCCATGCGGTAATTCAGGGTCCTACCACCATCGGCGAGGAGAACCAGATCTTTCAGTTTGCCTCCGTGGGGGACGCCCCGCAGGACAAGAAATACGCCGGGGAGGATACCCGTCTGGAGATCGGTGATCGCAACGTAATTCGGGAGTTCACCACCCTCAACCGCGGCACGGTGCAGGACACGGGGGTGACCGTGATCGGCTCCGATAACCTGCTCATGGCCTATACCCACGTGGCCCACGACTGCCGGATTGGCGACCATATCATCATGGCCAACGCCGCCTCTCTGGGCGGCCACGTCACCATCGAGGACTGGGCCATCCTGGGCGGCTTCTCCATTGTTCACCAGTTCTGCCGCATCGGCGCCCACAGCTTTAGCGCCATGGGCTCCGTCATCGCCAAGGATGTCCCACCCTATGTCATGGTGAGCGGCCATCCGGTCAGCCCCCACGGGATCAACTCCGAGGGCCTCAAACGCCGCGGTTTCGGCGAAGAGGCAATAAAAAAGATCAAGCGGGCCTACAAGGCGCTGTACAAAGAGCAGTTGAAGCTGAATGCGGCGGCAGAAGTCATTCGTGAACTGGCGCAGGAGTGTCCGGAGGTCGGGTTGATCGCTGAATTTCTGGATAACAGCGAACGCAGCATTGTCCGCTGATTCTCCCAGCCTGCGCATCGGCATCGTAGCCAACGAGGCATCTGGCGATCTTCTGGGCGCGGGTTTGATGCGTGAGATCCGGGAACGCTATCCCGACGTCCAGTTCGAGGGTGTGGGCGGTCCTGAGATGACAAGTCTGGGCTGCCGCTCCCTGTTTCCCATGGAACGGCTTTCGGTCATGGGGCTGGTGGAGGTTCTGAAACACCTGCCCGAGCTGCTCTCCATTCGCCGAACGCTGATGAAGCATTTCCTGGAAAATCCGCCGGACCTGTTCATCGGCATCGATGCCCCCGATTTCAACCTAGGCCTGGAACGCAGGCTGAAGCAGGCCGCTATCCCCACCGTTCACTATGTCTGTCCCTCCGTCTGGGCCTGGCGTCCGAAACGGGTGAACAAGGTCCGCAGGGCGGTGGACCTGGTGCTCAGTATCCTGCCCTTCGAAAAGAAGCTATTGGAAGATGCAGGCGTAGCCAGCGCCTACGTGGGCCACCCCATGGCCGACGAGATTCCGCTGGAAGTGGATCAAGCTGCCGCCCGGAAACGGCTGGGTCTGGAAGGTGAGACCCCCATCGTGGCCCTGCTGCCCGGTAGCCGCCGGGGGGAGGTTCAGTCGCTGTCCGCGACTTTTCTGCAAGCGGCCCGCCTCTGCCGGGAGCAAATCCCGAATGTCCGTTTTGTAGTGCCGTTGGTGAATCCGGGGATTCGTGCCTTGTTTGAACAGGAACTGGAGCGGATCGCGCCGGATCTTCCCATTACCCTGGTGGATGGCCAGAGCCGGGAGGTGATGCAGGCCGCCGATGCGGTGCTGGTGGCGTCCGGCACCGCCACCCTGGAGGCGATGCTGCTGAAGCGGCCCATGGTGGTGGCCTATCGAGTCCACTGGTTTACCCACTGGCTGCTGATCGATTGCGGCATGCTGAAAATACCCCATGTGGCGCTGGCCAATTTGGTGGCCGGGGAGGAGATCGCGCCGGAGTATATCCAGGATGCGGCCACACCTGAGGCCCTCTCCACTGCACTGGTCTCTTTACTGAACGCCCCTGAGCGGGTAGCGCGGATTCACCAGCGCTCCATGGAACTGCATCGGTCCATGCGCCTCAACGCCAGCCGTACCGCGGCCGAGGCCGTCCTGGGACTGATCGGGAAATAGCATGGCAAAGCGCGAGACCCTCTATCTGGCCGGCGTGGATGAAGTGGGGCGCGGTCCCCTGGCGGGACCGGTGGTGGCCGCAGCGGTGATCCTGGACCCGGAACGGCCTATCGAGGGGCTCAAGGACTCCAAAAAGCTGTCGGAAAAGCGGCGTGAGGAGTTGGCGGAGACGATCCGGGAGAATGCCCTGGCCTGGTGTATTGGCCGGGCGGAGGTGGATGAGATCGACCGGATCAATATTCTGCAGGCCAGCCTGCTGGCCATGCGGCGGGCGGTGGAGGGATTGCCGCTGCGGGCGGAGCATGCACTGGTGGACGGCAACCGCTGCCCTGAACTGTCCTGCAGCGTGGAGGCGATTGTGGGGGGCGACAACACCGTACCCGTGATCAGCGCCGCCTCCATCCTCGCCAAGGTGGTCCGCGACCGCGAAATGGTGGAACTGGACCGGCTCTACCCCGGCTATGGCCTGGCCAAGCATAAGGGCTATCCCACCAAGCTCCATCTGGAGGCCTTGAAAACCCTGGGGGTGACGGGGATCCATCGCCGCTCCTTCGGTCCGGTCCGGCGGTTGCTCGGTTCCGGGTAATCCCAAAAGGGAGATGACCACGTAAATCCCCGGGACAGACCCGCCCCGGTTTGGGTAAGATTCTCTGGTGGAATCTTCATTCGTTCATCTTCGCGTTCACTCCGAATACTCCCTGGTCGACGGCCTGGTGCGCGTCAAGCCGCTGGTGGGTGCGGTGGCGGCTGCCGGCATGCCCGCCGTGGCCGTTACCGACCAGTCCAACCTCTTCGCCATGGTCAAGTTCTACCGCGCCGCGCTGACCAAGGGGGTGAAGCCCATCGTCGGGGTGGACTGCTGGCTGCGCAACGAACAGGACGTGAACAAGCCGGACCGCCTGCTGCTGCTGGTGCAGAACAGTGAGGGCTATCGCAATCTCACGGCTCTCATCTCCCGTGGTTATACCGAGGGGCAGCACCTGGGACGGCCCATGCTGAATCGGGAGTGGTTCCAGGGCTACAGCGAGGGCCTGATCGCGCTTTCCGGGGGGCGGGACGGCGATGTGGGAAAGGCGTTGCTGAGCGGCAACCCCGGGCAGGCGGGAGAACTGCTGGATGAGTGGCTGGAGCTGTTCGGCGACCGCTACTACCTGGAGGTGAAGCGTACCGGCCGCCCCTTCGAGGAGGATCTGCTGCACGCCAGCGTGGAACTGGCGGCGGCCAAAGAGGTGCCGCTGGTGGCCACCAACGACGTGCGGTTCCTTCGCCCGGAAGATTTCGAGGCCCATGAGGTGCGGGTCTGCATCCATGAGGGCCGTACCCTGGACGACCCCCGCCGGCCCAAAAACTACAGCGCCCAGCAGTATCTGCGCACGCCCGAGGAGATGGCGGAGCTGTTCTCCGACCTGCCCGAGGCCCTGGAGAACAGTGTGGAGATCGCCAAGCGCTGCAATCTGGAGCTGACTCTGGGGGAGAACTACCTGCCCGATTTCCCCGTTCCCGAGGGGATGACCATTGGCGAGTTTTTTATCCAGGAGTCGAACCGGGGTCTGGCGGAGCGCCTGGAGCAGATACTCGATCCCGGCGATCCCCAGTTCGCGGAGCAGAAACGGAGCTACCAGGAACGCCTCCAGCTGGAACTGGATGTGATTATCGGGATGGGCTTTCCCGGCTACTTCCTGATCGTTGCCGACTTTATCCGCTGGTCCAAGGAGAACGGCATCCCCGTAGGGCCGGGCCGCGGTTCCGGCGCCGGCTCCCTGGTGGCCTATGCCCTGGGGATCACCAATCTCGATCCCATCGAACACGACCTGCTGTTCGAGCGTTTCCTCAACCCCGAGCGTGTCTCCATGCCCGACTTCGACGTGGACTTCTGCATGGAGGGGCGGGACCGGGTGATCGAATACGTGGCCCAGCGCTATGGCCGCGAATCGGTCTCCCAGATCATCACCTACGGCAGCATGGCCGCCAAGGCGGTGGTGCGCGACGTGGGGCGGGTGCTCGGCCACGCCTACGGCTTTGTGGACCGCATCGCCAAGCTGATCCCCTTCGAGATCGGCATGACCCTGGAGAAGGCCCTGGAGGAGAGTGAGGAGCTGCAGGAGGCCTATCGGGGCGACGAAGAGGTCAGCGCCCTTATCGACATGGCCAGGAAGTTGGAAGGGCTGGCGCGTAACGCGGGGAAACACGCGGGCGGGGTGGTGATCGCCCCCACGGTGTTGACCGATTTCACCCCCCTCTACTGCGAACCGGGCGGCGACAACCTGGTCACCCAGTTCAATATGAAATGGGTGGAGCAAGCGGGCCTGGTGAAGTTCGACTTCCTCGGCCTGCGCACCCTCACCATCGTGGACTGGGCCCTGCAGACCATCAACCGTGAGCGCGCGGCGCAAGGGGAAAAGCCCATCGATATCGACGCCATCCCCATGGATGACGCGGAGGCGTTCCGGCTGCTCAAGCGCTGTGAGACCACGGCGGTGTTCCAGCTCGAATCCCGCGGCATGAAGGAGCTGATCAAGAAGCTGCAGCCCGACTGCTTTGACGATATCACCGCCCTGGTGGCCCTGTTCCGTCCCGGACCGTTGCAGTCCGGCATGGTGGACGACTTCATCGCCCGTAAACACGGCCGCCAGAAGGTGGTCTATCCCCACCCCAAGCTGGAGCCCATCCTGCAATCCACCTACGGCGTCATCCTCTATCAGGAGCAGGTGATGCAGATCGCCCAGGAACTGGCGGGTTACACCCTGGGCGGCGCCGACCTGCTGCGCCGCGCCATGGGCAAAAAGAAGCCAGAAGAGATGGCCAAGCAGGGCGAGATCTTCCGCAAGGGGGCCGTGGAGCTGGGGGTGGAGGAGGATACCGCCCGCTACATCTTTGACCTGATGGAGAAGTTCGCGGGCTACGGCTTCAATAAATCCCACTCCGCCGCCTATGCCCTGGTCTCCTACCAGACCATGTGGCTCAAGGCCCACTACCCGGCGGCCTTCATGGCGGCGGTGCTCTCCGCGGACATGGACCACACCGACAAGGTGGTGACCATGATCGACGAGTGCCGCTCCATGCGCCTGAAGGTGGAGTCGCCGGACATCAACCAGTCGGAATACCACTTCACCGTGGGCGAGGGGGGCAGCGTCGTCTACGGCCTGGGCGCCATCAAGGGGGTGGGTGAGTCCGCCATCGAAAGCATCATCGAGGCGCGCCGCGGCGAGGGGGAGTTCCGGGATCTGTTCGAGTTCTGCCGCCGCATCGATCTGCGCAAGGTCAACCGGCGGGTGCTGGAGTCCCTCATCCGCGCCGGCGCCCTGGACTCCCTGGGCGCCAACCGCGCCACCATGATGCAGCAACTGCCCACGGCCCTGAAGATGGCGGAACAACACAACGCCACCCGGGAGGCGGGGCAGAACGACCTGTTCGGCATGGCGGAGCCCGATCCCG
Organism: Sedimenticolaceae bacterium; assembly: GCA_050295355.1. Classification (GTDB taxonomy): domain Bacteria; phylum Pseudomonadota; class Gammaproteobacteria; order Chromatiales; family Chromatiaceae; genus CBFDBF01. The sequence continues at coordinate 7,828 of JBNKPL010000095.1, forward strand.
TGGGCGCCCCCGAGGAGCAGTTGATGCTGCAGGCGGTGGAGGAGTGGGAAGAGGAACAGCGGCTGCAGGGAGAGAAAGAGACCCTGGGGCTTTACCTGACCGGCCATCCCGTGGCGCGCTACGAGCCGGAGCTTCCGGGTCTGGGGATCACCCGCATCGCCACGGTGTTGCAGGACGAAGGTGCATCCAGCGGCGGCAACGGCGGGGGACGCGGACGCCGCGAACGGGTGATGGTGGCGGGGCTCGCCCTTTCCGTCAGTCACCGCCAGACCCAGCGTGGAAGGATGGGGACCCTGGTGCTGGATGACCGCAGCGGACGTATTGAGGTCACCCTTTTTGCCGATGCCTATGAGGCGTACAGCAACCTGCTGGTGGCGGACCGGGTGCTGGTGGTGGCCGGCAGCGCCAGTTATGACGAATACCGCGGCGGCATGAGCATCCGGGCCGATCAGGTGTTTGAGTTTCAGCAGGCGCGGGGGATCCACGCCCGGGCGATCCAGCTCCACGCCGATATCCGCCAGTTGAATGGAAACGGCGGTTCCGGGGGCGATTTTCTCCGGCAAATGGAAAAAGTCCTGACACCCTACCGGGGCGGGAACTGCGGAGTTCAGATGACGTATCGCAGAGCGGATGCCAGCGCCCTGCTGCAGTTCGGCGAGGCGTGGCGGGTGGATCCCGCCGATGAGCTGATCCGGCGCCTGCAGCGGCTGCTGGGGCCGGAACATGTGAGCGTACTGTACGGCCATCCGCATATACCCCCTTCCCCGGCGTAGTGAAATTTTGATCACCACGGAGGACACAGAGGTCACAGAGGAAATGCTTTGTAGTAATAGTGCTCTCTGTGACCTCTGTGTCCCCTGTGGTTAAGATATTT
>JBNKPL010000096.1:0-8625 GCA_050295355.1 Sedimenticolaceae bacterium
GTCTCGCCGTCCTGTTTTATCAGCCCCACAACGCCTTCATTTCAGAATATGGACTGGAAAAGGAACATAACGGGGGTGATGATCCGTTTGAAATTTCCATGAAGGCTCAGTACGAACTCACCAAGCGATTCACCGCCGAGTTTTCCATTCGGCCATTCTTAATAAAACATCAGGAACGTACGCTATCGCGTTTAATGGAGTGGACATCCGACCCGGACCCCCATGTTCGGCGGTTATGCTCGGAAGGCTCCCGTCCTCGGCTTCCATGGGCACAGCGAATCCCTGCTTTTGTCGAAAATCCCGCGCCAATCCTCCCAATACTGGAATCGTTAAAAAACGATCCGAACAACTATGTGCGCCGTAGCGTCGCCAACAGCCTTGGCGACATCGCGAAGGATCATCCAGATTTGGTATTTGAAATATGTGAAAATTGGCTTAGTGGCGCAACCAGGGAACTGAAATGGGTTGTTCGCCATGCATTGAGGCATCCATGCAAAAAGGGAAACAAGGTCGCGTTGCAGCTTAGGGAGAGCGCGAAATAATCAGAGCGAAAAAGACCTAGCGCACAACAGGATACCCATAATTCACCCTGAAAAAGCCTACGGCTACGGCATCCTGAAGCGTGTGCTGGCAGCGAAGTGTCTAAACTGAACCAAAGCGCCCTGTCCATGGGCTTATTTACTCGCCAACTCCTTGACCGCCGCCACCATGTAATCGACTGCCAGACGCACCTGTTCGTCATTGAGTTGGGCGTTTCCGCCGCGCGGCGGCATGCGGAATTCTCCGTCCTCGCCTTTGATGCCGTTTAACGCGCTTTGATAGAGGGCCGGTTTGCCTTTCTGGATTCGCGGCGCCCAGGCTTCATGGTTGGTCACCGCGGGAGCGCCGGAAACGCCCATGAGATGGCAGTTACGGCAGGTCCCCATCCAGACGCCCCGCCCCATCATCAGCTGCTGGTCGGAAAAGCGCGGCATTTCGGGCGCTTTCGCGCTCTGTGCCGGACTCGCCGCAACCTGAAAGCAGCAGACCGCCACCCAGCAACATCAAGAATAGTAGTTTCTGATTGCGTCGTAAGGTCATAATTTTTCAAACCCTCTCTCATCTAAAGATAAAACATAGTCAAAAAACCGGGCCAACCAAGGCTCTTGTATAAAACACTCCCTATTTCAGTCGATTGACACGGCCGCCCGCGCCGGTAGCCTGAGCAGGCAAAATCCGGTATCTTTCGTCCCCTTTCCAACCAAACTGGGAGCAGGGAGACATGAGCAAGCCGTTCGTTGCCGTCCTGATGGGTTCCGATTCCGACCTGCCCGTGTTGCAGGCCACCTTCGATGTGCTCAAGAAGCTGGGGATTCCGTTCGAGGCGAAGATCACCTCCGCCCACCGCACCCCCGACATCACCCATGCCTATGTGAAAGACGCGGATGAGCGAGGTTGCGCCGTGTTCATCGCCGCCGCCGGTCTGGCCGCCCACCTGGCGGGGGCCGTCTCCGCCGCCACCCTGAAGCCCGTGATCGGCATCCCCCTGGATGCGGGTCCGTTGCAGGGGATGGATGCACTGCTCTCCACGGTGCAGATGCCCGGCGGCATTCCCGTGGCCGCCGTGGCCGTGGGCAAGGCGGGCGCCAAGAACGCCGCCTATCTGGCCTCCCAGATTCTGGCCCTCTCCGATCCTGAACTGGCGGAGCGTATCCGCGCGGAACGCCAGGCCAACGCCGAAGGCGTGGTGGCGAAAGACGCCAAACTGCAGGCTGACCTGGCCGGCTAAGGCCGTGCGCACCTCCATCTCCCCCTGGCGTCTGCGGGAAGCCGCGCGTTGTTTTCACCAGGGCGGCATCCTCGCCTATCCCACGGAGGCGGTCTACGGCCTGGGCTGCGACCCCATGGACTGGTTCGCGGTGGAGCGCATTCTGGAACTCAAGCGGCGCCCGCTGGACAAGGGGCTGATCCTGATCGCCGCCGACTTCCGCCAGCTCGCACCTTTTGTGATGCCCCTCTCCGACGAGGAGCTGCGGATCCCCTTCGACACCTGGCCCGGCCCCACCACCTGGCTGCTGCCCGCCGCCGAGCATACCCCCCCCTGGCTGACCGGGGCGCACGACACCCTGGCGGTGCGGGTCACCGCTCACCCCATCGCCGCCGCCCTCTGCCGCGCCTGCGGCTCACCGCTGGTCTCCACCAGCGCCAATATTGCCGACCACCCGCCGGCGCGGAGCGCGTTGCATATCCGCAGCCGATTCGGCGGCCAGGTTGATTGCATCGTTTCCGGCTCTGTGGGCGGGAAACGCAAACCAACCCCTATCCGGGACCTTGCCAGCGGACGCACCCTTCGGGCCTGATCAGATCCCGCCGCGGAACGCAGGTTCCACCGCAATGCCCGCCTATCGCCATTTTTCTGCCACTATTGTCGGATAGGATTTCGTAACAAGAACGTTCATTCAAAGGGAGGGGGCCATGGCCGCCACGATTCGTAACTTTCTCCTGTCCTTACTGCTGCTGACTTTCACCCTCGCACTGACCGGCTGCGGGGACGAACCCGAAACCAATCAGAGTACCAAGCCGGTCCCGGCCCAAACCGCCCCGCTCCCAGCCGTAGCGGAACAGGCGAGTAAGCAGCAAGAGCCCCCCTCCCAACCCGTGGATGACGGCACCACTCTGACGGTGCTGGCTATGGCCGAACACTCCTATGACGGAGGCGGGGCATTGGCGATTATTCTCTCCTCCCCCCTGGACCCCGCGGCCAATCATCAGGAGTATCTGAATGTGGCGCTGAAAAAGGGCGGCCGGGTGGACGGGGCCTGGGTGCTCTCGGACAACGGCCGCACCCTCTACTTTCCCCACATCGAACCACAGACCGAATATACGGTGACGGTCTACCAGGGCCTGCGCGCCAAAGACGGCCGCATCGTGACCGCGCCGGTCAGCAAGGTGATCAGGACCCGCAATGTCCGCCCCTCCCTCAGTTTCTCCAGCCAGGGCTCCCTGCTGCCCGCGAAGATCTCCCAGGGCCTGCCCATCGTCACGGTCAATACCAACGAGGCGCACATCAACTTCCACCGGGTAAAACAGGACAACTTCCAATCCTTCTTCAACTTCGCCCGCAACAACGGGCTGAAACGCTACTGGCAACTGAATCTGCTGGACAACACCTCCACCCTGGTCTACAGCGGCCGCTACGAACTCAACCCGCCCAAAAACAAACGGCGTGAATACACCATCAAGACCTCGGAGATCCCGGCCCTGCAGGAGCCCGGCGTCTATGTGGCGGTGATGCGCCCGGCGGGCATCTACGAGTTCGACCGAATGGACGCCACCTATTTCACCATCACCGACATCGGCATCCACGCCCGTTTCTACGGCGACCGGCTGGACGTCCACCTAGCCTCCCTCGCCAGCGGCGAGGCGGTGAAGGGTGCCAGCGTCACCCTGCTGAACAGGGACGGCGAAGTCCTGGACGAGGGCCGCTCCACCCCCGAAGGGCTGGTGACCTTCAGCGGCATGGAGGGCAAGGAGAAGAAGGACGCCCGCTTCATCGCCGCCACCAGCGGCGACTACTTCACCATGCTGGACCTGCAGCGCCCGGCCCTGGACCTCTCCGATTTCAATGTGGGGAAGCGGCCCCACCGCCCCGTGGAGATGTTTCTCTACGGCCCGCGCGATCTATACCGCCCCAACGAGACCGTCACCGTCAGCGGCCTGCTGCGTGACCACGATGGCCGCCGCACCCAGGAGTTGCCCCTGAAGGCCCGCTTTCTGCGCCCCGACGGCGAGACCAGCAAGTTCTTCACCTGGCAGCCCCAGGAGGGGGGCTATTACGAATACCGCTATGCCCTGCCGGAGAACAGCCCCACCGGCCGCTGGAGCCTGGAGGTCACCCTGCCGGACGGCCAAAAAATCCCTTATCCCTTCCAGGTGGAGGAGTTCCTCCCGGAACGGATGAAGCTGACCCTGCACGGCGAAGGGGTGAAGGCCCCGGTCACCGCCCCCGCGGACCGGATCACGGTCCCGGTCAGCGGAGAATATCTCTACGGCGCCCCCGCCGCGGGCAACCGCCTTGAGACCGAGGTGCAGGTGCGCCATTTCCGCGAACCCCTGGAACAGTGGAAGGGGTACCAGTTCGGCGACCTGAAAGACCAGCAGGGACTGGAACGGTTTGACCTGGATGCGGTGGAGCTGGACAAGAACGGCCAGACCAGGCTGCTGATCGACTCCCGCTGGCGGCAAAACCGCTCGCCCCTGGATGTCTTTGTCACCGCCAGCCTGTTCGAGAGCGGCGGCCGCCCCGTCACCCGCAGCCACTCCCACCTGGTGTGGCCCGGCGACGCCCTGATCGGGGTGCGTCCCGCCTTCGGCGACAAGAATCCGCAGGAGAACGCCGAGGCCGCCTTCCAGGTGATCCTGGCCAGGAAGGACGGCTCCCTGGTGGCCGGGCGCAAGCTCGAGGCCCGGCTGATCAACGAGGACCGGCAGTATTTCTGGGAGTGGTCCAGCGGACAGGGATGGCACTACGAGTACAGCGAAAGCGAGTACCCCGTGGAGAGCCGCACCCTGGTGAGCGGCGAACAGGCGGTCACGCTTAAGCTGCCTTTGGAGTACGGCCACTATCGGCTGGAACTCACCGACCCCGAAAGCAACACCCTGACCAGCCTCCGTTTCCACGCCGGCCGCGACTGGTACTACTGGTGGCAGCGTGAACAGGTGGAGAGCGGCCAGGCCGCCCGGCCCGACGCGGTAGCCCTCTCCTTCGACAAACCCAGCTATAAGGCGGGTGAGACCGCCACCCTGACCATCGTGCCGCCCGCCGCGGGCGAGGCGGTGCTGCTGCTGGAGAGCGACCGTCCCCTCTGGTCCGAGCGTCTCCAGCTCGACCCGAAAGGCACCAAGGTAGCGATCCCCCTGGACAAGGCGTGGGACCGCCACGACATCTACGCCTCCGTGGTGCTGTTCCGCCCGGCGGACGGCAAGGAGCGGATCGCGCCCCACCGCGCCTTCGGCCTCGCCCCTCTGCCCCTGGACCGCGAGGCGCGCCGCCTCAAGGTCGCCATTGAGGCCCCGGACAAGGTCCAGCCGGAACGGGAAAAATCGGTAACCGTGCGGGTAGAGAACCTGCCGCCGAACCAGAAGACCCAGGTCACCCTGGCGGCGGTGGACGTGGGTGTGCTGAGCATCGCCCGCTTCGAGACCCCGGACCCCTTCGAGGGGATGTTCGGCCAGCGCCGCTACGGCGCGGACAGCCGCGACATCTATGACCAGGTCATGGATCTCGCCACGGGTGAGAGCGCACGGCTGCGTTTCGGCGGTGACGGCGAGCTGGCGGAACTGGCGCGCGGCGGCGACCGCCCCCTCACCGAGGTGCAGATCGTCTCCCTCTTCTCTGGCGCGGTGGCAACGGATGACAATGGCGAAGCGCGGATCCCCCTCACCTTCCCCGACTTCAACGGTAAGGTGCGGCTCATGGCCCTGGCCTTCGGCGACGACCGCTACGGCAGCGCCGACCGGGAGATGATCGTGGCCTCACCCCTGGTCACCCAGATCGCCATGCCGCGCTTCATGGCCCCGGGCGACCGCACCACCCTCGCCCTGGACCTGCACAACCTGAGCGGCCAGGCGCAGGAGCTGGATCTCGACCTGCTGGCGGACGGCCCCCTGTCGGTGGTGGACGGAAAGCAGCGGCTGAAGCTGGCCGATGGGGAGAAGCGGACCCTGCGCTTCGATACCGTGGCCGCGGACCGCATCGGCACCGCGGAGATCCGCCTCGCCATCGATGGCATGAAGGATGAGGAGGGCAAGCCCGCACCCTTCGCCCGCAACTGGCGACTGGGGGTCCGTCCCGCCTGGCCCGCCGCCACCCAGCGCATCCAGACGGTGGTCGGAAAGGGCAAGGCCTTCCAGGTCCCGGCGGCGGCCCTGCACGGCATGCTGGCCGATACGGTCCAGGTGCTGCTTTCCGTGGACGACACCCTGGGACTGGAGCTGCAGGATCATCTGCAGCATCTGCTCCAGTACCCCTACGGCTGCCTGGAGCAGACCAGCAGCCGCCTCTACCCCCTGCTGTTCGCCACGCCCAAGAATCTGGCGGCCCTCGGCATCAAGCTGCCGTTCAAGGATGACGCCGAGCGGCTGGAGCAGATCGACAAGGGCCTGACCCGGATCTTCTCCATGCAGCGCGCCAACGGCAGTTACGGCCTGTGGGACCGCAACAGCGACGAGGAGCACTGGCTTAGCGCCTATGTGGCGGACCTGCTGCTGGACGCCCAGGCCCAGGGGATCGCGGTGCCCAAGGAGCGGCTGGACGCCACCCTAAAACGGCTGAAGAGCTACCTGGGCCAGAGCGGGACCCTGTTCGGCCAGCGCTACAGCAGCGAACCCCGCTACTACGCCTTCGCCACCAAGGCCTATGCGGCCTATGTGCTCTCGCGGGTCAAGCAGGCGCCCCTGGGCTCCCTGCGCAACCTCTACGACCGGGAGGGCAGCAAGGTCAATATGCCCCTGGCCATGTTGCAGCTGGGGATCTCCCTCAAGGAGATGGGCGACGCCCGGCGCGGTGACGACGCCATCGCCCGCGCCCTGCGGCTCACCACGGAACGGGAGGCATACTACGGCGACTACGGATCGGACCTGCGCGACACGGCGGCCATGACCGCCCTGCTGCTCAAGCACGGTCTGCACAGGTCGCGCGCCGGGACCCTGAGCATGGATCTGGCCGACCTGCTCCACAGGCGGAACTACCTGAGCACCCAGGAGCGCAACGCCCTCTTCTTCGCCGGACTGCAACTGGAGAGCGGCGACCAGGGGCGCTGGCAGGCCGAGCTGCGCATCGGTGACAAGACCGAGGCGCTCAACCAGGCCCAGAGGCTATCGCGGCTGTTCCATCGCCAGGAGATCACCCGGGGCATCCGCCTCGACTCCCGCAATGACAGCGACCTCTATGTCTCCGCCCTGGTGAACGGCTACAGCGCCGAACCGCCCAAACCCGTCAGCGACAGCATGACCATCCAGCGCAGCTACTACGACAAGCAGGGCAAGGCGGTAAACCCCAGCACCGTGGAAGAGGGCACCGTCCTGGTGACCCACCTGGAGCTGAGGACCAAGGCGCGCCACCCGGACCTGCTGGTGGCGGACCTGCTGCCGGCCGGGCTGGAGCCGGAGAATCCCGCCCTGCCCGATTCGGTGCGGCTGGATGAGGTCAAGATCGGCGACAAGACCATCCGCCAGTGGCGGGAGGAGTACCCGCTGGCCCACGAAGAGTATCGTGACGACCGCTATGTGGCGGCGGTGGACGCCGACTATGGGCGGATCATCCACCTGTTCTACGGCGTCCGCGCGGTCACCCCGGGCAGCTACCGCGTGCCGCCCCCCTTCGTGGAGGATATGTATGCGCCCGAAGATCACGCCATCGGCGAGACCCCGGTATCCCGCATCGAGGTGAAGGGGAAGTAAGGTGAAGTGGGTCAAGCGGACCGCCCTGGCTGCCGCCCTCCCCGCCGCGCTGTTGTGGGGAGCGGACCTGCTTTTTCCGCTCCCCCTGCCGGACGACGCCGCCTACGCCTCGGTGGTCACCGACAGCCGGGGCGAACCCCTGCGCGCCTTCGCCGGGAAGGACGGCGTATGGCGCTATCCCGTAACGCCTGAAGAGGTCTCGCCCCTCTACCTGGAAGCGCTGTTCTCTTATGAAGATCGCTGGTTCTACCAACATCCAGGGGTCAATCCCCTGGCCATGATCCGCGCCGTGGGGCAGGCCGCCGTGAACGGCCGGGTGGTGTCCGGCGGCTCCACCCTCACCATGCAGGTGGCCCGCATCCTCGACCCCCACGACCGCACCCTCGGCGGCAAACTGAAACAGATGCTGCGCGCCCTGCAGCTGGAGTGGCACCTCAGCAAGGAGGAGATCCTCACCCTCTACCTGAACCACGCCCCCTTCGGCGGCAACCTGGAGGGGGTGGAGGCGGCGAGCTGGGCCTATCTACAGAAATCCGCCCGCCATCTCAGTCACGCCGAGGCCGCCCTGCTGGCGGTGCTGCCCCAGTCGCCCACCCGCTTCCGCCCCGACCGCCATGCCGAAGTTGCCCAGGCCGCACGGGACAAGGTGCTGGCGCGGCTGGAGCAGTTCGGGGTCTGGCCGCCCCGGACGGTGGCGGAGGCGCGGCAGGAGATCGTTACCGGCGAGGTACCGAAACAGCCCATATTCGCACCCCTGCTCGCCCGGCGGCTGGTGCAGCAGCAGGATAAGAAACGGCTGCGGACCACCCTGGACGGCGATCTGCAGCGCGCCCTGGAGGGGTTTGTCAGCGGCCATATCGGCCGCTTTCCCCAGGGCACCTCCGCGGCGGTGCTGGTGGTGGATAACCAGGACATGGCGGTACGGGCCTATGTGGGCTCCGCCGACTTCGCCAGCCCCAAACGCTACGGCTACGTGGATATGATCCAGGCCACCCGTTCGCCCGGCTCCACCCTGAAGCCGTTCCTCTACGGGCTGGCCCTGGACGACGGGCTCATCCACTCCCACTCCCTGCTCTCCGACACCCCGCGTCTGGTGGGGGACTACCGTCCCGGCAATTTCAGCCAGGGCTTTAGCGGGCCGGTCTCGGCCCAGGAGGCGCTGCAGCGCTCCCTCAACCTGCCCGC
>JBNKPL010000097.1:0-8517 GCA_050295355.1 Sedimenticolaceae bacterium
CATCCATGCGCCCGCGGCATACCGTCCATCCTGGACATCACCGCTCCTGCGCATCCATGCGCCCGCGGCATACCGTCCATCCTGGACATAAAAAAACCGCGGAGGTAATCATACCATCCGCGGTTTTTGTTCCAGCAACGGAAGCGGGATCAGGAGCAGCCACCACCCTGGCTGGAGCCGCAGGTACCGCAACCGCTGGCGCCTTCAATGGGCTGCAGGTTGTTAAAGACGAAGCTGGCCTGCCCCATCTCCTGGTCCACATAGTCGATCTCCACGCCGCGCAGGTACTGCATGGTGCCTTCGTCCACGATCACCTTGAAACCCTCGCACTGCAGGACTCCGTCGTTGTCGTTGATCTGGTCGGTAAAGGTCATGCCGAAGCTGACGCCGCTGCAGCCGCCCGGGGCCGCATAGACACGGATACCTTGAATCTCCTCTTCCACCTGTTGGACAAGCTCCGCCATCTTGGCCTGGGCCGGGCTGCTTACGGTGAGGTCGAGGCTGGTCGCATTAGTCTCGCTCATTGAAAACTCCACTTTACAAACTTAAAGATGCCTCATTCTATCATGGGCATCGGAACAAAACATAGTCTTTTGGTAGGGTATTGTCCGCGAAGATTACGGGGTGATTGGGAATTATCAGGTGTTTTTTCCGCTGCGGGCGTTCAGCTCGTAGAGATGACGGGAGGCATCCACAAGATGCTGTCCCCAGTGAAAACGGTAACCAGTGTGCCAACTTCCCTCCGCAAGAGTCGGCTCCTCTTCCCACAGGTTCAGCCCCTGTTTGAGCTCACAATAAATATCGGTCAGATCGTCGGCCAGACTGCCGGTCATCGCCTGACCGTCGTAGGCCACGTCAAACTCCATCCAGTAGCCGTCGTTGGCGCCTAGCATGCGCCGCAGCCGGGAAAATATCTCAAACCGGGTGTCTAGATCCTCTTCCACCACGGGAAGGCCGGTCTCTCCCGCCTCCTCCAGGGAGTCCACCGCAACCTGCAGCCGGGGCAGCAGCAGGGCCATATCCTGCAGCCAGGCTTGATCCATTTCGTGCGCCCGCTCAATCAGTTCGCAGAAACTCTGCGCCAGTTCCGCCAGCTTGCCTTTCTCGATGACCATGAATTTACCGCTCCCGCTACAAGAGCATGTAAAATGAGTGTAGACAAAATTGATGCGAGGGTTGGGAAAATTCTGTTTATGAGGCCGAATATGGCGATAAATTGCTCGATTGGCCGCCAATTCCTTAGAACTGATCTCATAATTTCCTACTAACCACATCACCAATAAACCACCCGCTTCCATGTCGACCAGCAAACCCGCCCCCATCGTCCTCTCCATCTCCGGCCACGACCCCTGCGGGGGCGCGGGCATCCAGGCCGATATCGAGGCCATCGCGGCCGGAGGCGGCCGCGCCGCCACGATCATCACCTGTCTCACGGACCAGGACACCAGCAATGTCTATGGACTGACGCCCGTCCCCGCGGAACTGATGGAGCAGCAGGCCAACAGCATACTGAGCGACCTGCCCGTGGCCGTGATCAAGATCGGCCTGATCGGCAGCGCGGAGACCGCCGCGCATATCGCCACCCTGCTGCAGGAGCACCCCTCCATCCCGGTGGTGCTCGACCCGGTGCTGGCCGCGGGCGGCGGCACCGAACTGGCGGGACAGGAGTTGATCCGGGCGCTGCGCACCCAGCTGCTCCCCCGGGTACTGCTGGCGACCCCCAACAGCGTGGAGGCGCGACGGCTCACGGGGGAAGAGGATCTGGATCGGGCGGCGCAGCAACTCCTCGACCTGGGATGCAAAAATCTCCTGCTCACGGGCACCCACGAACCGGGCGGCAACGTGGTCAACCGGCTCTACACCAGCGACTGCGAGACCGTATCCTGGCGCTGGCCCCGGCTGGAGGGCGAATACCACGGTTCCGGCTGCACCCTCGCCTCCGCCGTGGCGGTGCGGCTGGCCCGCGGCCTCTCCATGCGCCAGGCGGTGGAACGGGCCCAGCGGTATACCTGGGATGCCCTTTCCCAGGCGGAGCGCCCGGGCAGGGGCCAGGCCCTGCCCACCCGTCTGCACCACTGCCCCGATAAACGCTAAGGGACCCCAGATTAAAGTAAAGCGATTGTGGGCAAGCGTAACTCGTTTTTTACTCCCCCTCCCAACCTCCCCCACTCGTGGGGGAGGAGTTAATCCGAGGTTCCAGATGCGCCACCGTAAACTGAGAGGCCTCTACGCCATCACCGACACCGTGCTTGCCGTGGATTCGGATCTGGCGGCCCAGGTAGCCCTCGCCCTGGAGGGCGGCGCCCGCGTCATCCAGTACCGCGACAAGATATCCTCTGCCGAAAAGCGGCTGGAGACCGCCATGGCCATCCGCGAATGCTGCCGGGAACACCACGCCCTGTTCATCATAAACGACGACCTGGAGCTGGCATTCCACAGCGGCGCCGACGGCATCCACCTGGGCCGGGACGACACCGACCCCACCGCGGCGCGTGAACGGCTGGGGAAGGACGCCATCATCGGCCTCTCCTGCTACAACGATCTGCCACGCGCCCTGGCGGCGCAGGAGGCTGGGGTGGACTACATCGCCTTCGGCCGCTTTTTTCCCTCCAACACCAAACCCGAGGCGGTGCAGGCCGATGTGGAACTACTCCATCGGGCCCGCCCCCGGCTCACCATTCCTATAGTTGCCATCGGCGGAATAACCCCGGAGAATGGCGGCTCCCTGGTGGAGGCAGGCGCGGACATGCTCGCCGCGATCCACGCCGTATTCGGCCAGCCCGATATCCGCGCCGCCTGCCGACGCTTTGCGCAGTTATTTGAACAATCCTAAGGAGAGAGCCCCCATGTCCGGTTCCCACGATCTATTCACCCAGGCCCAGCACCACATCCCCGGCGGGGTCAACTCGCCCGTGCGCGCCTTCAAGGGCGTGGGCGGCGACCCGGTGTTCATCGACCGTGCCGAGGGGGCCTACACCTACGGCGCGGACGGCGCCCGCTACATCGACTACGTGGGTTCCTGGGGACCCATGATCCTGGGCCACGCCCATCCCGAGGTGATCGCCGCCGTGGGCGAGGTGATCAAAAAAGGACTCTCCTTCGGCGCCCCCACGGAGTTGGAGACCCGCATGGCCGACAAGGTGTGCGAACTGGTCCCCTCCATGGATCTGGTGCGCATGGTCAGCTCGGGCACCGAGGCCACCATGAGCGCCATCCGTCTGGCGCGCGGCTACACGGGGCGGGACAAGATCGTGAAATTCGAGGGCTGCTACCACGGCCACTCCGACTCCCTGCTGGTGAAGGCGGGATCGGGCGCCCTGACCCTGGGCGAGCCCAGCTCCCCCGGCGTCCCCGCCTCTCTGGCGGAGCACACCATCACCCTGGACTACAACGACCTGGCGCAGGTGCAGCAGACCTTCGCCGAGATCGGCGGCCAGATCGCCTGCATCATCGTGGAACCGGTGGCGGGCAACATGAACTGCATCCCCCCCGTGCCCGGCTTCCTGGAAGGACTGCGCGCGGTGTGCGACCAGCACGGCACGGTGCTCATTTTCGACGAAGTGATGACCGGCTTCCGCACCGCCCTCGGCGGGGTGCAGGGGCTCTACGGCATCACCCCTGACCTCACCACCCTGGGCAAGGTGATCGGCGGCGGCATGCCCGTGGGCGCCTTCGGCGGCAAACGGGCGATCATGGAGAAGATCGCGCCCCTCGGCCCCGTCTATCAGGCCGGGACCCTGTCGGGCAACCCGGTGGCCATGACCGCCGGCCTCAAGACCCTGGAACTGATCGCCCAGCCCGGCTTCTTCGACGAGCTGACCCGCAAGACCGCTACCCTGGTGGACGGCATCATGGAACAGGCGAAGGGCGCCGGTGTCCCCCTCACCAGCAACCAGGTGGGCGGCATGTTCGGCCTCTTCTTCACCGATGCGGAGAAGGTCACCGACTTCGCCGGTTCCATGGCCTGCGACCAGGAGCGATTCAAGGCGTTCTTCCACGCCATGCTGGATCGTGGCGTCTATCTCGCACCCTCCGCCTTTGAGGCCGGGTTCGTCTCCGCCGCCCACAGCGAGGCCGACATCACGGCCACCATCCAGGCAGCCGGGGAAGCCTTCAAGGAACTCATCTCATAAGCGGCGGCTGAACACCCTCCGTGTAGGAGGTCCGAGCCAATTCATTTTTTCACCACAGGGATCACAGAGATAAAGAAGGCATGCCTCTGTGAACCCCTGTGACCTCTGTGGTGGAAACAAACCCCGGTTGGCTAACACTGCGCATTTTCAAACCACGCAATTCGCGCCTGAAGGCGCTCCTACAGGTGGCCGAATGGGCCTCTGTGCAAACACCCTGTCCCCAGGACAATTCGGGTTAAGACTGCCTTAAGAAAGCATCGATAGCATAAGCGTACATTCGATCATCCATCATGGAATCTCTATGTACGCCAAGCGATTCTTTTATCTGCTCACCGCCGGAATTGCGCTTCTGCTTTGCGGCTTCGGCCTGGCCGAGACCATCCCCCTCTCCACGCTCCCGGAAACGGTCACCCTGGTTGGCGCCAGCAAGACCCTCCCCCTGGAGCCGCTGCTCCGCAAGCGGCCGCTGCTGATACTCGTCGCCTCCCACGCCACCTCGAACGTCCTGATTGAGGCGCCGGAACAGCTGACCCGGCAGGGCACGGTACTGCATGGCGAACAGATACTGGAGGTGGCGGCGGTGGCGGACGCCCCCTGGCTGGTAAAAAAACTGTTCATCGGTGCCGGTCTCCAGGACCTGCTTGAGCAACGCAACACCCGCCTCAGGGATTCCGTCCCCGACATCGATCACTCCGCCATCGTGATCGACCTGGATGGCGATATGGCCACCGCATTAAAGGCGAACGACCTGGGCAAGATGGGATACGCGGCGTTTCTGCTCCGGGAAGGCGACGCCCTGGAACTGGCCTACCAGGGAGCCATACAGGATGACAGCGAAATCGAAATAAACACCGCCGCAACGCATATCGCCGACGCCGTTGCCGGCCTGTTGGAGGAGAACAAATAATGGCACTGCATACACGATTGATTGCACCGCTCGTCACAGCGCTTTTGCTGACCGGCTGCGGCGGAGGGATTCCCACCCGCTATGCGGACGACCGCCTCGTCGCGCTCAACACCGACGAGCGCTTCCTGGTGGATCACCAGGTGCGGGACGCCCGCTATCAGGACATCGACGGCCTCCCCCATATCAAGGTCGACTATCCGTTACGTCTGCGCATTCCAGAATACGATCAACAACCGGGCATGGCGGAGAAGAAGTCCTTCATCCGCGGTTTCCTGCAACAGGGTGCGGCCCTGAGCAACCGCTATGCGGAGAGCGCCGTGCGGCATATCCCGCGTGATGAGGTGGACCACTTCAACCAGACCACCTTCGGCGATGCAACACCCGCCGACAGCGAACCCTACGGACTCTTTTTTGATGCCTATCAGCGCAACACACAACAGAAGCTGACCGCGGAGCTGGAAAAACTGGAACAGCTGCCGAGCGCCGAGGCGGTGGATCAGTACTGGCAGCGGCTGGTGGAGAATATCGACGAATCCATCATGACCAAAGGCCGGGCCAAGCGCATGTGGGAAACGGCGCTGATGGTCCCCTTCACCAAGGGCTGGGTGCAGTACCACGCCATGACCGACGACCGCGGCCCCCATGTGCCGAAGTTCGACGCCACCCGGGTCTACTCACCGCCCCCGGGCACCTGGAACGCGGAGACCGACCCCTCTGAACTGGAGGGCTGGGCACTGCTGGAGTACTACGCCCCGGTCATCACCCAGGAACATGTAACCGCGCCCGCCTACGACCCCAAGGCGGACTACTTCGGCGCCGTCTATCTGCAGGGTGACACCCTGGACGAGGCCCGGCCCGGCGTGGACGGCGACCAACCGGCCATCTACGCCTACCTGGCCACCCGTCCCATCCAGGGCGTCATGACCAAGCAACTGGTCTATGTACTCTGGTACCCGGAACATCCGCCGATGAAATCCAACGATCCCGAAGCGGGCCCCATGGAGGGCTGGACCTTCCGCATCACCCTCAACCCGGACAACCGCCCCCTGGCCTACGAATCGGTATCCAACTGCGGCTGCTACCACAAGATCTTCCCCACCGACCACCTGGAGCGCTGGAGCCGCGAGGAGCATGGCGAGCCCCTGGACGGCATGGTGTTCTCCCTGGAACAGGATGTGTCCGGCATCCAGCCCGCGGTGCCCGAGACGGTCACCAGCCCGGACGGCAAACCACGGCCGGTCCATCTCTACTACTCCGCCGGTCACCACCAGCTGATCACGGTGCGGCAGACGCCCATCGCCATGCAGGGTGAGCGCATGGAATCCAATTACCAGTTGCTGCCCTACGAGCGGCTGGAGAACCTCCCCTTCAACGGATACCTGGCCAGCCTGTTCGGCGAAGACGGCCTGGTGCGGGAGGCCCACCGCCCCGAGTGCGACCTGCTGAAATCCACCGGCCTCTACCATGCCGGCCATCCGCGCCAGCGCGAG
Source organism: Sedimenticolaceae bacterium (assembly GCA_050295355.1). GTDB lineage: Bacteria > Pseudomonadota > Gammaproteobacteria > Chromatiales > Chromatiaceae > CBFDBF01. The sequence continues at coordinate 6,531 of JBNKPL010000097.1, forward strand.
ACCCAGATGGTCAACTTCGACGAACAGGTGTTCGACGATCCCAAGCTTCTGGAAACCTATCTGCGGCTGCCGAGCCGCGCCTTTGGACGCAAATTTTGATCGAGGAACATTTCCAGATCGCCACCACGGACGGCCTGCAGCTGGAGGCCCGGCTCGCCTATGGTGAGGAGCTCGCCTCGCCCCGGGCCAAGATCCTGCTCTGCCCGCCCCACCCCTTCCTCGGCGGCGACATGGAGAACAACGTGTTGCGCGGGCTCTGCGAAGCGCTGGCCGGGGCGGAGTTCGCGGTGCTGCGCTTCAACTACCGGGGCATCGGCGGCAGCGAGACGGACCGCGACCTGAAACAGGACGAGGCGCTGTTCTGGCAGGACTCCAGCTGCCCGGACTACGAGGCCAAGATGCACCAGGACACCTATGCGGTGAAGGAGTGGTTTCTCGGCCTGGAGGCGGAGACACCCTTTTATATCACCGGCTACTCCTACGGCTGCCTGCCCGCGATGGACCTCGCCGCCGCGGAGGCGCGCATCGAACGCTGCGCGCTCATCGCCCCGCCCCTGGCGAAATGGGCCATCGACCCCGGCCTGCTGACCCACGCGAAACCGAAGGGGCTGTTCTATGCCCCCGATGACTTCGCCTGCCCGGCGGAGCGCATAAACGAGCTTTACGAACAGATAGCGGAGCCGAAACAGCTCATCATGATCGACGGGGGCGAACACTTCTTCGTCGGCAACGAAGCCGCGCTGGCGCATGAAGTCACCAGCTTTTTTGCCTCCGCGACGGAAGCGCAGGAGCGCCACTGTGCCTAAGCAGATCACTCTGGCCTACTCCCCCTGCCCCAACGACACCCACCTGTTCGGGGCCATCGCCTGCGGCCGCTTGCAACTAAAGGATCACCCCCTGGAGATCCATCTCCACGACATCCAGGAGCTCAACAACCGGGCCTTGCAGGGTGAATACGACATCAGCAAGGTCTCCTTCTCCTGCTATCTGCGGATACAGCGGGAGTACCGTCTGCTGAACGTGGGTGCGGCCCTCGGCTTCGGCAACGGCCCGCTGCTGCTCAGCGCGGACCCCGTCCTCGGCTGGGCCGATCTCGCGCAACAGCAGATCCTGTTTCCCGGCGAGATGACCACCGCCTACCTGCTGTTCCGGCTGCTGGTCCCGGAATCGCCAACCGCCAACCACCACTTCGCGCCCTACCACGAGATCATGCCGCGGGTGGCCGCGGGCGAATTCGGCGTGGGCGCCGTCATCCATGAATCCCGTTTCACCTACCAACAACAGGGTCTGCACCGCATCGCCGACCTCGGCGAACGGTGGGAGTGCGAGACCGGCCTGCCCCTTCCCCTGGGTTGCTGTGTCATGCGCCATGAACTCTATGAACGCATCGGCCCCGAGTTCGAGGCCCTGCTGCTGCAGAGCATGGAGATCAGCGCCCGGGGGGATGCGCAGATCCAGGACTACACCCGGCAACACGCCGTCGAACTGGAAGCGGATGTGCTCCAAAGCCACATCCAACTGTACGTGAACCGCTACAGCCGGGACCTGGGCACCGATGGCCGGCAGGCCGTGGAGACCCTGCGGCAGCGGGCGGCAGACATGGGGATTCTCAGCCATGACTGATTTCTCCTGCTGCATCCTCTTCGCCACGCACATGGAGGCGGCGCCGCTCATCGACGCCCTCGCGGCCACCCCTGCGAAACAGGAACATCGCTTTACCGCCCACCTGGACGGCCAGCCGCTGCTGATCCAGATCACGGGCATGGGTCCTGAGGCGGTAAAGAGCACCCTGGACCGCCTGTTCGCCGATGTTCAGATCGACCGGGTGATCAACGCGGGCATCGCCGGGGCCTTGCACGAATCTATGCAGATCGGTGCAGTGCATGAAATCGAATGCACCGCCATGGCCGATACGGAGAAACCGCACTGGATTCCCGTGGCGCATAAGGGAGACGCCAAGCGTCTGCTCAGCGTGCCCAACCCCCTG
>JBNKPL010000098.1:0-8031 GCA_050295355.1 Sedimenticolaceae bacterium
TATAGCCGTCTCCCGCCCGGCACTCCACGTTGCTGTAGCCCAGTTCCCGCAGCCGGTCCGCCGCATCCTTCGCCAGCTCGGCTGCCTTGCCGTCCACCGCCACATACATCAGCGTCTGCCCCTCGGCGCGGCCGACCTCGGCTAAGGTATGCAGATCGCCAGGATCGACTGAAAACTGCTCCAGCAGTCCTGGATTGCCGAGCAGAATCGTCCGCCCGCCGACATGTCCTGTCACGCCCCGGCCCGTAATCGACTCGAAGGCGTCGGCGGCAAGCAACGCAACACCCCGCGCTTCGGCGCCGCGCACAACGGCCTCCGCCAGCGGGTGCTCACTGGCACGCTCCAGACTGGCGGCCAGGCGCAACAACTCATCCTCATCGAAACCATCGCTAGCCAGCACGGATACCAGCCGCGGCCTGCCCTCGGTCAGGGTGCCGGTCTTGTCCACCACCAGGGTATCGACCTTCTCCATGACCTCCAGCGCCTCGGCATTCTTGATCAACACCCCCAGGGTCGCGCCTTTGCCCGTGCCGACCATTATCGACATGGGCGTAGCGAGTCCCAGGGCGCAGGGACAGGCGATAATCAGCACGGCCACCCCATTGACGACGGCATGCGCCAGACGCGGTTCCGGCCCGAAGAGGCCCCACACGATGAGCGTGATCACGGCGACAGCCACTACCGCCGGCACGAAGTAACCCGCCACGACGTCCGCCAGTTTCTGGATCGGCGCGCGGGAACGCTGGGCCTCGCCGACCATACGCACGATGCGGGCCAGCAGCGTATCGCTTCCCACCTTCTCGGCCCGCATCAGCAGCGTGCCCGTGCCGTTCACGGTGGCGCCGATCAGGGCATCGCCCGCGGACTTCCCGGCCGGGATCGGTTCTCCCGTCACCATGGACTCATCCACGGCGCTACCGCCTTCGATGACCACGCCATCCACGGGCACCTTCTCGCCCGGACGTATGCGCAGGATATCGCCGGGCATAACCTGTTCCAGAGAGATGTCCTCCTCGGCGCCATCCTCCCGCACGACGCGGGCGGTATTGGGCGCCAACCCCAGCAGCAGTTTGATGGCCGCATTGGTGCGGCTGCGGGCGCGCAGTTCCAACACCTGCCCCAGCAGCACCAGGGCCGTGATCATGGCGGCCGCCTCGAAATAGAGGGGACCGTACCGCTGGCGCGCACCATATTGGCTGGAAAGAGGACGGGGAACAGCAAGGCAACCACACTGTAACTCCAGGCCACCGCCACGCCGAGACCGATGAGGGTGAACATATTGAGATTCCAGCTCTTCAGCGATTGCCATCCGCGCACGAAGAAGGGCCAGCCGCCCCAGAGCACCACGGGCGTGGCCAGGGCGAACTCGATCCACTGCACCCGTTTCATGGAGAGAATCTCGGGCAACCAAGCCGGGACGAGATCCGCCGTCATGGCCAGCAGGAAGACCGGCAGCGCCAGCGCCGCACTCACCCCCAGACGGCGGCTCATGTCGGTCAGCTCTTCGTTCTGTTCCTCCACCGCAACGGTGTTGGGTTCCAGCGCCATACCACACTTGGGGCAAATCCCCGGGTGGTCCTGCTCAACGCCGGGACACATGGGACAGAAATAGAGTGCGTCCGCTGACGGAACCACGGGATCTTTCCCTCCCGCGGATTCGCCGTGGCCGCAGTGACAACAACTGGACTGCTTCACTTCGAAGCCGCCCGCATCATCCCCGCCGTGATCCTGCAAATAGCGCTGGGGATCGGCCGCAAACGCCTGCCTGCAGTGTTCACTGCAAAAACGATACTCGACGCCGTCATGCGGGTAATGGTATGCACTCGCCTCCGTGACCTGCATACCACAGACTGGATCCACGCCATGCCAGGATTCAGATTGTTTGGCCGAATTATTCATCGCCATCTCCTTATCCTTCCACGAGAGCTGTCATCTACCTCGTCATTTACCGCTACCGCCAGGAACCCGCGGCAACCTCCCTGCGCGCGGCAGACTGGACCAGGCCAACGCGCATGCAGCAATACTTTCATCAGAGGACGCTTTACTTCTTCTTCGCCTTTCGCTGCTGCCTGCATTGCCCCGGTCCATCCGCCATCCGTTTGCCGCTACTTCTTCTGCAGTTCCACCAGTTGCTTCAGCAACGCCTCGATATTGGCCATGTGCTGCTCCATTTTTTTCATATGCTCATCCGCAACTGCATGCCTTTGTTGCATCAGTTGCAGCATAGGCATCTGCCCTTGCTGGCCATACATCATGGGCATATAACCCTGCTGGCCGTACATCATCGGCATCTGTCCCTGCTGGCCCTGCATCATCGGCATCTGCCCTTGTTGGCCCTGCATCATGGGCATCTGTCCCTGCTGGCCCCGCATCATCGGCGTCTGCCCTTGCTGACCATACATCATGGGCATGTGACCGCCAGGCATCATATAAAACGTATCGGGCGAAACCGTTTCCGACTCCTCTGAAATCACATCAAAGGCAGCCAGCGCGGCCGCAGAAACCAACATAGATATTGCAATCATCTTTACCGTTTTCATCACTCATCTCCTGTGTAGCACGAGTCCACCGAGATCGGCGTACCCTTTTTCCAGGCGCCTACCAAGCGGCAGGCCCACCATTCAGTCAATCCTCAACAAACCCTCCCAGTGCGTCCCGCACCCGCTCCAGCCGTGAACGCACTTCACTTGCCAACTCCGCGACGCCTTCAATATCCACCAGATTCAGCACCGCTTCCGGGTCCATAAAGGCCACCGTGATCGTGCCGTCCTCCTCTTCCCGGACCACCACGTTGCACGGCAGCAGCAGCCCGATATCGGGGTCCGCCTCCAGTGCGCGGCTGGCCAGTGGCGGATTACAGGCGCCCAGGATCTTGTAGGGGAGTTTGTCGATACCGAGTTTTTTCTTGAGCGTAGCCTGGACATCGATCTCCGTCAGAATGCCGAAGCCCTCTTCTTTCAGGGCTGCCGCCACCTTCTGTTCGACCTCAGGCATGGCCCCATTAAGGCGGGTGGAAAAACTGTACATGGGTTTCATCTCCTCTATTTACTCAACATCACTATCTCTTGTCTGGTCATAACTGGCGTAGCGGCTGGTATCGCCCGAGCTCTGAAAAGTCAGAACATCGTAGGCAACCTGGAACGGCCCCTCCATGCCGGGTGAACCCATGGGCATGCCAGGAACGGCAAGACCCTTTATCTGCGGCTTCTCCTTCAACAGCCGCTGGATCTCGCGGGCCGGGACGTGCCCCTCGACCACATAGCCGCCCACCATGGCCGTATGGCAGGAGCGCAGCCTGGGCGGCACGCCCAGTTCCGTCTTGATTGAATTCACATCCCTCTGGTCATGCACCTGTACGGAAAATCCGTTCTCCCGCAAGTGACTGACCCACGCCTGACAGCAGCCACAGGTTGGGCTCTTGTACACGATCACGTCCGCCGCATAGGCGGATCGCTGCATGATCCCCACACCACCAGTAATCAGAACGGCGCCGGCCAATAGCCAAGCCATCGATTTTCCAGCAACCTCTCTCATCCCCAGTTTCCCGATTTTCATTTTCAACATGAATTAACTCCGCGGTAGTTCGTAACCAATAACAACGCTTTCGAGGTATCGGCTGTATCACTTAGTCCGGTCATTCCACGGAACACGGATGGATACGGCCTTCCGCTGACTGCAATAAAGAGCTCAGCGGGCAGATACAGCGATCCCTTGCGCCAGAGATCACCTGGCTAAGAAGTTAAATCCTGGGCGGACGGAAGAAATTGGAGGCCAGACGGTTTTCAAAACCATCCGTTATTTGATCGAAGTGAGGCGCGCTGGAACGAGCACCTGAATAGAAAAACACCTGGGGAATCGCCACCGCGCAAAACGCACAATGACCTGAAGAGCAGTCATATCCGACGCATCCATTGCCATGAGCGCATTGTTCGCAATCCATTCCCTTGTCATTGATCTCCATATCCATAGCACCTGACATCTCTTCCATTTGATGCGCCACCTCCCCCTGAGGGAAAGAAACGTCAAAGCCGGCCGCCACACCCTGCAGCGGGGATAACCCCAACAACAGTGTGAGTAATATGGGCAGCAATTTTTCAGAAAATCTCTGCATATCAGCCAGCAAACCCGAAACCTATAACCGCTACATCATTATATATAGGTATGGTAGATGATAATCTCAATAGTTCCAGCGCATTCGGATATCTGACGCGGGACGGGCAAAAACCTTGCCTGCAGTGAGCGCAAATAGGTTCCCTCCCGCCGATCTAGTAACAGACCCCGCTCCAGGCTGAACTTCAACCAAACACCCATCGCCGTCCCACTTGATCCCCTCTCCCTCAGGGAGAGGGTTAGGGTGAGGGGGTCGAAAAGATAATGCCTTGATTGTATTGATCCCCTCATCCTGTCCTTCTCCCTGAGGGAGAAGGTACGCACTATCTTCGACGTTTAAGTCTCAAACACCCGTGGACCAGCAAAATCCTGATGGCGCGAGGGGTTACAGCCTGATAAAGCAAACCAAATGGGACCGCAATGCCACACGCCTCTTTCATTCTGGTCCATACTGTTACACTGAAAAGGAATACAAAAACCCCTAATACTTCGAGGATACCGATGAATAGCGGGACCATCCGTTTCAACTACGCCTACCTGCTGGGCGCTGACAGTAAAGCGCTGACCTCCGAACAGGTGGCGGCCTGGAAACCCACAGACGGGTTGCTGTGGGTTCACCTCGACCACTCCGACCCGGTAAAGGCCAACTGGGTGCGGGAGAATACCCACATCGAAGCGCTAGCCGCCGAAGCGATCCTCGCCGCCGAAACGCGGCCACGCAGTCTGACCATCGGCGATGGTCTGCTGGTCATTCTGCGCGGGGTCAATCTTAACCCCGGCGCCGATCCCGAAGACATGGTGTCGGTACGGATCTGGATGACGAAAAACTGCATCGTCACCACCAGCCAGCGCCGACTGCTCTCCATCGAAAGCCTATGCCAGCGGATCGATCGCGGTGACGGCCCCATGAATGCGGGCGAATTCCTGGTACAGCTTGGAGAGTTCCTGGCCGATCGCATCGGGGACGTCGTCAATGATGTGGAGGAGATCACCGACAACCTGGAAGAGAACCTGCTCACCACCGAGCACCATGAGATGCGTAGCGCGCTATCCGATGTGCGGCGGCAAAGCGTGGCCTTGCGCCGCTATCTCGCGCCCCAGCGTGACGCCCTGACGCGGCTGGTCAGCGAACGCACACCCCTTATCGATGATCAGGTACGAATGCAACTGCGGGAACTGGCGGATCGTATGACCCGCTATATCGAAGACCTGGACGGCGCCCGCGAACGCGCCTCAGTGACCCACGAAGAACTCCAGAACCGAATTGCGGAACTGACCAACCGCCGCATGTACCTGTTGACCATGATCGCGGCGATCTTCCTGCCGCTGAGTTTTTTCACGGGTCTGCTGGGCATCAACGTGGGCGGCATCCCCGGGGCGGAAAACGGCAAGGCGTTTCTTATTGTGAGCGGCCTGCTGGCGATCATCGCCGTCGCCCAGTGGCTGTTCTTTCGCTGGCGCAAGTGGTTCTAACCCGCTCCCGCGGTTGAACTCTCTGCCGCATCACAGCCGTTAAATTCATCATCATTGCCACTCAAAGGCGCGCTGGTGAATCCTGTATCGCACACCGCGCATGATCGGCTTCACCGCTGGCGCCACGATCCTTATCACCACGAACAAACACCGCGTCTTCTAATCGGGCCTCCATATCGCCGATAGTTTTAAATTACTTTTAATAACAACTAGAAATAGACCGAATCTAATAACTGCGCGCTTATGTGTCCTCGCTCATACTTTGAGTGTGAACCAGACACCCTCACCGCTTCTGGTTTCGTGATGCATAACTCAGTTCTATCTAATGACCAAATAATGCGCTTGTAAAAAACCAATGGATAAACAACGCTATCTACTAACATGAAGTAGTCGCCATAGGAGATAGCGATATGACGCGCATAGTAGATAAACAACATGCCAGACGAGCAAGACGCTCTCATCGCATTACAGACCGTTCACACAACGGCGCTCGCTGCAGGCGATCACATTCTCCAATGCGCACCAACGCGATCCCTGGTAAATCATCACCACGCATCGCCACACACGAGAAAAAAGTCCCACCTGCCTTGCGCATGGCGTGGGCATGGCGCAGCGTACAATACATTCTTATGCTTGCCGGCTTCGCACTGGTAGCCACCCTCTTCTACCTTCCTCAGGTCGGACTCGATATTTTCTGGAACACACTGATCCCGATCGCGCCGGCACTGATCGTGATCGCACCAGGTCTTTGGCGGAACATCTGCCCATTGGCTACCGTCGCCCTTTTGCCGCGCCGCTTTAACGCTTCGCGCCGCATAATCCCAAAAGCCAAACTTGCAGCTTGGCTTACCGCGGCCGGCCTGATTGCACTGTTGCTGATCGTGCCGCTACGCCATCTTTCGCTCAACACCAACGGACCACTGACCGCCCTGATGCTGATCGCGGCAGCCGCCTGCGCATTTACGCTGAGCATGGCCTACGAATGGCGTGGCGCCTGGTGTAATTCACTATGTCCAATCCATCCAGCGGAAAAGCTCTATGGCCTGATGCCTGCAATCAGCGTGCCCAATGCCCGTTGTGATGACTGTTCCAGATGCTACTCACCATGCCCGGACTCAACCCGATCCATGAATCCCACAGTAGCAGGACCAAGCCGGGTGGAAAAAGCCGTCGGCCATATCATGGCAGGTGGATTCGCTGGATTTATCTGGGGCTGGTACCAGGTGCCCGATTACAGCGTGATCGTCGGTACAACAGAAATCGTATCCACCTACGCCTGGCCTTTCGGCTGCGCCCTGGTGACCTTGATACTATACGGATGGGCCTGGCGGCACAGCGATACGCAGGAAGCCCGCCGCAAGCTGGTCAAGGTGTTCGCCACCGCCGCGGTTTGCGCTTACTACTGGTATCGCATTCCACTGCTCTTTGGCTTTGGCCCACATCCAGGCTCCGGCATGCTGATCGACCTACACCAACAACTTCCGCTGCTGCCGCTGATATCACGCACGGTGACGACGTCATTTTTCATCTGGTTCATCCTGCTGCGCGGCGAACCGCGCGCCCGCTGGATGGCACGGACAAGCTCCCTTAGCAATAGATTGAAATACAGCACCTAAAACCGTTAGGGCCGCAAGCCACATCTGCACTACTGGCTTGCGGCCGGCGAACTGGCATAGTAAAACACCCGCTAGCGCGGGTTTATATTTTCGCCTTTTCGCCATACACTAACTCATGAACAAAATCGCTATCTTTGTAGATGTGCAAAACATCTACTACACCACCCGCCAGGCCTACGGTCGCCAGTTCAACTATCGCAAATTCTGGGAACACATCCAGCGCGAGGGCGAGATCGTCGCGGCCACCGCCTACGCCATCCAAAGCACCGACAATGGGCAGATCAAATTCCAGGACGCCCTCAAACACATCGGCTTTACGGTCAAACTCAAACCCTTCATCCAGCGCAGCGACGGCTCCGCCAAGGGCGACTGGGATGTAGGCATCACCATCGATGTATTGGAGACGGCCAGGACGGTGGACACCGTCGTACTGCTATCGGGTGACGGTGATTTCGATCTGCTGCTGAAAAAGATCAGGGATGAGTATGGCGTTACGGCCGAAGTATTCGGCGTGCCTGCGCTTACCGCCGACTCCCTTATCAACGCCGCTTCGCACTTTCACCCGATTAAAGAGGAACTACTGCTGTAGATTGATTGCGATTTCAATCTTATACAGAAGATTGATGCTGCATGTAATTCCATTGCGATAATGTGGTCTGTCCCTGTTATTTCTAGACACACATCCAGCCAACTGGTCGTCCCAAAAACGGATCCAATCCTGCTTATCCAGCCGCAGCTATTCTGGCGAATCATGGTAATCCGAAAACCCCTTCGAATAGACCAGCACACCACCTGCCACAATTCGCCACGTTTCCACCCCCCTCTCGCCATC
>JBNKPL010000099.1:0-7959 GCA_050295355.1 Sedimenticolaceae bacterium
ATATTGGTCACATAGTGGCGCAGCTTCTCGATGGGGCGCTCGATCTCGCGGGTGATATAGAGCGCCACCAGAAAGGCGGCCAGAATGGGCAGGGGGGCGATCAGCAACAGGATGCGCATGAACTTGTCCCTGGCCCGCTCCAGCATGGCGGTGAAATCCTGGGTCAGTTCGATCACCCCGAGCACATCGCCCACCTTGGCGTTGACATGGCACTTCTGACAGCGCTCCTCCACTTGCAGCGGGAAGAGATCCCGATGGGTGGTGTCGCCATGAGTCTGCAACCGGGTACCGCCATCGAAAACGGCACGGATATCTTCATCCAGTGGCGGCTGACCGATGGCGCCGAACAGCTCCTCTACCTTGGGTCCGCGGTAGATCTCAATTTTGTACCCGGTATTGGAGGTGGTCTCACGCAGGGACTGCAGAAACACCTCCACGTCTTGCCGTGACCAGCCGCGGCTCATCACCTGATACATGGAGTTGAAGGTCTGCTGGGCGATCAACTCGGATACCTCCTGGGCATCCTCCTGCACCAGGCTCTGGTAGACGCTGGCGATAATGAAATAGCCGAGTAGAAACAGCAGCGTGGAAACCCCCACAGCCGCCATGAGCAGGAAGCCTTTCAGGGTCTTGCTGGATTGGGTGGTAACTGAAGATTGATCCGCGCTCACGGGCGCCTGAATTGTCGCATTATCCATAGTCGATTGTTGCGGCCGGAAAGGGAAATTCTTGACCCAGAAGGAATTTAATTCCTTGATTTTTCACAATCCACACCCATAACTCCGGCCCGCCACAGGGCCATGGCTCATCCGCTCCTGCCGGACAGACCCGAATCCCCACCTTCTCGCTCCGCTTCCCCCATCACCCGCCGCAGAAACTCACCCAGCAGCTGATCCACGCCGAGCACATGATCGCGCAGCCAGTGGTTAAGGAACTTCAGCACCTCCAGACTAGAGACCTCGCGCCCCTCCCGCAGCCGGTCGCAAACAGCAACCACCTGGCGGGAAAAATCCCGGTGCTGGGCGATGTGGTTACGCGCCTCCTCGGGGCACGCCGCTTCGTAGCCGTAGCGTTGCATCAGCTGCTCTTCGGTCTCAAAGTGGGTAATGGCGTAACTGAGCAGGTCCCTGGAGATCTGGTTCAGTAACTCGCAATCATTGCCGTGCAACAGTTCCTCATTCGCGTCCTGCAGGGTATCGACCAGAAAACGGTGCTGTTTATCGATGGTGGCGACACCCGTGGCCATATCGTCACGCCATTCGATCGCTTGAAAGGAATCGTTCATTGACACATTGACACCCCGTTAATCAGAAAATCCTCATACCACGCTTCAAAGGCGCTGGCCGGCATGGGCCGACCCAGGGCGAATCCCTGCACCACCTCACACCCCAAATTCATCAGATACCAGGCGTGGCGGGCGGTCTCCACGCCCTCCGCCACCACGCGCAGTCCGAAGGCCTGACCCAGGCCGATTACACTGATTACAATCGCCTGGTCGCCTGGATCATCAAGCATGTCACGCACGAAAGACTGATCGATCTTCAGTTCGTCTATACTCAGACGCCGCAGATATACCAGCGAGGAGTAGCCAGTGCCGAAATCGTCGAGCGAGAATCCAACCCCCATTTCCCGGCACTCCTGGATCACCTTTTCAACAGGCTCCAGTTCCTCCAGTACCGAGGATTCGACAATCTCCATCTGCAGGCGCCCCCGCGGAATCTCTGGCCACTGGGACTTGATCGCCTGGCGCAGATCGGCGCTGAAGGTTCGGTACTTGAGATGGCGCGGGAACACATTGGCACTGATGGGAATCTTGATGCCCATGGCGTCCCAGATCTTCGCCTGCCGCACCGTCTGCTCCATCACCCAACGGCCCATGCGCAGCGCCAGGTTGTCATTTTCAATCAGCGGCAGAAACTCCTTGGGACCCACCAGACCAAGGATGGGATCGTTCCAGCGGATAAGGGCCTCGACCCCTTCTACCTTGCCGGCCATATAATCCACCTTGGGCTGGTAAAAGAGCTCAAACTGTCCCTCGTCGAGCGCACGCGCCACCTTATCCAGAAAATCGACCCGCGCGGTAATCTGCCGCTCCAGCCGGGAATCGAACATCTGGTAGCGATTCTTGCCGAGCTGCTTGGCCGAATACATGGCATGGTCGGCATGGCGCAGCAGACTGTCGGGATCCACGTCGTCATCCGGGTACAGGGTGACGCCGATACTGGCCGACACCGACATCGGCTCATCGCCCACCAGTATGGGTTCGGCAACCTTCTCCAACACACGCTCCAGCCCCTGGACACAATCGGCCTCGGCGCCGATGTCATTCCACAGCAACACGAATTCGTCGCCACCCAGGCGGGCCACGGTATCGTCGGAACGGGATACTGACTGCAGGCGGCGGGCAATCTCCACCAGCACATGGTCGCCGGCCTCATGACCGTACTGGTCATTGATCGGCTTGAATCCATCCAGATCAAGATAACAGACCGCAAGACTCTTGCCGTGCCGCCGGGCGCGGGCAATGGCCTGCTCCATGCGATCATCCAGCAGCCGCCGGTTGGGCACCGAGGTCAATACGTCATAATGAGCAATGCGATCCAGATCGGCCTCATGCTGCTTCAGTAGGGTGATATCGGTGAAGGCGCCGACATAATGCTGCAACCGGCCGTCATCGTCCTTGACGGCACCGATGGAGAGCAGTTCCGCGTACACCTCACCCGACTTGCGCTTGTTCCAGATCTCGCCCCGCCACTCGCCCCGCCTATTGATCGACTCCCACATATCGGCATAGAAGTCCGAATCATGCTTCCCGGAACTGAGCAGTTTCGGATCTTCCCCCAGCACCTCTTGGCGGCTATATCCGGTCAGGCGGGTAAAGGCCGGATTGACGTCGATGATCCGATTATCGGCATCGCTGATCAGGATGCCCTCCTGGCTGTTGGCGAACACGCTGGCCGCCAGCCGCAGCTGCTCCTCATTCTGTTTGCGTTCGGTGATGTCCACCAGGGAGATCAACACCCTGCCCAGACTCTGCTCATCGCCGGGTGCGACCGAGATGTGGGCCAGGATATGCTGCCGCCGTCCCTTGATGGTCTGCACCACCGATTCCAGGTGAAAACTGGTCTTCCCTCCCATCAGCGCGACCAGCGCGCGGCGGAAATCAACCAGTGACTCAGGCACGAAGATCTGATGAAGATTGCGCAGCATGGTCTCTTTCCGGTCCGCCTCATGGAAACGCAGCGCGGTATGATTGATATCCACAACCCGAACCAGCCGCGCGCACTCTTCCAGCACTTCCGGGTGCCTGATCAGGTAACCATCCAGGTCATCACCTATAGCAGGGGCCAACGCTTCCAGGCGGAACTTTACGGCGGAGTAGTCCTCCTCGCGAATAGGAAGCGGCGCATTATCGAAGAACTGGCGGTAGCGCTCTTCGCTTTTACGCAAATCGCGCATAATCAGCAGGCTGTTCAGGCCGTCCGACAGCCGGCGGCCGATCTCGTTGAACAGCCGCACCTCCTGTTCCGACCAGGCCCGGTCATAGGCGCACTGATGAATGCCGAACTGCCAGGGACGATCTACTTTGGGATGTAAGGAAACCGCCAGCAAGGAGCGCACACCCAGGCTTTGCGTGATCTCTTCGGGTATCGGACGATCCGTGCCCGGCCCCTGCTGAATCGGCGAGTCGCTTTCAAGCAAAGCGCGCAAGGTACTCGCTATATGGGGATGGTAGGGTACACTCGCTCCCGCCGGGATGGGGCTAGGATAGCCCGGCTTGCAACGCTCCATGGGAATCCTCCACTCCTTGGCGGCATAGGGATCACAGGGGTATTGCAGATAGGCGCGGTCGCAATCGAAGATAGTGAGCACTTCATCCAGAACACGGCCCAATATCTTTTCGATATCACCCTCTGTCTTCATCACCCGATTGACGCGCTCCAGTTTCTCGAGAAATCCGGAATACGCCCTGAGTTCATGCTCCGCTTCAACCCGATCGGTAATATCATTGGAGATCACCAATACCGAAACGACTTTACCGTCGGCGCCAAACTCAGGGGCGAAACGCATACTGGCCCAGTGGATTTCGCCCTCAATATCCCGATAGGCAAGTTCGTCCGAGTAATCCGAACCCGTCGCAATGACGCGCCTGATGTTCGACATATAGCGATCGGGAGCAAGCAGCGGGGAAGTGGTTTCCCTGCTGGTCTTACCGATCAGCTTCTGGACCGGCGCCGCAAACTGTCTCTGCAACGCCGGGTTGATATAGATACGCTCCAGATCCAGATTGTAACGTGCGATGTGGTCAGGAGAATTCTCCACCAGGGTGCGAAACAACTGCTCACTGGCGGCCAGCTGCTGTTCCTCCGATTTCTGTTCTGAGATATCGGTAAAACTGACAATTACCTGCTCGATTTCGTCCGCCGCGCCGAATACGGGGGTGGCGTTCACCAGCACCCATACCACTTCGTGCCGGTCCGGACGGTAGATGCCGGCGACAAAATTCTGCAGCGCACGGCGCGAAGCCAGCACCTGATTGACCGGAAACTCCTCCTCTGGCATGCGGCTGCCATCCTCACGCATGAAATGCCAGTCGGGATCAAGGGCGCTCTTGCCCTGCAACTGCGCTTCGCTCAGTCCAAGCAGTTGCTGGGCCATAGAGTTGGAAATTACAATCCGCGTGTCCGCGCCATGCACCACCAGCGCCGCCTGCACCTTGTGCACCAGACTTCGGAATCTCACCTCGCTGTCACGCAGGGCCTGTTCGGCCAACTGCTGCTGGAGAGTACGCTCCCGGATACCCGCGCCCATGGCCTGGACCCCCTCCTGCAAACGGCCGACCTCGTCATCCAGAACCGTGGGGAGAGAACAGACGCCCAGATCCCCCTTCTCGATCCGCTGGATGCAGTCCAGGGTAGTCTGCAGGCGCTGTACAAAACGCCGCACGAACAGACTCACCACCAGCAAGGTGATTACGAAAATTACCGCGGAAACAAGGATGATTGTACGCAGATATTCCGTCTCCCTCGCATACATCTCCTGTTCGGCGATGGCGAAATAGATCCGCCACTCTATCGGCCGAATCGTGGTGTAGGCGGCGAAATGGGTGTCACCCTGGTGCTGATACAGGATGGTGCCTTCGTCCTCTTTTTGCCGCCGCAATATTTCAAGATCTTCTTGCCGCAGCCGGTCACCAAACTGATACCCCGGGTGAAAGATCACCCGGTCCGGGCCCTCAATGATGTAGATATGCCCGGACTCAAGGCGTATCGGCCCCTTGCCGTGGCTCCCATGCAGCTTGGATGCGGCCTGCGCCGCGGCCTGGGCGCCGGATCGGTTCAAGACATCGCTGACCGTGGCGCGGATCTTCGCCACCTCAGAACTCAGGATCTGACTATACAGTTCGTACGCCAGTTGATTGACGATCACCCGGCCCGCCAGCAGCACGCTCACGGTCATCGCCACCAGAACCGCTAGAGCAAACAGGTGGAATTTATGCCTCAGTTTCACGGCCGCCTATTCCAAACATCGATGTGTATCCACATAGTGCGTGTAGGCCCTAAAAGTGATACTGATCCACGTTCTGTTTCATGAACGCCATCACCGCAAATAGTGTCAAGATGCCGGACCACGGCAGGCGCCATTTATTCATATCCATCCACAAGTTTCTAAAGGCCCCTTGCACCGCATCCCTTCTCCTCGGCGAAAAAGGGACAAGCTCATTTTATGTGCGGGATTCACCCTCTTGGTACAGCCCTGGCGGCCGGAAATTCCAACTCCTCTAGAAAGAGTATAGACAGCCGCAGCAAACAGAGTGGCTGGCTATACGGACGTGCGGAAAAGAGTAAAAGATAGCGTTCTGACGCCAGGAAAGCGGGATGAAATGGAAGTTTTGAGGGGATGACCCGCCGAGGCGGATCAGGGATCAGGGCCGATACGGACCTGGTTGCGTCCGCCCTGTTTGGCCGCATACAGACCCTGATCGGCGGTATTGACCAGATCGTCTCCGCTCGCGCCGTGCCGCGGATAACTGGCCACACCGATACTGACGGTAATGGAGAGATCGCCACTTCCGTTCAGGGCGAAGGTCATTCCAGCTACCGCCGTGCAGATGCGCTCGGCCATGCTCGCGGATTGTTCAAGGCTGGTGTGCGGCAGGATAATAATGAACTCCTCGCCCCCGTAGCGGGCGACCACATCCGTATCCCGCAACATCCGCACCAGATTGACGGCCAGATTCTCCAACACCCGGTCGCCGATTTGATGGCCGTAGGTATCATTAATCTTTTTGAAGTGGTCGATATCCAGCATCCAGACGGAGAACTGCTGCTCATAGCGCTCGGCGCGACGCAGTTCATCCTCCAGGCGCCGGTTCAGTTCGCGCCGGTTATGCAATCCGGTCAGATCATCCCGGGTCGCCATCCGCGCCAGTTCCAACTCCATTTTTTTTCGTTCCGAGATATCCAGGAACGAGACCACATTTCCCGCCGACTGGTTACCGATCATCAAGGGCGACACCACATAGGAGACATGAAAACTGGAGCCGTCCTTGCGCTGGAACCGGCCGTCATCACCATGATATTCCTGGAAGCTAAATACGTTTTGCGGCGCTGTAATCTCATCCCCGTCTCCCGCCGTCTCCTCCGGCAGCCGGATCAGGTCATGGATCTCCTCGCCGCACAGCTCCTCTTCGCTCCAGCCCAAAAGACGCTCCGCCTCTGGATTCATCATGCTCAACCGCCCTTCCTGATCCAGTACGAACAGACCCACCGCCAGGGACTTGGTGATGTCACGCATCCGCTGTTCCAGGCGCTCCACCAACGAATCGGCAGCGCGCTGGCGCACCCGGGCCCAGGCGAACGCCAAGGTTAGCGGAATCAGAATCAGCAACAGCACGCCGTACTGCAACAAACCCACGCGCCAGCGCTGCATCTTTATCGCTTCAATGACCTGCATTGGAAAATGGGAGACCAGAAACCAGACATATTCATCGCTCTTGCGCATGCCGGCCGAGGGCGCGAACGCCTCCGCCGACCCGGTACTGGAGACTTGTTCATTCTGCATGGGATGGATGGCGGTATAGGCAAAAATCCCCTGTCCATTGTGATGTACCCCGCTGGGGTGCTGCTGAAAAGTCTGCCAGGCATTCAGGTACCGGCTCTGAAAACGGCGCCCGTTTTGAAACATAAAACCCCACTCATCCTCCGGCTCCGGCGCCAGCAGCCAGTAACCGTCCGAATTGAGCAGCATGGTCTTGTTCCCCTTGGTGCCCTGCAGTTTCCGCAGGTGGTCAAGAAAATTGTCACCCAGATAGTTAATGATCAGCGCGCCCTTTTTGACACCCGCCGAATCGTACAGCGGCATACCGAACCGGATCATCGGCTTGCGGGGCTGCTCTATCTGTCCCTGCTCGATATTCAAATCCAGCGGCGACACAAAGACTTGCCCCTTGGACAACGACATGGTGTCGCGAAAATAGTACCGGTCCGCCTTGTTCTGCAACTGCCCCCTGGGAACAATCAGGGGCGCCCCGTTTTCGAAATTGACCCGGATTACCTCCATGCCCTGGGCATCAATATAGCGAACCTGATCGTATTTCTTTTTAAAGGCGACAAGGGCGAGAAAATCCCGGGCGGCATGTTCCGTTTCTTGGGCGCCACCAAAATCCAGAACCCTTTGCAGCGAAGTGGAGGCCGCAAGCACACGCAGATCCGCGCTGGCGTCTATGAAATCCTTGTAGATGGCTTCACTGCTTGCCTGCACGCTGGCCTCGCCGTGGGTGCGCAGATCCACCAGCTGGTAGCGGAAACTCTGCACCTGGAACGCCACAATGGCCAGCGCCGACACCAGCGCCAGGGGGGAAGCAATCTTCAGGAACTCCCTCGCCACGACCCGGGACAGGAGGCGATGCTGCTGGAGCTGTTCATGCTGGCAAATACCGGCACGGGATAAGTTGCT
>JBNKPL010000100.1:0-7702 GCA_050295355.1 Sedimenticolaceae bacterium
CAGGTCTTGATCGCCTCCAGCGTCTCGGCCGGCAGGCCCTTGCGGTCCACGTAAACCTGCAGGCGACCGGAGGTGTCCTGCAGCACCATGAAGGCACCGCGGTTGAGCATAATGCGACCGGCGATCTTGACCGGAATGGCCGCGGCCTCCAGCTCCTCCTTGCTCTTGCCCTCGTACGCCTTCTGCAGGTCGGCGCACAGGCTGTCGCGGCGGAAGTCGTTGGGGAAGGCGATGCCCTGCTCGCGCAGGCGGGCCAGCTTC
Source organism: Sedimenticolaceae bacterium (assembly GCA_050295355.1). Classification (GTDB taxonomy): domain Bacteria; phylum Pseudomonadota; class Gammaproteobacteria; order Chromatiales; family Chromatiaceae; genus CBFDBF01. The sequence continues at coordinate 262 of JBNKPL010000100.1, forward strand.
TCGCGCCGCTGGGCAATCAGTTTGTTCTCGTCTTGGATCTCATCACTCATTGGATTTATATCTCTAATACCAAAAGGTAACCGCAAAGTACGCAAAGATCGCGAAGGTACACTATCTATAACCGACTATTCGCTAAAATATTCGATATCTTTGCGTTCTTAGCGCCCTTGGCGGTTTATAAACCGCTCTTGAGGCTGGCCTCGATAAACATATCTAGTCCGCCGTCCAACACCGCCTGGGTATTGCCGGTCTCTACATTGGTGCGCAAGTCCTTGATCCGCGACTGGTCCAGCACATAGGAGCGGATCTGGCTACCCCAGCCGATATCGGCCTTGGTCTCTTCCAGCGCCTGGGCGCTTTCGCTGCGTTTCTGGATCTCCAGTTCGTAGAGCTTGGCCTTGAGCTGTTTCCACGCCTGGTCGCGGTTCTTGTGCTGGGAGCGGTCGTTCTGGCACTGCACCACGATACCCGTGGGTTCGTGGGTGAGACGCACCGCCGAGTCGGTCTTGTTCACATGCTGACCGCCCGCGCCTGAGGCGCGGTAGGTATCGGTGCGCACATCGGCGGGATTGATCTCAATCTCCACCGTGTCATCGATCTCGGGCGATACGAAGACCGATGAAAAAGAGGTATGGCGCCGCCCGCCGGAGTCAAAAGGCGATTTGCGCACCAGCCGATGCACGCCCGTTTCGGTGCGCAGCCAGCCGAAGGCGTAGTCGCCGTCAAACTTGATGGTGGCGGACTTGATCCCCGCCACTTCCCCCGCGGAGCACTCCATCAGTTCGGTCTTGAAGCCGTGGGCCTCGCCCCAGCGCAGGTACATGCGCAGCAGCATCTCCGCCCAATCCTGGGCCTCGGTGCCGCCGGAGCCCGCCTGGATATCGAGGAAGGCGTTGTTGGGGTCCATTTCGCCAGAGAACATGCGGCGGAATTCGAGATCGGAGACCTTACTCTCATAACCCTCAAGATCGGCGACTACCGCATCCACGGTCTCTTCGTCACCCTCCTCCACCGCCATCTCCAAAAGATCCCTGGCGTCCGCCAATCCCTCCGCCAGTTCATCCAGGGTAGCCACCACGCCCTCCAGGGAGGCGCGCTCCTTGCCCAGGGCCTGAGCCTGGTCCGGGTTATTCCAGATTGCGGGATCTTCCAGCTCGCGCAGAACCTCGGTCAGTCGCTCTCTCTTTGCCTCATAGTCAAAGGTACCCCCTAAGGGAGTCGGAGCGCCCTTGTAATTGACTGATTTTGCTGGTGATCGGGTTCAGGTCCTGCATGCCGCGCCTCATTCGATAATGAAGCGCGAATAGTACACCACTAGCCGGATTGTTGCATCGGGGCGGGGCGGGAGGACGGTGTCCCGTAGAGGCGGACTACCAATATTCGTCCAGGTCGGTGAGCACCTCTTTGGCGATAACACTCAAGGGCAGGCGCTTGTGAGAGAACAGCACCACCGTTCCGCGGCTGCTGGAGTGGACGCACTCCCCCTCAATGGAGTACTTGGTGCCGTCCGAGAAAACAATCTGCCCCCGGTAGTATTTACGTTCCCGGCCGTTATCCTTGTCGATCCGCACCGCCCGGTCCGACATGTCGATGGCGTCATATACCTTGTCATCAATTATGATGTTGACCTGCCCTTTTTTGCATTTCACCCGGCGGGAGGCCCGGCGCTCATCCTCGGGGTCTTGCTGTGCCTGGGACTCGCTCAGATGCTGGTAATAGTCGCGAAACTGATCCGCCACCTCGCCGCAAAACATCAGCACGGCGTCATCGTCGCTCTCGCGCAGGGTCTCGGCGGAGAAATAGACGAACTGGCCGTTGCCGTACTCGATGCGGCCGTTTTTCTCCTGCGCCTCCCCCCCAGGTTTGTCAAAACGGATCGCCTTCTCGGAAACGTCCAGTATCCTGACCTGTTTGCCGTCCAGCTCGAATACAGGGGCTCTCTCCCCTTGCGGGATCTGCACCCGGAGACTATCCCGATTCTCCTTCAAAAAAGGCTTTTTGTGTTTATCCGCCACTCATAACTCCTTGATACCCGTTGATTTATGCCGGCACGCGGCCGGGACGTACTCGTGGAATCGCATACGGAGAGACTACTTCCCCTAAGGGGGCAATTCATTCATAATTTCAGCAGATAATAAATGCAATGTATAGGATCGGGACAACAGGGGTCATCCCCTAAAATTCTCACGGAAATAGCACATTTTATATGGAGTCCGTGATCTTGGATTGGAAAACCATGGAATCCTCGGCAAGAGGGGGAACCGGCCTCGGAAAGCCCAGCAGACCCGGGCAAAGCAGGCCGCACCGCTTTCAGGAAGGCTGCTGACTAGGCGAATACCAAGTTCACAATATATTCAGAGACCACTCACCAGCAATCCATCAGGAGGCCATTGACCATGAATTTACAGATTGCCACTCAGGCAACACTCTCCCGGAAACAGCGGGGTTTCACCCTGGTGGAACTCTCCATCGTTCTCATCATCATCGGCATCATCCTGGGTGCGGTGATCAAGGGCAAAGACCTGATCCGCAGCGGCGAACAGAAAAAGCTCTACAACGCCTGGATCAAGGAGTGGGTGGTTACCTATAACAACTACTACGACCGCACGGGCTGGATCCTCGGCGACGACGCCTCCGATGACAACGCCACCCGCGACGGTATCATCGACAACGCGGTGACCCAGGATAATATTCGGGCTCAACTGGCTGCGGTGGGTCTGGAGGGACCGTCGGAAGGCCCAACGGGTAATGAATTCCAGCGCCGCTACAACGCCAGCAACGGCAACCAGTATCCGCTGGAGCTCTCCTTTCGCTCCAACATGGGCTACGGCAACTGCATCGTGCTCATGTCCGACCACAACAACAACGGCGCCTATACGGGCGGCATCCCCAATGATCTGGGTATCGCCCTGGACCGCATCATCGACGGCACCACCGACGGTACCGATGGCGATTTCGTCTTTGAACTATCTCCCAACAACGGAGGGATTAATACCAATGACTGGCCCAGCGCGGAGACCCCCCCGGCCAACAACGACGCCGCGGTCCACCGGCTGACCCTCTGATACCAGGCAGATGCGCCATCTGCTCTTGATCCTGGGGCTGGTCACGGCCTGCGCCGTGCCAGCCTCGGTCTATTACTTTACCGATAACTACCAGCACTATAGCCAGCAGCAGGAGCGGCTGGATGCGCTGCAAAAGTACCGCGAACGGCAGTTGCGCAATCAGCGGCAACTCCGCCAGTACGCCACCTTCGCGCAACAGGCGGAAACCCTGGTGGAGGAGGCGAAACGCAGCGGGGCGCTGCCCGAGAACTGGGACCGCTACGAGATCGATATGCAGCGGGCGGTGCAGTTTGACGAACTGGAGAACCTCCTGATCCAGGCCAATCACGGCCTCGCCTACTACTTCAAGCCCGGCGCCCTGGAGATCCGGCTGCCCTCCGCCAGCGGAGAAAACAGCGCAACCGGGGCGCCACCTCCCGTTATTCCCGCCGTGGAAGAAGAGTCCGCCACCGCGGGAGAAAATCAGCCTGCCGAGCCGCTGGCGCTCCAGGAGGGGAAAGACGCCGCCCTCAGGCTGCGGGGCACCTTTCTGGTGAGGAGACAATAGTGTTGTTCTCTTCCCGTCCCGGACTGGTGATTGAACTGGAGGGCGAACTCCACCAGGTGGAAGGCCGCACCCTGAAACCGCTGCTCGATTCGCGGGAGATCGAAGGCGAAGTGGTGCTGTTTTCCGATTTCCAGGACTCCCTGAGCCGGGTGATGCTGGTGGAGACCGAGGCCAAATACGCCGAGATGCTGGTGTGGAAACAGTTGCGGGAGATGGGCGAGATCGAGGAGTCGGCCCACATCGTCACCCACTGGAAAAAGAAACGGGCCAAAGGCTCCAGTGAGCTGTTTTTCACCGCCCTCCCCACCTCCATCTATCACCAGTATCTGAGCCTGGTTTCCAACCATAGCCACTCCCTTCTGCTGTTCCCCGTGTACGAGGCCCTGTGGCATGTGCTGCGGCAGACCGCCGGCTCCAGTCCCGTCGCCGTGCTGTTCGGCCACGGCCGCTACATGGAGTTGCTGGTGGGCAGCAGCAGCCAGGTCTACTCCGTCACCCGCATGACCGCCTACGCCACGGACGAGATGTCCATGCTCACCCTGTGGGACTCGGTGCAACAGGAACTGCTTACCGTGAGCCGGGAAAAACATATCCAGCTCTCCAAGCTGGTGGGCTTCCATTGGCTGCTGGACAATCAGCAGTTTCATAACGCCTTACAGAACCTGGCCTCGGAACTGGGCATCGAGGCGAAGGAACTCCCCGCCGAGAGCTACCGCCTGGGGGAACGGGAGTATAAAACCTCCCTGCCCGGGGTACTGACCCAGATCAGCGCCTCGCGCGCGGCCCTGCCGAAAGCGGACATCGCGCGCCATTACAGCGGCCGTCTCGCGCCCATGGTCACCGCCGCCCTGTTCCTCCTCAGCGCCGGACTGGCCCTGACCGGCCTGTGGCTCTCCTGGCTTGGCTCCTCCATTGAGGACGAGGCCAACGGCCTGCAGCAGGAGATCAACCGTGAAACCAGTTCGATGCCCAAACTGCCGGAGGCGTTCCCGCCCCTGCTCTCCTTTGCCGGGGAGTTGCGCGATGTCCGCCAGACCCCCTCCTACCGGACCATCATCAACGAGATCTCCGGCGCCGTGCCCATGGGGGTAACGGTCCACTCCCTGACCGTCGAGCAGCAGGAGGGGCAACTCCAGGTGCAGATGGTCGGCCAGGTCGACGCCACCTTCCATCAGGCCCAGGGGGCGCACCAGCGGTTTTTGACCGCCCTGCGCCGTCTCGGCTACCGGATCATGAATCAGCAGTTCGTCACCAACATCGACGCCTCCAGTTTTATGCTCAAGATGCAGCGGGAGGTTGGGAATGATTAGCCCCAAGGATCAGGGCATTCTGATCGCCGGCCTGCTGACCCTCTCCCTGCTGGTGAGCGGCGGCTATCTCTACCTGGAACTGGACCAACCCAGCAACCAAAAGAGACAAACAGGGCTTCCGCCCCTTACCCCGGTGCCCAGTGTGGACCAGAAACAGCAACGCTCGATCCGCGAATTCAAGGGCAATCTGGCGCGCATGGTGGCGCCGCCCGAGCAGGAAGAGAAAAGGCTGGACCTGCGCATGTTCGGCTACACGCCGATGGCCGAAGAGCCATGGGGCCGGCCCCAGCGCACCCCGAGCCGTTTCCTGCGTGACTTCAACGTCACCATGGCGTTCGTCTCGAATAACAACCGTTTCTGCGTGATCGACGGCCGTTTCCAGCAGCAGGGCGACACCCTGCTGGACGGCACGCGTATCGTCAAGATACTCCCGGACAGGGTATTATTGGACTGGCACGGCACCAGAAAATGGGTGGAGGTCGCCAACATAGAGGCGATGCCGGATGCCGCAGAAGAAACCGACGCCAAGGCGCCATAGATGAAACAGATGATATTCCAGAACCACCCTGCCCTGACCCGGCTGCTCGCAACCACATGTCTGCTGCTAAGCGCCGGCTGCTCTTACCAGACCACCAAGGAGCGGGAGCCGGACCCCTACCAATCCCTGCGTCAACGCATCGAAATGCAGTCCCAGCGGTTTGCGCAGCAGCAGGAGAGCCTGCAACAGAGCCTGCCCCGGAAAAGTCCGAAGCAGACCCCCTTGCAGCCGGTACTGCCGGCCTATGACCCGCTGGACGATATCGAGGTCTCCTTCGCCATTGATAACGAAAACGTCCAGCATGTGCTGAACGCCCTGGCGCGTGAAACCGGCATGAACCTGTCGCTGCACCCCGATCTCGCCACCGAAGAACGCATCATCGGCCTCCATTTCGACCGGGTGCCCGCCTCCGCGGTGTTGCGCGAGATCCTGCGTATCGCGGACCTGTATGGGGAGATCGACGGCAATATCCTGCGCATCACCCCCTACCAGGAGAAGATCTTTCATCTCGACTTTATCGAGAGCAACACCACCGCCTCCTACGAGGTGGGTGGGGACGTACTCGGCACCGGCGGCGGCACCGCCAGCGACAGCCTGACCGGGAATTTCCGCCTCTCCGGCGGCGGCGGCGCCTCCTCCAACCCCTATGAGGTGCTGGACACCATGCTGCGCGGCGTGCTGTCCAGCAACGGCGTGATGACGGTCAACCGCCTGGCCGGCACCCTCTACCTCAAGGACCGCCCCTCCGTGATCCAGTCCGCCGGCAAGCTGGTGGAGCGGTTCAAGGACATGCTCGGCCGCCAGATTCTCATCGAGGCGCGGATTCTGGAGCTGGCCCTCTCCGACGGCTACCAATACGGCGTGGACTGGTCCTTCCTGCGCAACGTCATGGACAGCACCGCCACCGGGGTGGTCTCCCGCGGCATCACCCAGTCCATCGATCTGACGGGCGCGGTGAACCGCAGCAACACCCCCGGCACCACGACGCCTGAATTCGGCCTCATCTTCTCCCGCACCACCGGACTCGGCTCCCTGCTGTTCGCGGTCTCCCTGCTGGAGAACTTCGGCGAAGTCCATGTGCTATCCAACCCCACCATCCGCGCCCGCCACGGGCAGCCGGCGATGATCAGCGTGGGACGCAGCAACACCTTCATCCGCGAGACCACCACCACCACCACGGCGGCCACCACCACCACCACCGCCACCACCTCCACGGAGATCGAGACCGATACGGTGTTCGACGGCCTGCTGCTGGGCGTGATCCCCTTTATCGGCGACGACGGCAAGATCTCGCTCTCCATCCACCCCATCAAGAGCGACGTGGAGCCCGACAGCCTGCAACTGATCACCATCCAGAACTCCGCCATCACCCTGCCCCAGGTGAATCTGAAGGAGATGAGCACCACCATCGAAATGCAAGACGGCGAGACCGTGGTCCTCGGCGGCCTGATCGACGATGTCCGGGCCCGCGATACCGACGGACTGCCGGTGCTGAGCAGCATCCCCTATGTGGGCGGCCTCTTCTCCAATGACACCATGACACAGGAGGTCCGCGAGCTGGTCATCATCCTCAAGGTCAACCAGTTGTGAGCATCATCTACCGTGCCCTCAAAAAACTGCAAAGCGACCGGGAGTTGGCAGAGGCGGGGCCGGTAGCGCCGGCGCAGAACAGCGTTGGCGAAGATCCCGCAGGTAAAACGGCCGGAACCAACAAGCGCACCTTGATCCTGCTGGGCGCCGCCGTTTTGGTGCTGCTGCTGGCGGCGGCCGGATTGAAACTGATGGAGATCGCTTCCGAGGAGCCGCCCAAACCACCCCCCGGACCCAGCCGTCCGCTGCCCTCCGCGGTTACACCCGTGACCCAGAAAGCGACAGCCGCCCTGCCCACGCCAGAGTTGGAACCGGAGCCGGAAAGCGGCGACTCCCCCGAACCGGCTCCCGCCATGGACACAACGGCCGCCACCCCGGTCACCGTGCTGCC
>JBNKPL010000101.1:0-7672 GCA_050295355.1 Sedimenticolaceae bacterium
CGTTTCGGCGGTGAGGAGTTCTGTGCGATTCTGCCCAATACAGACCGGGATGGCGCCCTCTGCGTAGCGGAGAACCTGCGCTCGACCGTCGAAAATCTGCGGATCACGCACGAAGGGAATCGGGACACCAAACTGGTAACCCTGAGCCTTGGCGTAGCCGTGCACCTGCCCGACCCATCGTTTCCGATCACCAAGTTACTGGATGACGCCGACAAGGCGCTCTATCACGCCAAGCAATCGGGCAGGAACCGGGTCGAGGTTTTCTCGTAGCAGCGGCAGCCCCCTATTTCAACGGGTGCAAACGTTTCCCATTTGTTCTATAGTAGGCTATTATAGAACCGTAATAGAACAGGAAACCCGATCATGATCGCCCATCTTACCCGTCGGCAACAAGAGATTTACGACTATCTGCTGGACAATCTGGACGAGTTTGCCTATCCCCCCACACTGGACGAGCTCTGTATCGCCCTTGGGCTCAGTTCCAAGGGTTCGCTGCACAAGCAGATCCAGGCGTTGATTGATGCCGGGCTGGTGGAACCCATGAACAACCAGCGCCGCGGCATCCGCCTCACTGGCGCCACCCCAAATGAGGATGAACTCCCCATGCTGGGCTATATTGCCGCGGGTTCGCCCATCGAAGCGATTGAGCAGCGGGAGTACCTGCAGATCCCAGATAGTCTTCGCACCACCAAGCCATGCTATGTGCTGCAGGTTCGCGGGGACTCCATGATTGAAGAGGGTATTCTGGACGGGGACTACATCGTTGTGGAGCAGCGGGACAGCGCCCGCAATGGCGAGATCGTGGTCGCGCTGGTGGATGGATCAGAAGCCACCCTGAAACGGATTGAGCAGCGCAAGGGGGTGGTGATCCTGCACCCCGCCAACAGCAGTATGCGCCCGATGAAATATTCACCCGATCAGGTGGAAATTCAGGGCATATTAGTGGGACAGATGCGGAGTTATCACTAAAACCCGCGCAGGTTCACCAGCCGTAGTCGAAGGTGATCTCCTGATGGGGATCAATTTCGGCGATTGCATACAAATCCCGTCCGTCAAACTCGGCATTATAGTCTTCGGAGTGATTAAGAAAGCGCAGCAGGTTTTTGCCATTACATCCTATCGGCTTCTTTTTCTCACCCTTTTCGTACACCCACAGCACGTAGGTTCCGTTCTTTTTCGTCTTCGGCCCGTGGTAGGTGCCGATATACTCGCCCTCTTCTATGTGCCGATTGGCGAACAGGCCAGTGCCGTGGATCTTTGATTTAGCGGAATAGACGGTATCCCGAAGTTCTTTGTTCTTTACTTTTCTTGAAAAAGACATGTAACTGACCGATCTCTTATTTCTACGTTCACAATTCGCCGGGGATACGGCAACTATCACCATACACCGCCATGATGGACTTCAACTCTTCTAATACCGAAGCTCGCTCGGCTGCAGTCAATCCCCGTGTTTCCGCTAGCTCACCAGCATTTTCCAGTATCTCGATATCCCTTCGCACCGACTGACACCCCCTGCTGCAGATGAATTCTACACAGGCTTGTAGGCGTTTGTCTTGTATACCCATTGTTTCAAACCTGCAGCTTCGCCGCGGTCATGCCACGATTGTTCAAAAAACTTGTTCTCTTTCCGTTCTCTTTGTGTTAACGTAGAACATATTAAGAACGCCTTATTCGTCAGACGACTTGGGGATGTCCCTAAATAAGACGCCTGCAAACAGTAATATAGCAACCCGCCACCTGCGAGGAACACAAGATGAACCAGCACAGCACCTTTATCATGCGCGACCAGCAACGTGATGTCGTCCCCTCTCTCATGGCCCGTAAACGAACCGGCCCCGCCCTGCGTAAGCTGCTACTGCAGTTTCGTATGCCGATGATCGGATTCGGCGGTATGTTGCTGCTGATTATCTAGGGCCTGTTAACACTAGTGGGATTATCATCGCTGGCGCAACCGAGAGCGGTCATGATCGCCGCGGCTTTATCAAGGGTCTCCTGATATTCCTGCTCCATTTCCGAATCGGCCACGATACCACCGCCACTAGAAAAGTGGACCTTACCGTTATGGTGGAACAGGGTACGGATCACGATGCTGCTATCCAGGGCACCATTAAAACCCAAATAGCCGATAGAGCCGCAGTAGACCCCACGGCGGTTAGGCTCCAACTCCTCAATGATCTCCATCGCCCTCGCCTTGGGCGCGCCGGTTATGGAACCGCCGGGGAAACAGCCCCGCAATAGGGCAATGGCATCGCTGCCCTCGGCCAACCTGCCCCGGATGGTGCTCACCAGGTGATGGACCGTGGGAAAACTCTCCACCGCAAACATCTCCGAGGTCTGTACCGTTCCCGGGATACAGCTTTTCCCCAAATCATTGCGCAGCAGGTCTACGATCATAAGGTTTTCCGCTCTATCCTTTTCACTATTACGCAGTTCCTCCGCCAATCGCCGATCCTGCTCGGCATCACTGGAGCGGGGCCGTGTACCCTTGATCGGGCGGGTCTCCACCTCACCGCCACTAACGCGCAAGAACCGTTCGGGGGAGTTACTCAGTATTTGACCGTCCGGTAGATTGATATAGGCCGAGTAGGGAGACGGATTGATCTGCCGCATAACCTGGTAGCCAGCCCAGGGATCACCAGTGGCTGCCCCCTCAAAGCGTTGGCTAAGATTCACCTGATAACAGTCGCCTTCGTGGATATACTCCTGAATCCGTGCAAAGGCGGCGGCATATTGCTCCTTTGGAAAATTCGACCATACATGCCCGTTGACCCTAAGTGGCTGTGCGGCGGACACTGGATGAGGCGCTGAAAACATCCGCACCAGTTCCGGCCAACGCTGTCGTGTGGCCTCATCCCGCCCCTGACCCACCAGCCAGCTTCGCTGTTCCTGATGGTCCACCACCACTGCCCAATCGTAAATGCCCAGCGCCATATCGGGCATCCCGATACTCCTGTCGCCGGGTGGTGGAAGTCGCTCCAGCCGCCAGGCAAGATCGTAGCCAAAATAACCGATCGCTCCGCCTGTGAAGGGCAAACCAGTGTCGGGACCGGGGACGGCATTCAGGTGCGCCCGTAGCAGGTTGAACGGATCATCGGAAGAACGCAGCGAACCGCTGCGGTTTACGATCTGTGTGGTGGTCCCGCGGCAGACCAGGGTGGCGCCAGGATCAGAGGCGAGGATATCGAACCGTCCCTGCTGCGTACCGGGCCGGCCGCTATCCAGGAACACGGACCAGGGCCTGTGGGCAATCGCCTCAAACAGGCGGGCACTGTCGGGATGATATGGAATGGATTGCTGAAGAGGCTGACTCATGACACAGCTAGGGCACCTACAGGCGCCCACTCCCAGCCAGGAGGGAGATAGCGAAAACGTTACTCTTCTTCAGCGGCCAGTTGTTCGTCAAACACCTGATTAACCCGCTCGCGCAGTTCCTTTCCGGGTTTGAAATGGGGTACATATTTACCAGCCAGCGCAACCGAGGCGCCGGTCTTGGGATTACGCCCCTGCCGAGGCGGACGATAGTGCAGGGAAAAACTGCCGAAGCCCCGAATTTCGATCCGCTCACCTGACGCGAGCGCCTGGCTCATATGCTCCAAGATACATTTCACCGCCAACTCTACATCACGGTAGGCGAGATGACTCTGTTCCCTGGCGATGACATCAATCAGCTCAGATTTTGTCATTCTTGTCGATTCCCCTAAGCAATGTCCGGCGGCCTTTCGGCCGCCGGTTTACTCTAGCTTATTTTACATTACACGAAGGACTATCACTCATCTTCGCTCATCTGCTCTTTGAGCAGATCGCCCAAGGTAGCACCGCCGGCTTGAGTGCCCGGAGCGTAGCTCTTGATAGCCGCCTGTTCTTCATCGGCATCCTTCGCTTTGATAGAGAGGGAGATGGTGCGGTTCTTACGGTCTACACCGAGGAACTTGGCCTCAATCTCCTCACCCTCTTTCAGCACGGCGCGTGCATCCTCCACCCGGTCACGGGAGAGTTCAGAAGCACGCAGATAGCCCTCGACGCCTTCTTCCAGGGTAATTACCGCGCCCTTGGGATCCACTTCCTTCACCGTACCGGTGACGATGCAGCCCTTAGCGTGGGTGCCTACGAAACTGGAGAAGGGGTCCTGATCCAGGTGCTTGATACCGAGGGAGATGCGCTCACGCTCGGGATCGACGGACAGCACCACGGCTTCCAGCTCTTCACCCTTCTTGAAATTGCGTACCGCCTCTTCTCCGGCCTCATCCCAGGAGATGTCGGACAGATGAACCAGTCCGTCGATACCGCCGTCCAGTCCGATGAAGATACCGAAATCGGTAATGGACTTGATCTTGCCGGTAACGTGATCGCCCTTCTTGTGGTTGGCGGCGAACTCATCCCACGGATTGGCCTGGCACTGCTTCATGCCGAGAGAGATGCGGCGACGCTCTTCGTCGATATCCAGCACCATCACCTCCACCTCGTCGCCCAGCTGCACCAGCTTGGAGGGGTGGGTGTTCTTGTTGGTCCAATCCATTTCGGAGACGTGCACCAGGCCTTCCACGCCCTCTTCGATCTCCACGAAGCAGCCGTAGTCGGCCAGGTTGGTGACCTTGCCGAACAGGCGGGTCTGCTCCGGGTAACGGCGGGCGATATTGACCCACGGATCGTCACCCATCTGCTTGAGGCCGAGGGATACGCGCTGCTTGTCGCGGTCGAACTTGAGGATCTTGACCTGTACCTCGTCACCGATCTCCACCACTTCGGAGGGATGCTTGACGCGTTTCCAGGCCATGTCGGTGATGTGCAGCAGGCCGTCGATACCGCCCAGGTCCACGAAGGCGCCGTAGTCGGTCAGGTTCTTGACGATACCCTTGACCTCCATACCCTCTTCCAGGCTCTCCAGCAGGGCCTCGCGCTCGGCGCTGTATTCGGTCTCGACCACGGCGCGGCGGGAGACCACTACGTTGTTGCGGCGGCGATCCAGCTTGATCACCTTGAATTCCAGGTCCTTGCCTTCCAGGTAGGAGGTGTCGCGCACCGGGCGCACATCCACCAGGGAGCCGGGCAGGAAGGCGCGAATCTCGCTGAGTTCGACGGTGAAACCGCCCTTTACCTTGCCGTTGATGCGGCCGATCACGGTCTCTTCCGCCTCGAAAGCCTTCTCCAGAACGGCCCAAGCGGTGTTGCGCTTGGCCTTGTCACGGGACAGGCGGGTGGCGCCGAAACCGTCTTCCACGGTATCCAGCGCGACTTCCACCTGATCGCCGATCGCGACTTCAATATCGCCATCGGCATTCAAAAACTGGGCTTTAGGGATAACGCCTTCCGATTTCAGTCCGGCGTTGACGATCACCGCGTCGTTGGTGATGTCGAGAACGGTGCCGATTACGATGGCACCGGGTTTCAGCTGAGTGTTAGCAACACTCTGTTCAAAAAGTTCTGCAAAGCTTTCGGTCATGGGTTGATAATCCTAAATATGCCGCATCATTCGCCTGATCAGCCGAAACCGACCGGCGGTTGTAGTTAAAAACAAAGGCTCACCTTCTGTTACCAGCGGCGAGCCCACCTAAACATCGAGTTTGGGAAAGGCGCTTCGCACCCGGTCCAGTACCCGATCCAGCACCTCTTCAATAGAGAGTGCGGTCGATTCCACTTCCAGCGCAGCGGCAGGCGCCTTCAGTGGAGCCACGCTACGGTTCTGGTCACGTTCATCACGTTCCCGTATCTCCGTAACGAGGCTGGCTAAACTAACATCTAATCCTTTTTCTTTCAACTGCTTATAACGTCTTTCCGCCCGTATTTCGGCACTTGCGGTAAGAAAGATCTTCACCTCCGCATTCGGAAAAACCACGCTCCCCATATCGCGCCCATCCGCCACCAGACCGGGCTCTCTGGCGTAATCCCGCTGCCACTGCAGCAACGCCTCGCGCACCTCGGGCAGCGCCGCCACCTTGGAGGCCGCGTTGCCCGCCGTTTCGGTACGGATGGCGGAAGATACGTCCTCACCATTCAGCAGCACCTGTCCGGAACGAAACTCAACACTCATGGAGCGCGCAATTTCGGCTAATTTGGCAGCATCATCGAAACTGATACCTGCACGTTCAGCGGCAAATCCAACCAGACGGTAGAGCGCACCGCTATCCAGACAGTGCCATCCCAGGCGCTTCGCCAACCGTTCGGCAATGGTCCCCTTGCCGGACCCGCTAGGTCCGTCGATGGTGATTACAGCGGCCATGGCTACGCCTCCACCTCCACGCCAAGCCCGGCGCCGGCGGCCAGGGCGACGAAACCGGGAAAGGAGGTATTCACATTGGCGCAGTCGAGAATCCGGATTTCCCCTTCGGCGCGCAGGGCGGCCATGGCAAAGGACATGGCGATGCGATGGTCCCCGTGGCTATCCACCTCGCCACCACTGATGGCGCCGCCGCGGATCAGCGCGCCGTCCTCTCTCGCTTCGGCATCCACCCCCAAGGCTTTGAGGCCGTCCACCATCACCTGGATACGGTCGCTCTCCTTCACCCGCAGCTCTTCCGCGCCTGTAAGGAGGGTCTCGCCTTCGGCGCAGGCGGCGGCGATGAAGAGGGCCGGAAACTCATCGATGGCCAGGGGCACCTGATCTTCCGGGATGCGAATCCCTTTCAGGGGCGCGGAACGCACCCGCAGATCCGCCACCGGCTCGCCGCCCACATCCCGCTCATTCATTACTTCGATATCCGCGCCCATCAGGCGCAGGATGGTGATCACCCCGTCGCGGGTGGGATTCATGCCCACATGCTCCAGCAGCAGATCGGAACCGGGCGTGATTGAGGCGCCCACCAGAAAGAAGGCGGCGGAGGAGATATCCGCCGGCACATCCAGATCGCAGGCCGAAAGCTTCCCTCCCCCCCGCAGACAAATACGGTCTCCTGCGCGCGTCACCGAATAACCGAATCCCCGCAGCATCCGCTCCGTATGGTCCCGGGTGGGGGCCGGTTCGGTCACGCAGGTCTCGCCCTCCGCATAGAGCCCGGCCAGCAGCAGTGAGGACTTCACCTGGGCGCTGGCTACCGGCATCGGATAGTGGATGCCTTTCAGCACCTTGCCGCCGTGGATCATCAGGGGTGCGGTGCCCTTCTCGGTGGCGCCGATCTCCGCCCCCATCAGGGCCAGCGGATCGGTGACCCGCCGCATGGGACGCGACGAGAGGGAACTGTCGCCCACCAATGTGGAATCAAACCCCTGCCCCGCCAGCAGACCGGAGAGCAGACGCATGGAAGTGCCTGAGTTACCCAGATCCAGGGGCTGCTGCGGGGCTTGCAGCCCGTGCATCCCCACGCCGTGAATCACTACTTGTCCGTTATCCGGGCCTTCGATCTCCACCCCCATGGCGCGGAAGGCACGCAGGGTGGCCAGGCTATCCTCCCCTTCCAGAAATCCGCTTACGCGGGTCACCCCATCGGCCAGGGAACCGAGCATGATGGAGCGATGGGAGATGGATTTGTCGCCGGGCACCCGCAGGGTGCCCTGGAGGGCGCCGCCGGGGCGGACACGGAAGACCGGATTGGAGGATTGGCTCAATTTACGCCCCGTTTCTCATGCTGTCTGGGAAAAGGCGCAAAGCTTACCCCCTGGCGCAGTAAAGATCAACAAAAACAGATAGTTATATTGCAATGGGAGGAGCTAGCATAATAAATTCGCTAAAATTGCGATT
>JBNKPL010000102.1:0-7575 GCA_050295355.1 Sedimenticolaceae bacterium
CGAGCGGCTCACCGATGCGAAGAAGATCGAGAAGTGGTTCAAGCGCAACTGCAAGTGGACGCTGGGCCGCGAGTGCACGCCCCAGGAGAAGGGTGACCTGATGGCGTTTATCAAGAACAACTGATCAAGGCTAGAATCTGGAGATGCTTATGAAACCGAGCAATACTAAGACTGTTCTGATGCTGGCGGCCGCGGTTTTGTGTGGCTCCGGGACGCTTCTCGCCGATGACGATCATCATCATGAACGAAAAGGCGATGAGCGCGGTTTCCTGGAGCGCTGGTTCGGCGAACCCGAGCCAAGCGGAACACCAGCGGCGCAACATTTTTATGTGGAAGGGTGCGGTGGTTGCCATTTTCCTTATCAGCCCGGGTTTCTTCCCGCCCGTTCCTGGGAGAAGATCATGAATGGCCTGGAAGACCATTTTGGCGAGAACGCGGAGCTGGCGGATGAAGAGGCGGCCCGGATTCGTGACTTCCTGCTGACAAACGCGGCCGGGCAGGTCAATAGCGGCCTGTCCAACAAGATGATGAGCACGCTGGGCAAAGACCCCGCCCCGTTGCGAATTACCGAGACGCGTTTTTTCCGGCACGAGCATGATGAGATTCCTCTCCGAATGGTAAAGGGAAATTCCAATATCGGTTCCTTCAGCAATTGCGATGCCTGTCATACGCAGGCCCTGCAGGGTTCGTTCGATGAGCGTCAGGTACGTATTCCCGGCTACGGCCGTTGGGAAGATGATTAAACGGATAAGACAAATTTTTTTCGCCGCCGGGATGACGCTGTTGATCGGCGCCGCGCTGGCGGATGATGATCATCTGGAGGCGCGCCGTCTGGTGGAGGAGGGGGCCATCCAGCCCCTGGAAAAGATCCTGGAGCAGGTGCGGGAAAAACAGCCCGGCCGAATTCTGGAAGTGGAGCTGGAGCAAGACGATGGGTGCTATATCTATGAGATCGAACTGCTGGATGAAGAGGGCGTGGTGTGGGAACTGGTGATTGATGCCCAGAACGGTGAACTCCTGAAAACAGAGCAGGAGGAGTGACGGTGCGCCTGCTGCTGGTGGAAGACGATCCCCTGCTGGCCCGCTCCCTGCGCGGCGATCTGGAGGAACGGGGCTTTGCCGTGGACCTGGCGGATAACGGCGTGGACGGCGAGATCATGGGGGATCTGGAGCCCTACGATATTGTGGTGCTCGATCTAGGCCTGCCCCAGCGTCCGGGCCTGGAGGTGCTGGCCAACTGGCGCCGCAAGGAGAACCGGGTGCCGGTGATCGTGCTCACCGCGCGGGACGCCTGGCACGAGCGGGTGGAGGGATTCAAGGCTGGGGCGGACGACTACCTGGGCAAACCCTTCCATGTGGAGGAGTTGGTGGCCCGGATCCTGGCGCTGCTGCGGCGCAGCCGTGACCTGCCGGGAGAGTCGTTGCGCAGTGGCGGACTGGATCTGGATGAAGAGCGTCAGCAGGTGATCCTGGAGGATGGCCGCCAGGTGGAACTCACGGGCACTGAATTTCGGCTGTTGCGTTACTTCATGTTGCATCCGGGACGGATTCTGTCCAAGACGCGGCTGACGGAGCATGTGTATGAACAGGATTTTGACCGCGACAGCAATCTGATCGAGGTCTATGTGCGCCGCCTGCGGGACAAGATCGGCGCCAGGCGTATCCTGACCAAACGGGGCCAGGGTTATGTCTTCGGCGGGGATGGGGCATGAAGTCGCTGGAGCGGGTTCTTCATCTTGGATTGGTATTGAGCCTGCTGCTCCTGATGGGCGGACTGTGGGTGGTGGGCAATCAGTCCGTACGCAGCCTGACCGAGGATTTCGTGGTGTCCCGGCTGGAGCACGATGCCGAAAACCTGTTGGCGGCGCTGGAGCTTGATCCCATCCTGACCAGGGTACGGCAGGGACGCATCAGCCAGGTCTATCAACAGCCGCTCTCCGGCCACTACTATCTGTTTCTGTTTCCCGACGGTACGCAACTCAGTTCCCGCTCCTTGTGGGACCAGACACTTGAGATTCCCGAACTGAAACCGGGTGAGAGCCGCAGGCTGCGGGTCATGGGGCCTTCCGGCCAGCGGCTTTTTATCCTGCTTAAGGGCTTTCGGAAACAGGGGCGGGAACTCACCCTGGCCGTGGCGGAGGATATGACCCTGATCCGGGAGCGGCGGGACCGTTTCAAACGGGATTTCGGTCTTTTTGCCCTGGCGGGGATCGTGGGATTGCTGCTGTTGCAGGGCCTGGTGGTGCGCTACGCCTTTAGGCGTCTGCAGCCTCTGCGGGAAGATATCCGGCGGCTGGAGCGGGGTGAGGCGGAGGCCCTGTCCGAGGAGGTGCCGAGCGAGATCCTGCCTCTGGTGCGGGAGTTCAACAGCCTGGTGCAACTGCTGGCCAGACGGCTGGAGCGGTCGCGCAACGCCCTCGGCAATCTCACCCATGCCTTGAAGGGGCCGCTCAATATCCTGCTGCAGTATTTCGACACCCTGGACAAACGCGGTGAAGGGGTGACCTCCGATGAGGCACGGGCGCAGGCGGAACGCATCGGGCAGTTGATGGAGCGGGAACTGCGGCGCGCCCGGTTGGCCGGGACCGGGGTGCAGGGTCAACGTTTCCACCCAGCGCAGGAGTTGCCCGATCTGATCGGACTTTTGAAGCAGCTGTATCGGGACCGGAATCCGGATATCCAGTGGCGTGTTGCGGAAGAGGCGCCAGCCTTCGGTGACCGGGAAGACATGCTGGAACTCCTGGGCAATCTGCTCGACAACGCCTGCAAATGGGCGGCTTCCCGGGTGGTCTGCCATATCGACGTGGGCGCCGGGATCGAAATCCTGGTGGCGGATGACGGAGAGGGTATCTCCGATGAAGACCTGGTTCGTCTTACCGAACGGGGGGTACGCCTGGATGAAACCAGGGAGGGGCATGGTCTGGGGCTGGCCATCGCCCGGGATATCGTCCACATCTACGGCGGTGAAATGCGGTTCGGCCGCGCCCCGGAACTGGGCGGGCTGCAGGTGACGGTGCGTCTGCCCCGTGCGGGAAGCAGCGACTAAACTTTTCAGCTTCTTTTCATATTAATGCGCTACCTTTTTAGTTAGAAAGGAGATCGCCGGGTAACGGACGGCGAAGGGTACAGGAAGGCGTGAGATTCTTTATTTGGGAGCAGTATCATGAACAGATCCATTCTATCCATAGCGCTTACGATTCTGATGGGAGGGGCGGTGGCATTTCCGGCCCTTGCGGCAGAGATTCCCGACCGGGGCCCGATCCCGTTCGAGGCCTTTGACATCGACGGCAACGGCGCCGTCAGCGAAGAGGAGTTCTACACCACGCGCGGCAAACGCATGGCGGCCCGGGCCGAAGAGGGCAGGCCCATGCGGAATGCCGCCAGCGCCCCGCAGTTTTCCGATATCGACACCAACGGTGACGGCTCCCTGAGCCCGGAAGAGGTGATGGCGGGACAACAGAGCCATATGCAGCAGCGCGGCGGCGGCATGGGGCCTGGGATGGGTATGGGACCGGGAGGGGGCGGCGGTCCGGCCGCCAATCGGCCCACCTTTGAGTCATTCGATCTCAACGGCGACGGCGTACTGCTGGAAGAGGAGTTCAACGAGGCGCACGGCAAGCGCATCGCCGAGCGGGCCGAGCAGGGCTACCCCATGCGCGGGCTGAGCAATATGCGCACCTTCGCGGAGTTTGACGCCGACGGCAATGGCCAGGTCACGCCGCAAGAGTTCGCGGCGGCCCAGGCTACCCACCGGCCGCCCGGGCAGCAGTGATGCGCTGCGGCTATTATTGTGGATAGGGGGTGATGTCCCATCGCCCTCTTTCCACTCCTGGGTTGAGGGTATATGTCCGAGACGCGCTATCTGATCGATATTCTCATCCTGCTCGGCGCCGCCGTGGTGGCGGTGCCGCTTCTTCACAGGTTAGGTCTTAGTTCCATTCTGGGTTATCTGGTGGCAGGGGCCGTGGTCGGCCCCTGGGGTTTCGGCTTTATCAGCCAGGTGGAAGAGATCCGTCACATCGCCGAGTTCGGGGTGGTGTTTCTGCTGTTCGTGATCGGCATCGAGATGAAACCGTCCCGCCTGTGGCTGATGCGGCGCACGGTGTTTGGACTGGGAACGGCCCAGGTGGTGGTCACCGGTCTGGCGCTGGCCGGGATTGCGATGCTGTTCGGTCTGACCGGAGGTGCCGCCTTCATTGTCGGCTTCGGGCTGGCCCTCTCTTCCACCGCGTTCGGTATTCAGATCCTCACCGAGCGGGGTGAACTGAACAGTGGTTTCGGACGCACTGCGTTTTCGGTCCTGTTGCTGCAGGACCTGGCCATTGTGCCGTTGCTCATGCTGGTTTCTTTCTGGGCCAATGAGTCCGCGCTTGTGGACTCGGTCCGGCTTGTCCTGCTGGAAGCCGTGCTGGTCATCGCGGCGGTAATGCTTGCGGGCCGCTTCCTGCTGAATCCCCTGCTGCACCAGGTCGCCATGAGCCGTAGCGCGGAGGTGTTTACCGCCGCCGCGGTTTTCGCGGTGCTGGGTATTGCCTGGCTGACAAAACAGTTTGGATTGTCCATGGCCCTGGGCGCCTTTCTGGCGGGATTGATGCTGGCGGACTCCCGTTATCGTCACCAGGTGGTCGCGGATATCCAGCCGTTTCGTGGACTGCTGCTCGGTCTCTTTTTTATGAGTGTGGGCATGTCCATCAACTTCGGTCTGATCCTGGCTATGGGGTGGTGGATTCTGCTGCTGGTGCCTGGATTGATGGCAACCAAGGCGCTTTTGCTGTGGGGGCTGAGCCGTTTGATGCGGGTGGAGGCCAGGGATTCGATTCGGGTTTCATTGCTGCTCTCCCAGAGCGGGGAGTTTGCCTTTGTGTTGTTTGGGCTGGCCATGGTGAGCGGCCTCATGGCGGAGGGCCTGTTTCAGCAGTTGGCGCTGATCGTGGCCCTCTCCATGGCGGCGACCCCCTTGGCGGCATGGATGGAAACCCGTTTTCGCAAACCCCAGGACGGCAACAGAGATCCCCATCATGTGAGCAGCGTCGAACAGGCGGCGGCTAGGCGGCATGTGATTGTGGCCGGGTTTGGCCGGGTTGGACGTCGGGTGGTGAGCGTCCTTGCGGCGGGAGGAGTTCCCTATCTGGGTCTGGATGCGGACCCGGACCGGGTGGCCCACGCCCGCAGCGATGGGGTGGAGGTGTTCTTCGGCGACGCCAGCCGGCTGGATGTGCTGAAGGCGGCGGGCGCGGGAGAGGCCGCGGCACTGGTGGTGACCCTGGATCAACGCGAGGCGGCGGAAAGGTTGGTGTCCGTGATTCGGCAGCACTTCCCGGAACTTCCTATCTATGCGCGGGCCATTGATAAAGAGCATTGTGTGAAACTGCGGAAGGCCGGGGCTACGGCGGTCATCTCGGAGATGCTGGAAACGGGGTTGCAGCTGGGTGGTTCCCTGCTCAAGGACCAGGGGTTCCCAGGTGGCAAGGTACATGCCCTGCTGCAGAAGATACGCGAGGGGTATTACCGCGGCAGGGATGAAAAGGCCGGATCTGAACCCAGGGAGAGTTGATTCCAGTCAGAGGAGATCCAGCACCTTCTCCGGCGGCCGGCCGATGACCGCCTTGCTGTCCTTGATGACTATGGGGCGTTCGATCAGCTTTGGGTGGGCGATCATGGCGTCTATGAGTTGATCGCGGGTCAGGCCGGGCTCGTCCAGACCATTCTCCTTGTATTCCGCCTCTTTCTTGCGCATCAGGTCGCGGGGCTCCATGTTCAGCATCTTCAAAACCCGTTCCAGGGTCTTGCGGTCGGGCGGGGTTTGCAGATACTCCACCACTTCGGGTTCAATCCCCTGTTCCTGCAGCAGTTGCAGGGTCTGACGGGATTTACTGCAGCGCGGATTGTGAAAGATTTCGACGCTCATGCTCTCTGTTCCTTGGGTATTTCCGGTTTGAAATCTAATATGGGCGCTGGTTGCGGCGTTTAAATGGGGTTGTGATGAATTATCTGGAAGAGACCTCCATCCAATGCCCCTATTGCGGGGAATCGATCGGTATCCTTATTGATGCTTCCATGGAGTTCCAGGAGTATATCGAGGACTGTCAGGTGTGCTGCCGGCCGATCACGCTAAGAGTGGCGGTTGCCGGCGAGGGCCGCCTGGATGTTCAGGTCGTCCGCGATGACGATTGAATAGCGTTCCTTGCTCTAGCCATGCTCAAAATATCGAATAACGTTGCCCTCGCCGATACCGAGATTGAACTGAATGCCATCCGCGCCCAGGGCGCGGGAGGCCAGAACGTCAACAAGGTCTCCACCGCGATTCATCTGCGTTTCGATATTCGCGCCTCCTCGTTACCGGAGTTCTATAAGGAGCGTTTGCTGAAACTGAAGGACCACCGTATCTCGGGTGACGGGATGATCATCATCAAGGCGCAGCGCTATCGCAGCCAGGAGAAAAACCGGGAAGATGCCCTGGACCGGCTGCGGGAGTTGATCAAGAGCGTTGCCGTCAGCCGCAAAAAGCGAGTCGCCACCAAGCCGAGTCTTGGCGCCAAGAAACGGCGCCTGGAGGGTAAGAGTAAACGGGGGCAGGTGAAGCGGCTGCGGGGGAAGGTCGAGCCGGAATAGGCGGCGTAACATTCTTTGCCAGAGCCGTTCCTCTTCGCCACAGGCAAACCGCGAAGGGCGCCAAGTACGCAAAGGGTGTGAATGACGCAAATCTTAGCGTCCTTGGCGTGCTTTGCGGTTTCAAAAACGAAATTGTCTTTTCCACTCTTACGGGATACGTCTTAGATACCAGTGATGTTGCCGTTGTCGTCCAGGTCGATGCGCAGGGCCGCCGGTTCCCGCGGCAGTCCCGGCATGGTGACGATGTCGCCGGTGAGAGCCAAGAGATAACCCGCGCCCGCGGCGATACGCACCGACTCCACCGGCAGGGAGAAGGGATCGGGTGTGCCCACCCGTTTTGGATCATCGGTAAGGGAGAGATGGGTCTTGGC
Organism: Sedimenticolaceae bacterium; assembly: GCA_050295355.1. Lineage (GTDB taxonomy): Bacteria > Pseudomonadota > Gammaproteobacteria > Chromatiales > Chromatiaceae > CBFDBF01. Next base: position 6,984 of record JBNKPL010000102.1, read on the forward strand.
GATGCAGACCGGGAGCCGGTCCAGTCCCAGGCGGCGGATCTGCTCCAGCTCCTTGCGGGCGCTACGGCTGAACTCCAGCTCTTTGGCGCCGTAGATGGTGTTGGCCACCGCGCCGATCTTCTCTTCGGGCGAGGCGTCCAGTTCATACAGAAAACGTGGCTGGGGTTGTGGCCGGGTGGTGGCCTCCACCACCACTTGGGCCAGTTCCTCGGCCCCGGCTCCGCCCCGGGTGAAGGCGTCGGTTTGGGCAAAGGCCAGGCCCCTGGCGCGGCATCCCGCTTTGATGGCCTGCAGGTCCGATTCGCTATCCCCTTCGAAGCGATTGATGGCGATAACCGGCTCAAATCCGAAGGCGGCCACGCTCCGCGCGTGGCGGTCGAGGTGTTTTAGTCCCCGCTCGATCTCCGCCACATCGCCCTGTCCCTCCGCGCTGCCGCAGCCGTGGATGCGCAGGGCGCGAACGGTGACCACCAGCACCACGGCGCTGGGCCAGAGGCCGGAGCTGCGGCACTTGATGTCGAAGAACTTCTCCGCCCCCAGGTCGAAGCCGAAGCCTGCCTCGGTGACCACGTATTCGGCCCGCTGCGCCGCC
>JBNKPL010000103.1:0-7545 GCA_050295355.1 Sedimenticolaceae bacterium
CGGATCTCACCACCCAACTCCATCTAACACGGGGTAAGTTAAGCCTGGATCCCGTTCAGTTCCATACCGCCCGTTCCGTAGCCAATGGGGCATTCCAGATCAACAGCAGCATCCAGCCTCCCGAGGCCCAACTGACGCTCCATGCCGCCGACCTGGATCTGGGGGAACTGTTCCGCCACTCTCTGGGAGAAAATACCCTTGCCGCCACGGGCGAGATCTCCCTGGACCTGCATGGCCGGGGCGATTCCGTGGCCGCCATCATGTCCACTCTGAACGGCCACAGCCGTCTGCTGGCAGGCAAAGGCCAGATCAGCGCCGCCTCCCTCGACGAGATCACGGGCGGGCTGGAAACCGTGCTCGACCTGATGCTATCACCAGGAAACCAATACACCGCCATGAACTGTATGGCCAGCGACTTTCAGATCAAGAACGGCGTCGCCGTCAGCCGCGCCTTTTTAGTGGACTCCACCCACTCCACCCTGTTTGGCGAAGGCACCATCAACCTGGAAAACGAGCGGGTACACTTTGTGGTCAAACCCAAACCCAAGTCCGCCACCCTGAACCTGGCGGTGCCAGTGGAGATCGGCGGCACCCTGTCCAACCCCACCTACACCCTGGAGAAGACATCCATGGCGCGCAAGGCGATCGGTGTGGTGGGCATCTTCGCCTTTCCGCCCGCCGCACTGCTGGGTCTGGGAGAACTGGGGACAGGAAAACAAAACCCCTGCCTGGAGATCGCGCGCGGCGAGGGCATACCCACCGATCAGGAAAAGGATGTGCTGGAGCGGGGGACCGATGTGATCAAGGGTACGGTCAAGGGCGTCGGCGACGCCATCAAGAAGATCTTCTAAACCGCCACTGGCGCCTTGATATGGGGATGGGCCTCATAGCCCACCAGTTCAAAATCCTCATAGCGAAAATCGAACAGCGACTTCACCTCGGGATTCAGTTTCATGCTGGGCAGCGGCAAGGGCTCGCGCGCCAGCTGGGTCTCCACCTGCTCAAGATGATTGGAGTAGAGGTGGGCGTCGCCGAAGGTGTGGACGAAATCACCCGGCTCCAGTCCCGTCACCTGGGCGATCATCAGGGTCAGCAGGGCGTAGGAGGCGATATTGAACGGCACCCCGAGGAAGATATCGGCACTGCGCTGATAGAGCTGACAGGAGAGCCGCCCCTCGGCCACATAGAACTGGAACAGGCAGTGACAGGGGGGTAGCGCCATGGCGTCCACATCGGCGGGATTCCAGGCCGACACCATGAGACGGCGGGAGTCCGGGTTGTTACGGATCTGCTCCACCAGCTGGCTGATCTGGTCGATACTGCCACCGTCGGAAGTCGGCCAGGAGCGCCACTGATAACCGTACACGGGTCCGAGGTCGCCGTTCTCGTCCGCCCATTCGTCCCAGATGGATACCCCGTTCTCGCGCAGATAACGGATATTGGTATCCCCCTGCAGGAACCAGAGCAGCTCGTGGATGATGGAGCGCAAATGCAGCTTCTTGGTGGTGACCACGGGAAAGCCCTGGGAGAGATCGAAGCGCATCTGATAGCCGAACACACTGACGGTCCCGGTCCCGGTCCGGTCCTCCTTGCGGATGCCGTGGTCACGCACATGGCGCATGAGATCCAGATACTGCTGCATAGCTTAGTTCTTCCCCTTTTGCCGGCCATAGGCCAGACCCAACAACAATGCACCGAAAATCAGCATGGGCAGCGTCAACAGCTGCCCCATGGTGACCCAGCCGAAGGCCAGATAACCGATGTGGGCATCCGGCTGCCGGATGAACTCCACTCCGAACCGAAACAGGCCGTAGCAGAGCAGAAACAGGCCCGAAACCGCCATCACGGGCCGCGGCCGCGAGGAGTAGAGCCAGAGGATCACAAACAGCGCCGCCCCTTCCAGTCCCGCCTCATAGAGCTGACTGGGGTGCAGCGGCGGCGTATAGAGCGCCTCCGGGGGAAGGTTCGCGCAACCCTCGGGAAAACGGACGCAGGGCACCCGCATGGCCCAGGGCACATCCCCGGGTCCGCCCCATAACTCGCCGTTAATGAAATTGCCGATACGCACCGCCCCCAGCCCGATGGGGACCAGGGGCGCGATGAAGTCGGTGGTGGCGAAAAAGGTGCGCCCGAAGCGGCGGGCGAAAAGCCACACCCCCGCCAGCACCCCCAGCAGGCCGCCGTGGAAGGACATGCCGCCGTCCCAGACCCGGAACAGATACAGCGGGTCCTGAACAAGGGTGGAGAATCCGTAGAAGAGCACATAGCCGATGCGGCCGCCGAGCAACACACCCAGGGCGATATAGAACAGCGCCTCGTCCCACTCCCCCACCGTCCAGTCGCTTCCCGGCCGGGCCATGCGCACCCTGCCCAGCCACCAGCCCACCGCAAAGCCCACCAGGTACATGAGGCCGTACCAGTGAACGGACAAAGGGCCGATGGAGAAGAGAACGGGATCGATATCGGGGTAGGTCAACATGGATCGTTATATTAGCAGATGGGGGCTCCACTCCGCCCAGCTTTCTGCCCATTCCGGAAGGACGCAGACCATCACGCGACAGGAATATTATTCCTACTGCGGCATGCCTTGTATAAATATCCGCCAACGGGACTCAAGGTTCCCTTTCGGCTGCCGCTAGGTGTATGGCGTGGAGAGAAAACTCTGGAGAGTGAGGATTTCGAGCATGACGAGCTACTTGGCAGACTCCAACCATCACCAGTCCCTGGGCGAACGGATGCGCATGCGGCGCAGAGAGAAAGGCTGGACCCAGGAACAGCTGGCGCGCCGCGCCGGCACCAATCAGGCCGTAATCCAGAAGATTGAAAACGGCAAGAGCCTGCGCCCCCGTAAGATCGACCAGATCGCCGAGCAGCTCGGCGTCAGTCCCGCCTGGCTGATGTTTGGCGACGAGGCCGCCGCTGAACTCTCTCCCGACACCCTGGTGGTGGCAGAAAACTGGGCCCGGCTCCCCGAGCCCCATCGCACCCGAATCCGGGAAGAGATCCTGCAACTGCTCCCGCGCTGAACCGCAGCCAGCCGTTCCCTCCGCTACAGGGTCGGCAACACCCGCAGATAGAAACTCTTGAGATAGGCCGTTTCCGGCATTGCCGGATGGACGGGGTGGTCCGGCCCCTGCTGTCCCTCCTGTAGGAGTTGCAGGCTGCGGTCGGTGTGACGGGCCGCCTGCTGCAGCGTCTGCAACAGACTTTCCCGGGACATGTGGTGCGAGCAGGAGGAGGTGATCAACATGCCGTCCTTGGAGAGCAACTGCAGCGCCGCCTGATTCAGACGGCGGTAGGCCAGGGTCCCCTCCTTGATGTCCTTACGCCGCTTGATGAAGGCAGGTGGGTCCACCACCACCAGATCAAAGCGCTCCTTGTCCGCACGCATCTGCTTCATCACCTCGAAGGCGTCCCCCTGAACGGCGGACACCTGCTGCTGCAAGCCGTTCAAGGCGGCGTTCTCCTCCACCATGGCCGCCGCCCGGGCGGAGGCGTCCACGCACACCGCTTCATCAGCCCCCGCCGCCACGGCGCCGATCCCCCAGGCGCCCACATAGCTGCAGATATCCAGCACCCGGCCGGCTTTCACATAGCGGGCCATGGCCCGCCGGTTGTCGGCCTGGTCGTAGAACCAGCCGGTCTTCTGGCCCTCCCTGGGCGCCACCCGGAACCGCGCTCCATGCTCCTCCAGCTCGACCTGATCCGGGACCGTACCCAGGGCCGCCTCCACATAGCGCTCCAGCCCCTCCAGCTCCCGAACCGAGCTGTCGTTACGAAACAGCACGGCACTGGGCTGCAACACCTTTTCCACCGCCGCCAGGATATCGGCCCGCATGCGCTCCATACCGGCGGTGGTGATCTGAATCACCGCCAGATCGCCATAGCGGTCGATCACCAGTCCCGGCAGGCCGTCGCTCTCGCCGAACAGCAGCCGATAGTAGGGGCGCTCATAGAGCCGCTCCCGCAGGGCCAGGGCCACCTTCAGCCGATGCACCAGCAGAGAGGCGCTCAACGGATGTTCCCGGTCACGGCTCACCAGGCGGGCGCAGATCAGGGAGTGGGGATTGGCATAACCCCAGCCCAGCCACTGGCCGCCGTGGTCCTGAATCTCAACCAGTGCGCCCGGCTCCAGCCCCTTTAACGGCGTTGCCGCCGTATCCACCTCGTTGCTGTAGATCCAGCAGTGGCCGAAGCGCAATCTGCGGTCCTGGCCCTTTTTCAGACGTAATGGGACGGTAGACATTCAGGGAACCCTCTTAGCAAACGTGCGGCGCAAGGGTAGCAGAAACCCCGCCACTCTGGATATGCAGGAGAAAAATGAAACGGCGGAATCCGCTTGCGGCTATAGAGACCTGCGGCGGACCTAATAGGGAGAAGCGGCATCCGTTTCAGCCGGGAAACCGGCCGAAACGGACGCCCATTCAGAACCAGATCAGCGTACGATCTTGGTGAACTTGGAGCCTTCCAGGGTCAGGTTGTACATCAGACCCTTGTTGTTGAAGACAAAGCCGACCACGGGGTCGGTGATATCGATGGTGTTGACGTCTTCGCCCACGCCCCACTCGATAACCGCGATGGAGCCGTCCACGCCGGCCTTCCAGCCTTCACTGGCACGGAAACTATCCAGCGACTCCTGGGTCATGAAGCAGATCACCAGGGACTTGGCCTGGGCGCCCAACTGGAAGCCGATGGAGGCGGCGGCGGTGCTGTAGTAGTTGGCGGTCTTGCCGCCGATGCGCAGGGCGCCTTCACCGTATTCGCCACCGATACCCACACCCGCCTTATACACGGTGGGGAAGACCAGAACGCCCTTGGCCTTGGCCAGGAAGCCGTCGCCGCCCACGATCTCTTTTCTGAAGCGTTTGAGGGTGCCGTTGACACCGATGTCGATCTCGGTCGCGGATGCGGCGACCGCGTTACTGGAAACCGTCACACCACTGACAACGAATACGCCGCAGGCCATAACCATACTTAGCAGGAATGCTGAAAAACCCCGTCTCATGTCATATCTCCTTTCTTAAGGTAGTACTCATTCTAAACCAAACTGCTCAATTCTGCTTCCAACGTCGGCATGCGGTCTCATCGGACTCCCGCGCCTCCACCCAGCGCTCTCCTTGGAGGGTTCGCTCTTTCTTCCAGAAGGGTGCGCGCGTTTTCAGATAATCGATCACAAACTCGCACGCCTGGAACGCCTCGCCGCGATGCACGCTGGCCACGGCCACCACCACGATGGGATCAAGCGGCCGCAATTCGCCTATGCGGTGGACCACACGGATTCCCATCAGTTCCCAGCGCTGCTCCGCTTTGGCGATAACCGCCTGCAGCGCCTTTTCGGTCATGCCAGGGTAGTGCTCCAGGTACATACTGTCCACCCGGTCGCCCTGGTTCATGTCACGCATCAGGCCAGTGAAGGTCACCAGCGCCCCGATACCCGGATTCTGCGCCCGCATCTCATCCTGAATGGCGTGGATATCGAGGGGCTCTTGCTGGATCTGAATACGGTTCATTCACCCCCCTGTTATAGGCGGGAAAAAGGCCACTTCGTCGCCATCCCGCACAGGTGCATCCACATCAGCCATCTCCTGATTGACCGCCGTTAGCACCTGCTGTCCGCCATCGAACGCCTCACTCCAGACGCCGCCTCGTGCGCTCAGCAACGCAATGATGGCCCCGGGAGTGGAGAGATCCCCCGCCAGCTCTTCCGACGCCATACCCAACTGCTCCCGCAACCGGGCAAAATAGAGCACCCGGATCACCTCAGCAGCTCACTGAAGGGCAAAAAATCCACCCGCTCACCCTTTGCCACCGTCCGATCCTCGGGTATCACCGCCAGGCCGTTGGCCCAGGCCAGGGAGCTGAGCATGGCGGAAGAGCGGTGGGGAAACAGGGTAACCACCGGGTCACCCGCATCATCATACTCCAACCGCGCGCGGGCATACTCCCGGCGCTTGTCCGGCTGTTGCCGCTCGAATCCCGCTACGGCGCGAACAGGGCGTGGCAATAGATCGACCTCTATACCCTGGCGCTTGAGGATAAAGGGCCGGGCAAAGAGACAGAAGGTGACAAACAGGGAAACGGGATTGCCGGGGGTGCCGATAAAGGGGGTGTCCCCGATATGCCCGAACGCCAGCGGCTTGCCGGGACGGATAGCGATCTTCCACAGATCGAGACTGCCGAGACGCTCCACCGCCGGTTTCACATGATCCTCCTCGCCCACCGACACACCGCCCGAGGCAAGTATCAGATCGGCCTGCTCCGCGCCCCGTTGCAAGGCATCACAGGTGGCCTCCAGGCTGTCGGCCACCCGCCCCAGGTCGATCACCTCACACCCCAGGGATTCGAGCAATCCCGTCAAGGTGAAACGGTTGGAGTCGTAGATTTGGCCCGGACCCAGGGGGCTTCCCGGCGGCACCAGTTCGTCGCCCGAGGAGAAGAGCGCCACCTTGAGCTTTCGGTATACCGCGATCTCGGCAATCCCCACCGAGGCCATCAGTCCGAGGTGCTGGGGTCCCAGCCGAACGCCCGACCGCAAGATCGGATCGCCTTGTTTCAGCTCCTCGCCCGCCAGCCGCACATTCGCCCCGGGCTTCGGCGGCTCGGTGATGATGACCTCATCGCCCTCCCGTTCGCACACCTCCTGGATCACCACCGTGTCCGCGCCGGTTGGCATGGGGGCTCCTGTAAAGATGCGGGCCGCGGTTCCTTGCTCTAGAGGTTCGCCCACGGAACCCGCGGGGATGCGTTGAGCCACATGCAAGCGCGGCCGCTCATCCTTCAGATCGGCCGAATGGACGGCATATCCGTCCATGGCGCTGTTATCCCAGGGCGGGATCATGATGGGACTGACCAGCGGCCCGGCAAGGACCCGGCCCAGCGCATCCGCACAGGGCACCGACTCATGATCGCCGATAGGAGCCGCGCGGGAGAGGAGGTATTCCAGCGCCTCCTCCACCGTCCTGGGGGTCACGCCCCTGCCATGGATATCACAACCGGCTTCGTTCATTGTCTCTATCTAACCATTTGCCACTGAGAACACAGAGGACACTGAGAAATACACCCTCCGTGAACTCTGTGCCCTCTGTGGCTATATTCTTCATGCACGAAACATCTGGGCAAAGTTACAGGGCCGGGTGCGGTGATCCAGCTGCGGCCGCAGGATCTTCTCCCAGCCGGTCCTGCAGGCGCCGCTGGAGCCGGGCAGACAGAAGATCAGGGTCTGGTTGGTAAGGCCCGCCAGGGCGCGCGACTGGATGGCGGAGGGGCCGATCTCCTCCAGGGAGAGGTTGCGAAACAGTTCACCGAAGCCTTCGATGGGTTTCTCCAGCAGGGGTGCCACCGCCTCGGGGGTGCTGTCACGTCCAGTGATCCCTGTGCCGCCTGTGCTGATGATTACATGCACCGCCGGGTCGGCGATCCAGCGGGAGAAGACGGCACGCATCTGGTAGATATCGTCCGGGACAATCTGTTTCTCCACCACCTGATGCCCCGCCTCTTCCGCCTTCTCTCTAAGGTATTGGCCAGAAGTATCATCCGCTTCCGTTC
>JBNKPL010000104.1:0-7544 GCA_050295355.1 Sedimenticolaceae bacterium
GCTAATTGCGCGCTGATGTCATGGGCGCGGCGGATAATATCCAGAATTTTTTCCGCGAACTGGTTAAAGGCCGTGGAGAGTTGTGCAATCTCATCTCTGCCGTTTGTGTTTAGACGGCGGGTAAGATCGCCTTCGCCCGTGGCGATGTTATTCATGGCATCGGTGGTTTCCCTGAGCGGATTGACAATACTGCGGCTGACGGCTATTGAAAGGCCTAGCAGGATGGCAAGGATAACGATGGCAGTGATGCCGAGCCGTCCCGCGTTAATCCAGAAGGCCGCTTCCACGTCATCCACATAGATTCCGGTGCCTATGACCCAGCCCCAATTGCGAAAACCCTTCACGAATGAGATTTTGGCTACCGGTTTTTCACCTTTGGTCTTTTCCCATTGGTAGGAGACGAAACCCTCACCATCCCGTTTTGCTACAGCGGCAAACTCGGCAAATAGCTTTTTGCCGTTTGGATCGGCAAAGTCCGACAAATCCTTGCCGTCCAGTTCGGGTTTGATCGGATGCATCACGATGCGGGCATCCATGTCGTTGATCCAGAAATAGTTGGTCTTGTTGTCGTAGCGCAGGGCTTTTATGTCCTCGATAGCCCGTTGCTGGGCTTGCGGCATGTCGAAAACTCCTTTCTCGGCCTGGGCGTGGTAATTGACGATGATGCTGTGGGCGGTCTCCACCAGCATTTGGGTCTGTATCCGTTTCTCTTGCATCATGCCATCGTGATATCGCTGCAGGGCGAGCAGGGTAATGGCAAGGAAGCCCAGGCTAGTGAGTATGATAAGCAGCCATAATTTCCGGCTTATAGATAGGTGCCGCAAGCTTTCCATGTGGTTCTCCTATGGTTAACGGAAGTAAATTCTTGCAACATCCTGTTTTGAGGTTATTCCTGAGACACTTGAGGACAGCATATAGATATGTCTTATTAGGCTTAATATTAGAAAAAAATCAGGAAATTACAAAAATAAGGCTTTTGCCGGGCGAAGAGGTTTTATTGCGGCCTGAATCCCGGTTCCCTGCGAGGGAGGTCCGGCAGGCGAAGGGAGCACAATGGCGTGAGGCGGTGTATTATACGCCTTCCCACGGCGCGCCCGATCCGGAGATCATGGATATGCGGCGGCGAGGGGAGCCAGAAGAGATAACAAACCCGGGAAGCAAGGGTACAGAACCATCGTTACACCCACCATCATTACACGCTCGGAGCACACCATCTCGCGGGCGAACATCAGTGAGCAGGCCCTCAAGGTCCTCTACCGCCTGCGGCAGGCCGGCTACCAGGCCTATCTGGTAGGCGGCGGTGTGCGCGATTTGCTGTTGGGGCGGGAGCCGAAGGATTTCGACGTGGCCACCGACGCCCACCCGGAGGAGGTAAAAGCGGTATTCCGCAACTGCCGCCTGATCGGGCGCCGCTTCCGGCTCGCCCATGTCCACTTCGGGCGCGAGTACATTGAGGTGGCCACCTTCCGCAGCATGCAGGAGACCCCGGAGAACGGCGACCGCGAGACCGAGAACGGCCGGCTGCTGCGGGACAACGTCTACGGCACCATCGAAGAGGACGCCCTGCGCCGCGATTTCACCATCAACGCCCTCTACTACAACATCGAGGATTTCTCGGTGGTGGATTACGCCAACGGCCTGAAGGATCTGGAGCAGGGCGTACTCAGGTTGCTGGGCGATCCCGAGCAACGCTACCGCGAGGACCCGGTGCGCATGCTGCGCGCCGTGCGTTTCGCCGCCAAGCTCGGTTTCAATATCAATCCAGCGTGCGAAAAGCCCCTCTGGGAACTGGGTGAATTGCTGGAGGGGATACCGCCCGCGCGCCTGTTCGAGGAGGTGCTGAAGCTGTTCCTGGGCGGTACGGCGCTGCACACCTTCGAGAAACTGCGCCACTACGACCTGTTTGGCTACCTGTTCCCGGCCACCGAGGAGGCCCTGAGCCATGAGGAGCACCAGTTCCCCATCACCTTCGTGGCCAACGGCCTGAAGAACACCGATACCCGGGTACGCGCGGACAAGCCCGTGACCCCGGCGTTCCTGTTCGCGGTACTGCTGTGGGAGCCGGTGCGGCGCCTGAGCGAAGAGCTGGCGGCGGCGGGAGAAGCGCCCGCCATAGCGATGCAAAATGCGGCATCCGAGGTACTGTCGCGGCAGTTGCGGCATGTCTCCATCCCCAAGCGGTTCAGCTTGCCCATGCGCGATATCTGGTCCATGCAGCACCGTTTCGAACAGCGTGGCGGCAAACGGCCCCATCGGTTGTTGACCCATCCCCGTTTCCGCGCTGCCTACGACTTCATGCTGCTGCGCTCGGAGTCGGGGGAGGCGGACCCGGAACTGGGCGAGTGGTGGACCCGCTTTCAGGAGGCGGATGAGGAGGAGCGCAACCGCATGGCCAAGGAGCATGGCGCTGGTGGCGGAGGGGGCCGCCGCAAGCGGCGCAGAAGGCCGCGTAAGCGCACGTCGAAGGAGGGCTAGGTGTCCGCTTCCGCGAGGGGAGAAACGGGCCTGGTGCCCGTGTATGTCGGTCTGGGGAGCAATCTCGCCGATCCCGAGGAGCAGCTGAAGCGCGCCCTCTATGAACTGGCGGAAATCCCGGATACCCACCTCATCGCCTGCTCCTGTTTTTATGAAAGCCGCCCCATCGGCCCCGCAGATCAGCCCGATTTTCTCAACGCTGTGGCCCGGCTGGAGACGGCCCTCGGGGCCGCGGAACTGCTGCGGGAGCTGCAGCGGATCGAGGACGCCCACGGACGGAAGAGGGAGGTTCGCTGGGGAGCGCGAACACTCGATCTTGATCTGTTACTCTATGGCGATGAGATCATCGACACCCCACAGCTACAGGTACCCCACCCGGAGATGGTGCGGCGCAATTTCGTGCTCTATCCGCTGCTGGAGTTGGAGCCGGACCTGGAGATCCCGGGCGAGGGGAAGCTGCTGATGTTGATCCACAACTGCCCACCCGAAGGACTGAGGCAATATGAGTCCGAGTGAATTCAAATCCCCCGGCTACCTGGTGGTGGAAGGCCCCATCGGGGCCGGCAAGACCACCCTGGTGAAACGGCTGGCCGAGAGTTTCCAATGTGACATGCTGCTGGAGGCGCCGGAGGAGAATCCCTTTCTGGAGCGCTTCTACCGCGAAGGGAAGCAGGCGGCCCTGCCCACCCAGCTCTTTTTCCTGTTCCAGCGCGCCCAGCAGTTGCAGGGGTTGCGGCAGAACGACCTGTTCCGCTCCCAGGCCCTGGTTTCCGATTTCATGCTGGAGAAAGACCGCCTGTTTGCCCAGGCTACCCTGGACAAGGATGAGCTGGAGCTGTATGGCAAGGTCTACGAGAAGATGAGTCTCGAGGCGCCGCGGCCGGATCTGGTGGTCTATCTGCAGGCGCCCGCCGATGTGCTGATGCAACGGGTGCGGCGCCGCTCGAACCCGGCGGAGCAAGGGATTGAGCAGGACTACCTGAAGCGGCTGTGTGACGCCTACACGGAGTTCTTTTTCCACTACGATGCATCGCCCCTGCTGATCGTAAACGCCACCCAGCTTAATCCCGTGGACCGGGAGGAAGATTACCAGTTGCTGTTGCAGCAGATTCGGAGCATTCGCAGCGGCCGTCACTATTTCAACCCGGAACCCGCGCTGCTGTAGGTTCCGTATTTGGCTCCTTCCCCACGGGTGAGGGAGGCTGGGAGGGGGAGTTTCATCTATGGCCGAGATCACCGTTTCCACACTGATGCGAATGAAGCAGCAGGGCGAGAAGATCGCCGTGCTCACCGCCTATGACGCCAGCTTCGCCAAACTACTCGAGGAGGCCGGGGTGGAGGTGCTGCTGGTGGGCGACTCCCTGGGCATGGTGATCCAGGGTCAGGAGAGCACCCTGCCTGTTGGGGTGGGGGATATGGTCTACCATACCCGCAATGTGGCGCGCGCCCGCCGCCAGGCCCTGATCGTCGCGGATATGCCCTTCATGAGCTACAGCTCCGCGGCCCAGGCCCTGGGGACGGCGGGCCGGCTGATGAAGGAGGGCGGCGCCCACATGGTGAAGCTGGAGGGGGGCGCCACCCAGTTGGATACCGTGCGCGAACTCACCGCCAACGGCATCCCCGTCTGCGCCCACCTGGGTCTACTGCCCCAGTCGGTACACAAGCTGGGGGGCTACCGGGTTCAGGGCCGGGACGAGGAGTCCGCCCGGGTGCTGCGCGAAGACGCCCTGGCGCTGCAGCAGGCGGGCGCCCAGATGCTGGTGCTGGAGTGCGTACCTGCGGGACTGGCCGGGGAGATCAGCCGCAGCCTGGCGATCCCGGTGATCGGCATCGGCGCCGGGCCCGAGTGTGACGGCCAGGTGCTGGTGCTGTACGACATGCTCGGCATTAATACAGGCTATGTGCCCAGCTTCTGCAAAAATTTCCTGCACGAGGCCGCCACGGTGGAAGAGGCGGTGTCCCGCTATGTGCGCGCGGTGAAGGAGGGGAGCTTCCCCGGTCCGGAGCAGAGCTTCCAGTGAAGATCGTAGACACCACCTCCGCGCTACGCGATCAGGTGCGCCAGTGGCGCGTCCAGGGAGAGCGCATCGCCCTGGTGCCCACCATGGGCAACCTGCATGCCGGACACCTGAAACTGGTGGCCGAGGCGCGCCAGGCGGCGGACCGGGTGGTGGTGACCATCTTCGTCAATCCCATGCAGTTCGGCGCGGGGGAGGATCTCGACAGCTACCCCCGGACCCCGGAAGAGGATCGGGTCAAGCTGGAGCAGGCCGGGGCCGATCTGCTGTTCACCCCCGCCGTGGCGGAGGTGTATCCGCGTCCCCCGGCGCAGCAGACCCGGGTGGAGGTGCCCGGCATCTCCGATATCCTCTGCGGCGCCTCCCGCCCCGGGCATTTTGTGGGCGTGGCCACCGTGGTGTGCAAGCTGTTCAATATGGTCCAGCCCGACGTGGCCCTGTTTGGGGAGAAGGATTTCCAGCAACTGCTGGTGATCCGCCTCATGGTTCTGGATCTCTCCCTGCCTATTGAGATCATCGGCGTCCCCACGGAGCGGGAGGCGGACGGCCTGGCCCGCAGTTCCCGCAACGGCTACCTGACCAGCGAGGAACGGGAGCACGCGCCCGCCCTCTATCAAACCCTGCGGGCCGTGGCGGACGCCCTCGCCGCGGGTAACAGCGACTATCCCGCCTTGGAGCAAGAGGCGGCGCAGCGGCTGTCGAACGCGGGTTTCCGGCCCGATTACATCAGCATCCGCCGGGCCTCCGACCTGGGGCAGCCGGATGGGACGGAGCCGGATCTGGTGATCCTCGCCGCCGCCTATCTGGGCAAGGCCCGCCTGATCGACAATCTCCGGGTGGCGGTATAATTCCTCGCCGGGGATTGAAATGCCGATACCCTGCCCAAACCTCTGTCTAAGGCCCTAGAAAGTCCGTGAGAACCCCTATCTTCCATGGAAATTTTATTGATATCTCCGGTTTGCTGGGGCGGCGGAAATAAAGGATAATATCGCGCTCGTTTCTGAGCCAGGAGTTGAAACCAGAATGCAGTTGACCCTTCTGAAATGCAAACTGCACCGTGCCTGCGTGACCCATGCCGAGCTGGATTACGAGGGATCTTGCGCCATCGACCGCGATCTCATGGATCTGGCGGGGATCCTGCCCTATGAGCAGATCCAGATCTACAACATCGCCAACGGGGAGCGCTTCACCACCTACGCCATCGAGGCGGAGGCGGGATCACGGATTATTTCGGTAAACGGAGCGGCCGCCCACAAGGCCTCGCCCGGCGACCGGGTGATCATCTGCGCCTACGCAACCCTGGATGAGGCCGAGGCGGTCAACTTCAAGCCCTCCCTGTGCTATCTCGACGAACACAACATCGTGACCCATACGGGAGACAGCATCGCCACCCAGGCGGCCTAGTTTTTCCCTGTGGCACGATCAACAAGACGGCGCTTCGGCGCCGTTTTTTTTTGCCGGTTGAGCGCATGGGGTATTTAGGCGATCATCCTGGCCGATAATCATTCGAAGAAAGGTATGGGCGACATGGCGATGACGGGTAGAAGGCGGGGTGGCATAGGCGCAAAAGTAGGGGTGATCGCAAGAAACAGGTTTTTATCCCTTGGCCTGCTTCTTACCCTGTACCTTTTTCTTTTCGGTTGTGTCTCCGGGGGGCAGAGCCAGTACATGGTCCAGCTTTCCGGGAAGGCGCGCGAGGCGCTGCAGGCCGAATCCTCAGGGGCCTATGGAAAGGCGCTGGAACAGTATCAGGCCGCCCTCGAGCAATACCGCGCTGAGAACAACGAGATGGGCGTTCTCCACTGCCTCGAGCGCATGGGCTGGCTGAATCGGGAACTGGGGAACTACAGCCTCGCCCTCAGGCAGTTTCAGGAAGCGCGTCCATTGGGCGAGAGGCTGAACGGCGATGCGGCGGAGATCGACGCCGACCTGGGTGATGTCTATCTCTTTACCGGCGACCATGCGCGGGCGAAGGAGTATTACCAAAAGGCGCTGACGACCCTGAAGGATTTTATCTTTCCCACCTCGTACAGCACCCCGCCCGCCGCCGACTATATGTCCGCACTGATCCGAAAATCCAAGGCGAGAATCCACTCCCAGGTGAACCTCGCTATGTTACATATGTTTTCCGAACGCCATGGCGAAGCCCTGGCAGTCCTGAAGGACGCGGAAAAATTGCTGCTGGACATTGAGGGGGTGGCGAAGGACCCGGTCTATGGGATGGTCTTTTCCCTCAATCGCGATTTTTACGAGGGCTACGGTTTCACCTATACCGTGAAGGGCGCCTCCCTGGCCGCGCAGGGAAAGCATGGGGCGGCCTGGACGGCCTTTGATAAGGGGTATGCCGCTTTCCAAAAGGGGACGAAAGAGTACGGCCTTATCGTAAACCAGGCGTTGCGCTACCGGGCGGAGTTTCGCGCCGGGTATGAAATCTCCAGGGACAAACTGCAGGTCTTTGATGAGCTTCTGCGAAAGGCGGAAGATTTCGGCGCCGTGGAAGTGGTATGGAGAATGGCCTATGAAGTCGGGCATGCGTTTAAGCAGCGCGGGGATCTGGAGGCCGCACGCGGTTATCTGGTGAGGGCGGTGGACAGTCTGGAAGAGACGCGGAGCAGGCTCCGGGAGGACTCCATCAAGCAGCTCTTCGCAAGCCGCTCCCAGGACGTGTACCACGACCTGATCGCGGTTCTCCATGACCTTGGCCGTTTCGAAGAGGGTTTGGAGTATCTGGAGCGATCCAAGTCCCGCGCCTTTCTCGATATGTTGGGCGGGCGCGAGATCAAGGCCCGGCCTTCGGTGGACCCCGCCCTGGTGGCGCGCAACCGTCAGCTGGTCCGTCAGCTGGATGAAGTATCCCGGAAGATAAAATACTCCGCCCCGCAAGAACGAAATGGCGTGAAGGAACAGTACCGCTCCATCCGCAAGGAGCGGCAGGCGGTGCTGGAGGAGATCAAGAACCAGAGCCTGGCATATGCGGCCACCACGACGGTTTCCACGGTCCCCGCCCGCAAGATCAGGGCGCGTCTCGGAGAGGATGAGGCATTGCTCTCC
>JBNKPL010000105.1:0-7401 GCA_050295355.1 Sedimenticolaceae bacterium
AGGCCGTGCAGCAAACCCTCCGCGCAGGGACCGGTTACTCCGATCCGAACCAGCTGGCCGCTGACATCCTCGATCTTCACCTTGGACATGAGGATGAACATGGAGAGCCGTTTCTGGAACGGCTCCAGCCGCTCCAGCGGCAGCTGGATGAAGTAGTCGCCGCCGCGCTGAAAGAGGCGGAAGTTGGCCAGCATCCGGCCCTGGGGGGTGCAGTAGGCGCTCATCTGGCTGCGCTGGTCATGGAGCGCCTTGACGTCATTGGTGAACTGCCCCTGCAGAAAGATAGCCGCATCCTCGCCACTTACGCGCAGCAGACCGAGGTGGGAGAGGTCGCATAGTCCGCATTCAGGGAAGGGGGCTGCCCCGTCCACGGACAGGGTTTCGAGAAAGTTTTTCCAATCGGAATTCATCAAATTACTCCCCAGTAGGCCAATTCCCGGCGCGGAGAAGGTATCATACGGTTCCTTTAAGAACCTACCCCGTATTTCCCTATGTCTCAGAATCGACTCGCCGCCGGCAGCCTGGTGCTGTACAAGATCCGCCCCGCGCGTGTTACCGCTATGGGCGACAAGATTGATATTGAGCTGGAGGGGGGCAAGATCAAGAGGGTGCGGGAGAAAGACATCACCCTGCTGCACCCCGGTCCCGTGGGGAGCCTGGCGGAGTTGACCGCGCCCCCGGGCGATGTGGACGAGGCGTGGGAGCTGCTGGAGGGTAGCGAAACCACCCTGGCGGAGCTTGCGGAACTGGTCTATGGCGACTATACGCCCGCATCCGCCTGGGCCGCCTGGGAGTTGCTCTCCGACGGTCTCTATTTCGAGGGCGATCCCGCCGCCATCACCGCCCGCGGTGAGGAGCAGATTCACGCCGACCGCGAGGCGCGGGAGGCGAAGGTGGCGGAGGAGCAGGCCCAGCGCGAGTTTTTCGAGCGCCTGCGGCAAAACCGCTTTATCGAAGAGGACCGGGAACGGCTGGCCGAAGTGGAGCGGGTGGCCTTTGGGACTTCGGACCGGAGCCGCATCCTGCAGGAACTGGAGTTCCAGGAGAAGCCGGAGTATGCCCACCGTTTTCTGGTGAAACTCGGTTTCTGGGAGCGGGAGTTCAATCCCTACCCGCGGCGGCTCGGGTTGCCGGACCGGGACCCCGGCATCGCAGTCCCGGAGCTTCCGGAAGAGGAGCGCCTGGACCTGACCCATCTCCCGGCCTACGCCATCGACGATGAGGAGACCCACGACCCGGACGACGCCGTGAGCCTGGATGGCGGCCGTATCTGGGTCCATGTGGCGGACGTGGCCGCCCTGGTGACGCCGGACTCGGAACTGGACCGGGAGGCGCGGGACCGCGGGGCCAATCTCTATCTGCCGGACCGGATCGTCCACATGCTGCCGCCGGAGGTCACCCGAAAGCTGGGACTCGGTCTGGAGGAGCGTTCGCCGGCCCTCTCCATCGGCTTCCGCCTCGATGAGTCGGGGGAGCCCGCGGATATCCAGATTACACCGAGCTGGATTCGGGCGCGGCGGGAAAGCTACGGCGAGATCGATACCCAGCTGGAGCAGGAGCCTTTCGCCACCCTGCAAACCCTGACCCAGGGCTATCGGGCGCGGCGCACCGCGGCGGGGGCCGCCAGCCTGGATCTGCCGGAGGTGAGTGTGCGGGTGCGCGAGGGGCGGGTGGTGATCCATCCGCTGATGCGTTCGCCATCCCGCAATATGGTGGCCGAGACCATGATGATGGCCGGCGAGGCGGTGGCCCGATATGCCCGGGAGCGGGAGATCCCCATCCCCTTCGTGGCCCAGCAGGCCCCGGAGACGCCCCAGACCCCGGAGGGTTTGGCGGAGATGTATGGCTATCGAAGGCAACTGAAACCCAGCCAGGCGAAGTGCGCCGCCGAACCCCACGCCGGACTCGGCCTGCAACACTATTGCCGCGCCACCAGTCCCCTGCGCCGCTACCTGGATCTGGTGACGCACCAGCAGTTGCGCGCCCATCTGCGCGGCGATCCACTGCTGACAGCGGAACAGATCAGCGAACGCATCGCCATGGCGGCCGAGGGAAGCCGCTCCGTACGCAAGGGTGAACAGCTCTCCAACAGCCACTGGAAGATGATCTATCTGTTGCAGAACCCCGGCTGGAAAGGGGAAGGGGTGGTGGTGGAGATGGTGGAGAAGCGGGCCACGGTAATCATCCCGGAACTGGCCCTGGAGACCCGGATGCGGCTACAACAGGAGGTCCCGCTGGATACGGTGCTGAAACTGGCGCTACGCGAAGTGGACGTGCCGGACCGCATGGCCCGGTTTAGCGTAAGTTAGCCCACAAGAAGCAGGGCGATGTAGGGCGCCAGATTGAACATCAAAAAGAAGATCTTGAACAGACCTATGAAACCGTAGATCACCAGGTCGAAGGACTCCCGGGATATAGGGAACCAGCGGCTCTGAGTCCGGTAGACCAGATCAGGGGCCAACATCAGCGCCAGGGTCCAGATAATAAGCAGTGCGCCGTTGATCAGTGTGCACCACATAAAAAACGCGGTTAAGGTAGCGGTGTTCATGGAGTTCTCCTTGCGAAGCAATACCGGTCCTGAATTCCGATTATAGGCAGAAAAAGAGATTCCGGTCCGTCACCTCCCGGTGCGAATTTGATACCCTAGGCCCATCAATCTTACGGAGATCCCTATGTCCACCGATGGCCAGACCAAGCCGCTCAGTACCTCCCGCCTGCGGGGTCCCGTCGAGGAGTTCAGCGCCTACTGTGAAGGGGAGTTTGAGCGGCACCGCAATTCAGGTGAACCCTTCGACGAGGCGGGTTACCGCGAGGCGATGCAGATGGCGCTTCATAAGCTACGCAAGCTGGGAGCGCCGGAATGATCATCACTGGCATCACGGCGGACAATCTCCTCAAGTACGGTCATCTGGAGCTGAATGATCTGCCGCCCCGGGGCATGATCGCCGTCAGCGGCCTCAACGAGTCCGGCAAGAGCACCATCGGCGAGACCATCTGCTTTGCCCTGTTCGGACGCACCTTCTCGGTGGCAGCGGAGGAGCTGGAGAAGGTGATCCGCTGGGGGGAGAACGACTGCCGGGCCATGCTCCGTTTCCGCCTGGAAGGGGGCGCCGAGTATGCGCTTGAGCGCTCTCTGGATCGAAACGGAAACCATGGTGTGCGCCTTTCCCGGCAGGGGGAGGAGGAGCCCATGGCCACCGGCGTCCGCCCTGTGGAAGAGGCGGTCAACCGTCTGCTTGGTTACGGTTTCGAGGAGTATGTGGAGTCCTACTATCTGGCGCAGCGGGAGATCACCGCGCCCCATCCCCATAGCGACGCGGTCAAGCGCATGGCCGGTCTTAGCGATCTGGAGGCGGTAACGGATGAGTTTGTTCGTGAAATCGGGCTGCAGCAGCAGATGATCGAAGCGGACGAGGAAGGGATCGAGGGGGCGGAGGCCGCGCTGAAGGCGCTAAATATCCGGGAGGGCGTCCTGGAGTCCCTGCAGCAGGATAGAGAGGTGGCGCTACACGCGGAACAGGAGATGCGCCGGCACATGGACCGGTTGCGGGGCGCGGCGGACGCCTATCAGGAGCAGGTCCCCATGCTGCCGCGGCTGGAGCGCAAGCGTTACGGCAGTGGTCTGGCGTCGATGCTGCTGCTGGTGCTCACCGCCTTCACCCTCGCCCTGTGGGCGGTGTTCGATCTTGGTTCCGGCGCGATTAAGACGGCGCTGGTCTTTGGTCTGCTGGCCCTGCCGTTTCTCGCCCTGGCGCTCTATTACGGTCAGGTGATTACGGGCCTGCGCCAGCAGGCGGAACAGCTGGCGGAGTGCGTGGCCGCCGGTCACCGCTTCGGTCAGGGTATCGGTGATCCGGCCCCCGAGGGGGATGAGGTGGAGCACTCCGGAGTGAACGCGCCCGGAACCAGTGTGGAACTGGAAGCGGAAGAGATCACGGAGCTCTGCCGGCGGATCAGCGCACTGGAGGCGGAACCGGAGGAGGTGGTCTGGGCCCTGAGCAGGGAACTGGACTGGATGGAGAGCGGGTTGCTGTACTGCAGTGAACGGGTTCAACAGCTGGATCGGGAACTGGACGAGGAACGGGAGCGGCTGGAAGAGGCCGCACGGTTGCAACAGAAGAGGGAAGAGCTGGAGCGCAACCTGTCCGCCCATCAACAGCAGGTGTTGTTGCGCGAGCGGGCGCTGGAGTTGTTGACCGGCGCGGCGCAGCAACTCTCCCGGCGCTTTAACCGCGACCTGCAGGAGCTGGTGGGCCGGACCCTGCCGCTCTTTACCGAGGGACGCTATGAGCACCTGCAGGTGGATGAAAATCTGACGGTGCGCGCCTTCTCCAGCGAGAAGCGCGATTTTATCGATCTGGAGGAGGTGTCCAGCGGCACCCAACGGCAGATCATGCTGGCCCTGCGGCTGGCCCTGTCCCAGGAACTGGTGAACCGCACCGCCGCTGACGAGCAGTTTATATTTCTGGATGAACCCTTCGCCTTCTTTGACGCGGAGCGTACCCGCAGCGCCCTGCGCTCCCTGCCGGAACTGAGCGACCAGATCAGCCAGATATGGATCGTGGCCCAGCAGTTCCCGGATGATGAGCCCTTTGCGCTATCCGTTCCGTGCGAGCGTGCACAGGACGCCCTTGTCCAGCGGGTGAAAAAGGGGAGTGAGACATGAGCATGCCGGATCAGTATGAATCCTGCGCCATCTGCCGTTTTATGCGGGCCCTCGCCTTCAGCGCCATCGGCGCCGGCGTGACCGGGTTTACGGCGCGCTGGTTCGGCCTGGAGCAGCAGAACGTGATCCTGGTGGCCTTTTTTGGCGCCCTGGCGGCGGTGATCTGGGGCAACAGGAAGCGGCAGGAGTAAGGAGGGTCTTACTCTTTCGCCGGTGCTTCGGGCGGCATGACCACTTCGGTGCGGTTGCGGCCCATGGACTTGGCGCGGTAGAGGGCCTGGTCGGCGCGAATGAACAGTGCGTCGTCTGACTCGGGTGCCTGGTATTGAGTTACGCCCAGACTGAGCGTAATCCCGCCAATATCTTCGATCGGCTTGGACTCTACGGCAATACGTATCCGTTCCGCAGTGACAATGGCGTCGGTTGCCAGAGTGTGGGGCAGTAGCAGCACGAACTCTTCCCCGCCCCAGCGGGCAAAGAGGTCGGTATCGCGCACAAAGGGGGTAACGATGCCGACCAGATGGCGCAACATCCGGTCACCAGTGGCGTGACCGTGTGCGTCATTCACCATCTTAAAGTGGTCGACATCCATCAGCACGATGGAAAAGGGTTGTTCGGCGTAGCGGCGATTACGACGCACTTCCTGGTCCAGGGCCTCCTGGAACTTGCGGCGATTGCTGATCAAGGTTAATTCGTCGGTGTAGCTCATGGTCTGCAACCGCGAGGCCTTTTTTTCCATCAGCTGCAGCAGTTCCTGCATCTCCTGGGCATGCTTGACCAGCAGATCGGACCAGCGGCTATAGGCAACCTCAGTCAACTCTTTCTGGGTCACCATGCCGAGCAGATCGCCCTCTTCGTCAGTGACGAACAGGCGCTTGAAATGCTTGGCTTCCAGCAGGTTGATCGCTTCCTGGATAGTGACATCTTCAGAAACCGTGTGCAGCGGAGCGGACATGTAGCGGGAGCAGGGTTCGTTGCAATCTACCCCTTTCTTGATCAGGGCGATGGCATCCACGGTGCTCAGCAGTCCGGCCGGTTTCTGTTTTTCGTTGAGGAGAACCACGGCTTCGTCGATGGCATTCAGTTCGGAGTAGATCTCCTTAAGCGGACTGCTTTGGTGCGCGGTCTTGAAGCGGTGCCGTCCCACAATATCCCCGATCCGTTGCCGCTCCATGAGGAGCTTGGGATCTACGCTGGAGATGATGTCGGTGTAGGAGATGATGCCGTACAGCTGCTCCTTCTCATCCACCACATAGAGATAGTCATCACCTTCGGAAAGATGCTCCAGGATCTCGAGTAAGTTGTCTCCGCAGCGGGCCTTGTAGAGGGGGTTATATCCCGCCTGCTGAAGCGTGATATCCATTTCCTCCTGCTGGGTGTGCAGGCGGATCAAGTCATTGGCGGTGAAGATCCCGTATTCGCCCGACTCCCTGTTTTCCACCACTACATTGCGTATGCCCCGCCGCACCATCTCGTCGAGCGCCTGCTGAATGGTGTGGTCGGCGGGCAGCACGGCCACATCCGTGGTGGCGATCTCTTCTATGTTCGGAAAAAGCATGAGTGACGGAATCTTTTTTGTGCGGAGCTACACCAAGCGGTGTTATATGACTTAGATTGTGTTTAATTTATCGCGGTGAGTCAAACCACAAATACAAAACCGGATTCCCAGCGGATTCTTGTTCCCGTGGCCGGTCCGGAAAATCGGTTAGAATGGCCATTTATCCGTTCGCCACCATGATCTCCCCGCAGCAGACAGCCTCCTTTCAAAATCTGCCCATCCAGCAGGTTTTGCCCGCCCTTGCCGCCGAACTGGATGGCCAGGGACGGGCCGTGTTGTCCGCGCCTCCCGGGTCGGGCAAGACCACCGCCGTTCCCCTGGCCCTGCTGGACCGGCCCTGGCTGGAAGGACGCCGTATCCTGATGCTGGAGCCGCGAAGGCTGGCCACCCGCGCCGCCGCGCGGCGCATGGCCGATCTGCTGGGGGAGCGGGTTGGGGAGACGGTGGGTTACCGGGTGCGGTTTGATCACAAGGTCTCCGCTCGCACCCGCATCGAAGTGGTGACCGAGGGTATCCTGACCCGGCGGCTGCAGTCCGACCCCGAACTGGAGGGGGTGGGGCTGGTGATCTTCGACGAGTTTCATGAGCGCTCCATCCATGCGGATCTGGCCCTGGCCCTGTGTCTGGATGTGCGGGAAAATCTGCGGCCGGACCTGCGCCTGCTGGTGATGTCCGCCACTCTGGATACGGTGGTGGTGTCCGATCTGCTGGAGAATGCCCCGGTGGTGGAGGGAGAGGGCCGGAGCCATCCCGTGGAAACGCACTATCTCGGTTCGGACCCTCAGGCCCGGCTGAACGATACGGTGACCGGCGGCGTGCTGCAGGCGCTCAGGCAGGAGCAGGGCGATATGCTGGTTTTTCTGCCGGGGGTGGGAGAGATCCGCGCCGTGCTCCACGCCCTGCGGGAGCGGCCGGAGTGCGCCTCGCTTGAACTCTGTCCCCTCTATGGCGACCTCTCCCGGGAGGAGCAGGATCGCGCCATCCTGCCCAGTCCCGAGGGACGGCGCCGTATCGTGTTGGCCACCTCCATCGCCGAGACCAGTCTTACCATCGAGGGCATCACCACCGTGGTGGATAGCGGCTGGTCACGCCGTCCCCGTTTCGATCCCAACAGCGGCCTTACCCGGCTGGAGACCATCCGGGTCTCCCGGGCGGCGGCGGATCAGCGAGCGGGCCG
>JBNKPL010000106.1:0-7380 GCA_050295355.1 Sedimenticolaceae bacterium
CTGGCTGCTGACCGCCACCAGCGATGTCTCCTTCGCGGAGTTACAGCGCACCATCCTGCCCTTCTTTCCGCTGATCTTCTTCCCTGAGGCCTTCATCAACGGCTGGGCCACCACCATCCTGGTCTGCTACCGGCCGCAGTGGGTCTACTCCTTCAGCGATGATCTCTACATCAAAGGGAAATAGGCCAGGACGGCCTGTTTTGCTGCTAAATCAACTAAGCTCGCCGTCGGTATCATCCACATCAATCTGACCACTGATGCGACGCCGGATATGAGACCAGGAGATCCCGGCGGTAAGAATCCCGCACAGGGCCACCAGCACAAGATAGGAAAGCGAACGCACGTTATCCGCGGAGACCAACCCGGAATCCACCACCACCCAGAGTAGCGATCCGAAGAAGGCCGCGGCCAGGGCAAGACCGATGGCGCCGAGGGAGTGAATGGTGGCGCGGACATAGATCGCCCAGCCGATAATCAGCACAACACCCAGAAAGATCTTCAGCGGCGAAAAGGCCGGCAGTTCCGGCACCACCCAGTGGTAATACGAGACCCCTTCGGGATTGTAGGTGGAAAACACCAGAATCACGGCGGCGAGAAATCGGATACCGATACCATTAGGGGTAATTGCCTGGGCCATTGCCTCTCCTCATTATTTATAGGGTGTTTCATTGGAGTCTTACATACTCGCGGGGGGTTCCACAAATCGGGGAACGACCTACTGCTGTTCCACTTAGTTTTGGAGATATGAAGAACTCAGTTCGTGGTTCCTTCTCCCTGAGGGAGAAGGACAGGATGAGGGGGGATCAAATTCACTTTTCAAATCCCCTCACCCTAACCCTCTCCCTGAGGGAGAGGGGACTAAATGGGTAGCAATGGGAACTGCCGCGATCACTCCGCTTGCTCCACGGGTGGCTCATCACCGTTTTGATACAGCTCATTCAACCGGTCACGCAGGGTAAGGCTGGTCTGCGCCAGCGCCTGTTCCCCCTCGGCGCGGGCCGCGCGCATCTCCTTGAGCACTTCCTGATCATGCGCCCGAAACATCTCCACGGCATCTCTGGCCTGCTCAGAATCATATCCCAGACAGCGTAGCGCGCCCCCTCCCGTATGCAGAGCGCTATCCAGCACCTCGCGGTAGGCGTACTCCACCTGCTCGTCCTGTAGTTCAAACAGATGCATCATATCGTGCGCGCGCGCCACAATTTTGAGATTGGGAAAGTGGTGCCGCGCCAGACGTGCGATCTCCAGCGCCGTTTTGTGGTTGTCGATGGCGATCACCAGCAAACGGGCGTGTTCGGCCCCCGCGGTGCGCAACAGATCCAGACGTCCGGCATCCCCGAAGAACACCTTGAACCCATACTGTTTGATGCGCTCGATCTGATCCGGATTGTGATCCAGCAGGGTAACGGGTATCCCCTGCCCATGGAGCAGACGTCCCACCACCTGCCCGAAACGCCCGAACCCGGCCACGATCACATGTCCCGCTTCAAATTCAATGGTCTCCTCTTCGGGGACATCCACGGCGGCGAAACGGGGTTCCACAAAGCGCTGGTTCAGGGCCAGCAGCAACGGCGTGGTCATCATGGAGAGCGCCACCACCAGCACCAGCAGATCCGCCGCCGCATGGGGCAGCACCCCCTGGGCCACGCCCAGACTATAGACCACAAAGGCGAACTCACCGCCCTGGGACAACAGCAGGGAGAAGAAAGGCGCCTGACGGCGTGGCAGTTTGCCCGCCCGCGCCAGCAGATAGAGCACCGCCGTCTTCAACAGGACCAGTCCGGTCACCAGTCCCAGAATGAGTAACGGCTGCGCCAGCAACAGTCCGAAATCCACCGCCATGCCCACGGCGATAAAGAACAGCCCCATCAACAGGCCGCGAAATGGATCGATCACCGTCTCCAGGGCGTGCCGATACTCGGATTCGGCCAGCAACAGCCCGGCGAGAAAACTGCCCAGCGCCATAGAGAGACCTACCGCATCCATCAACAGGGCGATACCGATTACCAGCAACAGGGCAAAGGCGGTAAACAGCTCGTGGATCCCGGTCTTGGCGATGCGGCGCAACAGGATGGGCACCACAAAATAACCCACCAGGACGACGGCCACGATCACTCCCACTGCCCGCAGGGTTGCCAGGGCGCTTTCGGCGCCGCTTAGTGACAGACCGGCGCCCGCCATCGGCAGCAGGGCGAGGATGGGGATCACCGCCAGGTCCTGGAACAGCAGAATGGCGAAACCGCTCTGCCCCGCGGGGGTCGGCAACAAACCCTTTTCGGTCAGGATCTGTAAAGCGATGGCGGTGGACGAGAGGGCCAGACCCAGCGCGCCGATCACACTGCTGCGCAGGTCCAACCCGGCCAGGGACAGCAGCAGGGTCAAAACCGTCACCGACAGCAACAACTGGCCGCCGCCGTAGCGCAGAATGGGGCCGCGCATGCGCAGCAGCTTTCGCGGACTCAGCTCCAGTCCGATCACAAACAGCAGCAGCACCACCCCGAACTCGGCGAAGTGCAGGATCGCCTCCGGGTCGATCACCATCCGCATACCCCAAGGGCCGATGGCGATACCCGCCAGCAGATAACCCAGCACCGAACCCAACCCGAGCCGGGCCGCGATGGGGACCATGATCACCGCCGCAAGCAGGTAGACCAGGGCGTTGGCGAGTAAGTACTGTCCTTCCATAACGTGACTCGATTTCCCAACCAAAGAGGCCGTGATTCTAGCGGACCGGGAGTCGAAAAACAGCAACCGGATCACACTCCCTGAACACCGAAACAACCGTGAGTGTATTACAATGAATCAATACACCTCACCATAAGACCCCCTCATCACAGACATGGCACTAAATAAAAGCCCGGACTACGAGCACGAGATCGCGGAGCCGTTCCCCCTGCGCAAGCTCTTCAGGCACCGCTTTCTGCCCGCCTTTATCGGCTTTATCGGCGTCTTCCTGCTGGTGATCGGATACACCGCCAAATACGTCACTGAAACTATCTATCTCGAACTGGCCCAGCGGCGGGCCGAGACCATCTCCCGCGCGGTGGAGGCGCACGCGCCCGAGGCCTGGACGCGATTAATGTCCCACTCCGCCAACAACGGCGTGGAAACCGCCGCCGGGAAAAAGGAGTTAATGGAAGCCTTCGAGAACGAAGTGCTTGAGTTGGCCCTGTCAGAGCTGAAGGTCTACGACCTCGCCGGGACAGTTCTCTACGCCACCAACAACGCCGAGATCGGCAGCCGGGAAACCGGCCGCGCCTTTCAGAGTGTGGTCAAAAACGGCTCCTCAGTGGTATTGCTGAAAGTACAACCGGACGGCGCCCAGCTCTACGAACTCTATGTCCCGCTGTTTGGCCCGGATGGCCGGATGCGCGCCGTGTTTGAACTCTACGAGCCGGTGGATTATCTCAACGCCACGTTAATGGAAGCGGCCACCCCAATTATCGCGATCCCGGCCATCCTGCTGGCGATCCTGGTGACCGCCCTCAACAAGCTGGTCAAACGGGCGCAGGTGGATATCGACGCCAGAACCCACGCGCTCAACCGCCTGCGCATGCGCATTGAAAGCTTCGTCTCCAGCACCGCCGTCACCGCGGCGAAACAGGCGGACAAAAGCGGAAATATTCCATCCCATACGCTGACCACGGTGTTGTTCTTCTCCGACATCCGTGATTTCACCAGCTTTGCCGAAGCGCACTCGCCCGAAACCGTGGTTGAATTTCTGAACCAACTCATGACCCTGCAGGTGGACATCCTGACCCGCCACGGCGGCGATGTAGACAAGATGATCGGCGATGCGGTGCTGGCGCGGTTCGATGGAGAGCACGGCGAGCGCAGAGCGATCGCCGCCGCCATCGAGATCATTGAAGCGATGAAACCCCGAAACTACCCCAGGAGTATCGGCATCGGCATCCATAAGGGAGAGGTCATCTCCGGCGTAATCGGCCCCAAAGACCGCAGTGATTTCACGGTCATTGGAGACGCGGTGAACATCGCCGCCCGCCTCTGCTCGGCGGCCAGGGCCGGCGAGATTGTGGCCGACTCTGCGTTAACGGATGAAGATTTTGGGGAGCTGGAGACGATTCAGGTAAAGGGCCGGCAGGAGCTGTTGCGCGTCCGGCGTTTTGTGGTCTAGTGGTGATCCGGCGGGGTAAGACTCCGCCCTACAAAACCAACCAATCCCCCTGAAGGAACCCTCTCCCGAGGGCGATTTGCTCCAAACCCGAATCGCCCTCAGGAGAGGACTCCTACACAGACAGCAGAATGGAAAGGCTGCTAATCGTCTATCCGGGCGATCTCATCATGGATATCGCCACCCAGATGATTTAGCTCCCGGTCCAGCCGCCGGCCCGTCCGGCGTACATTCTTGTCCAGCCGCCTCGCCTCCTCGCGCCCCCGAATCTCGGCCCGTTTTCCCTCCTGGTAGGCCTTGTTCACCCACCCCTTGCTGCCGAAGGGATTGAAGGTACCGGGAAACCAGGCATGGGCGGGTGCAGCCAGAAACAGCGCCAACGCAGCCCCGAACAGAAGCGGTTTCAGGTTTCTTTTTTTCATTTCGGCTCCCACGGTTTGGTGTCTGACTCTAAACAGAAGGATAAACCACAATCCACCTTTTGTTGACCTCGAAGCGCTCCATCTGCATAATTCAACCAATTGGTTTAACCAAACGGTTGAATTATGACCGCCTGCCTTCCAGCATCAAAAAACGACGATTCCACCGCCGAGTTGATCCTCGCCGCCGCAGCCCAGGTCTTTGCCGAAAAAGGCTACGACGGCGCCCGCGTGGAAGAGATCGCCCGCGCCGCCAAGGTGAACAAGGCCACCCTCTATTATCAGATCGGAGACAAACAGGCGCTCTACGAGGCGATCATTCACCGCATCATGTCAGGCATGGCGGATGAGATCGAGCGCGAGATCGCCAGCGTCCCGAGCCCCAGCGGCAAACTCCGCTGTTTCATCCAGAGCATGGCCTGCCACGGAAGCATCGCCCGCCAGTTCTCCCCCATTATGATGCGCGAGATCGCCGACGGCGGGATTCGGCTCCATGACCCCGCCCTGCGGCAGATGGGGCGTCTCTTTACACTGCTCCATAACATCCTGGAGGCGGGGGTGCAGAGCGGAGAGTTCCGCCGGGTCAATCCTCTGACCACCCACATGTTGATCATCGGCAGTCTGATGGTCTACCACAGCAACGAGCCGATCCGGAACCGCATTGCCTCTCTGCTTGATGGCCATCTGGGAGTAAACTCCATTTTACCTACTGAGGAGATGGTTGGCCTTGTCTCCGACCAAATCCTCGCCTCCGTGCTCAAAGGAGCTGACTAAGAATGGGCAACAACATACGCCGAAGAATTGAGGCCAGGTTCGAGTCCTTCGGACACTGGGTTTATCGTCATCATTGGAAAGTGCTGCTGCTGGTGCTGACGCTTACCGGCGCCCTGATCAGCCAGTTGCCGAAACTCACCATGGACACCTCCACCGAGGGCTTCCTCCATGAAGAGGACCCCACCCTGTTGCAGTACAACCAGTTTCGGGAACAGTTCGGACGCGATGAGCTGCTGGTCATCGCCATCAAAACCGATGACGTTTTCAACCTGGAGTTTCTGAAAAAGCTCCGCATCCTGCACCATGAGCTGGAAGACCGCGTACCCTACCTGGATGACATCAACAGCCTGATCAACGCCCGCGACACCCGTGGCTCCGAGGGAGAGCTGCAGGTTGAGGATCTGCTGCAGGAGTGGCCTGAGGATAAAGCCGCGCTGGAAGAGATTCGCAAGCGCGCCCTCTCCAACCATCTCTACACCAACCTGCTGCTTTCCGAAGACGCCACCGTCACCACCATCGCCATCAAGACCGACGCCTTCACCAGTAAAGGTATGGAAGAGGATATAATGGCCGGGTTCGGAGAGGAGTCGCCCGCTGCGGCGGCCGAGACACGGCCCTTCCTCTCCGATGCGGAAAACAGCGAAATGGTCAACGTGGCGCGGCACATCGTCAAGAAGTACGACGGCCCCGAGTTCCGCACCTACATCGCGGGCTCCCCGGTGGTTGCCGATGTACTCAAGCGCTCCATGCAGTCGAATCTGCAAATCTTCATGCTCCTCGCCCTGGTCTTCATCGCCCTGGTGCTGGCGATCCTGTTTCGCAGAGTCTCGGGCGTGGCGCTGCCCTTTGCGGTGGTGATCATCTCCCTGCTCTCCACCCTGGGCCTGATGGGCAGTTTAGGCATCCCCTTCAAGCTGCCTACCCAGATCGTGCCCTCGTTCCTGATCGCCGTGGGCGTGGGCGCCTCGGTTCATCTGCTGGCGATCTTCTACCGCAACCTGCAACAAGGGGACAGCAAGGAGGACGCCATCGCCCGCGCCCTGGGACACTCGGGACTGGCGATCGTTATGACCTCGTTGACTACCGCCGCGGGTCTCGCCTCCTTCTCCGGGGCCGAGGTGGCCCCAATCAGCGACCTGGGCATTATCGCCTCCATCGGCATCTTGATCGCGCTGGTCTATACCCTGGTGCTGATCCCGGCATTGCTTTCCATCTTCCCCATCCTGGCCAAGAGTGGTGCCATAGAGCAACAGAGCAATGCCACCATGGACCAGATTCTGACCGGCATCGCCGACTTCTCCACCCGGCACTCACGTCTGGTGCTGGCGATAAGCGCGGTATTCCTGATAGTCGGCCTGACCGGGGCCAGCAAGGCCCGCTTCACCCACAAACCCTACGAGTGGCTCTCCACCGAAGAGCCCGTCCGCCAGGCCAACGATTTTGTCGACCAGAACATGAAAGGCGCCAGTTTCGTGGAAGTGGTGGTGGATACGGGCAAGGAGAACGGACTCTATGAGCCGGCCGTTATGCGGGGACTGGAACAGCTCAACCGCGAGGTAGAGGCCATCCACAACGATGAGATCGTCGTCGGCAAGACCCTCTCCCTGGCGGACATCCTGAAAGAGACCCACCAGGCACTGAACGAAAACCGCGAAGAGTTCTACACCATCCCCGACGACCGGCAACTCATCGCCCAGGAGTTGCTGCTGTTTGAAAACAGCGGTTCCGATGACCTGGAGGATTTTGTCGACAGCCGCTTCCAGACCGCCCGCTTCACCGCCAAGCTGCCCTGGGCGGACGGCGTCTACTACAGCAAACTCATCGACGACCTCAATGAACGTTTCCATCGCGTGCTGGGCGCGGATGTAAAGATCGCCGTGACCGGCATGGTGGCGCTGTTGAGCCGCACCATGTACGCCACCATTCTCAGTATGTCGGAAAGCTACCTGATCGCGGCGGGTGTAATCACCCTCATGATGATCCTGCTCATCGGCAACCTGCGCATCGGCCTGGTCTCCATGATCCCCAACCTGACACCCATCATCCTCACGCTGG
>JBNKPL010000107.1:0-7196 GCA_050295355.1 Sedimenticolaceae bacterium
GGTCCATGGCCCGCTGCATATCCAGCAGGGCGTTAAAAGGGTGAGTGATGCGGGAAACCATCATGTGCCTCCTTTTCCGTTGTACGAGCCACTGCTCGTGTGGGTTGAACTTGGAGCAAAGAATGATGGCGCCAAAGAAGAATTCAAGGACTTGAAAAAAGGATGGATCGACCACATAACAAACCGCTTTTTGTTCCAGCGGCTTGTAATTAGAAGTCTGTATTGCCACAGAGAAACACAGAGAAGAATGTCTCTGTGACCTCCGTGTTCTCTGTGGCTAAAGATTATTCAGAAACCACCACCCGCACCGCTTCAGTGAGGCGGTCCAGGTCCGGGCGTTCGATGATATAGGGCGGCATGAGATAGATCAGCCTGCCGAAGGGACGCACCCAGACCCCAAGCTCCACGAAGCGGGGTTGAATGCGCTGCATATCCACCGGCTCCTTCATCTCCACCACGCCGATGGCGCCGAGCACCCGCACATCCTCCACGGCGGGATGATCGGCACAGGGTTTCAGACCCTCTTTCAGTCCCTGTTCGATGGCGGCGACCCGCTCTTGCCAGGGGGATTCCAGCAACAGCCGCAGGCTGGTGAGGGCGGCGGTGCAGGCGAGGGGATTGGCCATGAAGGTGGGGCCGTGCATGAACAGCCCCGGTTCGCCGCTACTGATGGTGAGGCTGACATCCTCGGTGGTGAGGGTGGCGGCCAGGGTCATGTAGCCGCCGGTCAGCGCCTTGCCTATGCACATAATATCGGGGGCGATCCCGGCGTGTTCGCAGGCGAAGAGCTTGCCCGTGCGGCCGAAGCCGGTGGCGATCTCGTCCAGGATCAGCAGCACGTCATGCCGGTCGCACAGTTCCCGCACTTTGCGCAGATAGTCGGCGGAGTAGAAGCGCATGCCGCCCGCGCCCTGCACGATAGGTTCCAGAATGACCGCCGCGATCCGGTCGCCGTTTTTGCGCAGCATCTCCGCCGTGGGCGCCAGTTCATCGTCATCGCAGGTTGCCCCGAAGGGGCAGGCGGGGGCGGGGACAAAAAACTGCTGCGCCAGAACCTCACTGAACAGGCCGTGCATGCCAGTGTCCGGGTCGCACACCGACATGGCGCCGAAGGTGTCGCCGTGATAGCCGGAGCGGATGGTGAGGAAGCGCTGTTTGCTGCTCTGGCCCCTGGCGTGCCAGTACTGGATGGCCATCTTCATGGCCACCTCCACCGAGACCGAGCCGGAGTCGGCAAAGAAGACGGTCTGTAAAGGCGCGGGAGTCAGCTTTACCAGCCACTCCGCCAGTTCCACCGCCGGGCGGTGGGTGAGGCCGCCGAACATTACATGGGCCATGGACTCCAGCTGGTGGGATAGGGCGCGGTTCATCTCCGGGTGGTTGTAGCCGTGGATGGCACTCCACCAGGAGGACATGCCGTCGATCAGTTCCTTGCCATCGGCCAGGCGTAGCCGTACGCCGCGCGCGGATTCCACGGGGAAAACGGGCAGACCGGCGCCGATGGCGCTGTAGGGGTGCCAGACGATCTCCCGGTCGCGGGTAGTCCAGTCGTGCTTATTAGGGGTTTTGTCCATGTGCGGGGTGGTGTTCCCGGCCGTTTACTTTTTACGCAGTTTCACCAGCACTTCGTGAGCGGTCTCTTCCACCGATTTGCCCGTGACGTGCACCACCGACCAGCCGTGATCGCGGCACAGGGAACGGGCCCAGCGCAGCTCCTTTTTCACCTTGTCGTAATCGATGTAATCGGTGGTAGGGGCGACCCCCATGGTGTCTACGCGGACCACCCGCCGCTCCACCAGTTGGTTTACATCCAGAAACAGGCAGACGACCTTATTCGGATCCACCTCCAACAGCGCCTTGGGAATGGAGATCCCCATTACCAGCGGGATGTTCACCACTTTGTAGCCGCGCACGGAGAGGTAGATGGAGAGCGGGGTCTTGCTGGTGCGGGATACGCCCACCAGAACAATATCCGCCTCTTTCAGGTGGCTGAGTGACCGGCCGTCATCGTTTTTGAGGGTGAACTCCATCGCCTCCATGCGCTGGAAGTAGCCCTCACCGATGCTGTGCATGATACCCGGGGTCCCCTCTGGTGAATGACCGAAAAAGTTGGTCAGCTTCTGCAGGACCGGGCTCATGAGATCGAGGCAATCAATGCCCCGTTTCGCGCACTCGGATTCGGTGAACGCGGCCAGATCCCGGTCCACGAAGGTGTAAAAGATCAGGGCGTGTTTCTTTTCCGCCTTGTCCAGCAGTTCCCGCACCTGGCTTTGGGCCAGGATATGGGCCAGGCGATGCACAATGACATTGTCCTTGCGGAACTGGGTGATGGCGGCATTGATGATGACCTCGGCGGTCTCTCCGGTGCCGTCCGAAAGCAGGTAAAAGGTGTTGTTTTCGCCTTCAGGAGCCATGATTTACACCTGGAACTGCCGCAGGTTGTCCGGCAGTCCCAGGGGAGGCCATCTTAGCGTTCTTCCAGAACTGCCGCCTGGGCTGCGGCCAGGCGGGCAACGGGTACGCGGAAGGGGGAGCAGGAGACGTAATCCAGCGCCATCTTGTGGCAGAAGCGGATGGAGAGCG
Organism: Sedimenticolaceae bacterium; assembly: GCA_050295355.1. Taxonomy (GTDB): domain Bacteria; phylum Pseudomonadota; class Gammaproteobacteria; order Chromatiales; family Chromatiaceae; genus CBFDBF01. Next base: position 2,584 of record JBNKPL010000107.1, read on the forward strand.
GATCGCCGCCGTGCTCGCCGCAGATGCCCATCTTCATGCCTTTCTTCTCGCCGCGTCCCTTGGCGACCGCCATCTCTACCAGTTGGCCCACGCCGCTGGTGTCCAGGGACTGGAAGGGGTCCCGCTCCAGGATCTCCTGGCGGATGTAGTCGGGCAGGAAGGAGTTGATGTCGTCACGGCTGTAGCCGAAGGTCATCTGGGTCAGGTCGTTGGTGCCGAAGCTGAAGAAATCGGCGTGCTGCGCCACCTCGTCGGCGGTAAGGGCGGCGCGCGGGATCTCAATCATGGTGCCGATGGGGATATCCAGCGCATCGCTGTAACCCTTGGCCGCTTTGACCTTGGCGATGGCCGCCTCGATCTCCTTGCGCAGCAGGGCAAGCTCCTTGTAGGTGCCCACCAGCGGGACCATGATCTCGGGCTGCGCATCCACGCCGTTGTTTCTGCATTCGATAGCCGCCTCGGTAATGGCGGTTACCTGCATGGTAAGGATCTCGGGGTAGGTGATGGAGAGGCGGCAGCCGCGGTGGCCCAGCATAGGGTTGGTTTCATGCAGCTGGGCAACGCGGGTCTTGATCGTCTCCAGGGGCACCTTGAGACGGTCGGCCAGTTCCTGCTGCTGCTCACCCTCATGGGGCAGGAATTCGTGCAGCGGCGGGTCCAGCAGGCGGACCGTGACCGGCAGCCCCTGCATGGCGGTGAACAGGCCGACGAAGTCCTTCCGTTGATGGGGGAGCAGCTTCTGCAGCGCCACCTCGCGCTCCGCCTCGGTCTCGGCCAGGATCATCTCACGCATATCGGTGATGCGGTCGCCATCGAAGAACATATGCTCGGTGCGGCACAGGCCGATGCCCTGGGCGCCCCAGTTGCGGGCCCGTTCGGCATCCTGCGGGGTGTCCGCGTTGGTCCACACCTTCAGCACGCGAATGTTGTCGGCCCACTCCATCAGGGATTTGAATTCGTCGGAGAGCTTGGGCTCCTCTCTCGGCACGTCACCCGCCATCACCTCGCCGGAAGTGCCGTCGATACTGATGATGTCCTGGTCGCCGAAGGTGCGGCCCTTGATGGTGATGGTGCGGTTCTCTTCATCGATCGTCACCTCGCCGGCGCCGGCAATACAGCACTTGCCCCAGCCGCGGGCCACTACCGCCGCGTGGCTGGTCATGCCGCCGGTTGAGGTGAGAATGCCGGCCGCGGCGTGCATGCCGCTGACATCTTCCGGGCTGGTGTCCTTGCGTACCAGGATAATCTTTTCACCCCCGTGGGTACGGTCCACCGCTTCATCGGCGGTGAAGGCGATCTTGCCCGAGGCGGCGCCCGGCGAAGCGGGCAGGCCGACGGTCAGGACGTCACGCTGGGCGCTGCTGTCGAAGGTGGGCAGCAGCAACTGGTTGAGGTCGTTGGCGGGCACCCGCAGCAGCGCCTCTTTCTGGGTGATGCGGTTCTCCTTCACCATGTCCACGGCGATCTTCACCGCGGCGCGTCCGGTACGTTTGCCAGTGCGGGTCTGCAACAGGTAAAGCTTGCCCTTCTCAATGGTGTACTCGATGTCCTCCATCTCCCGGTAGTGGTTCTCCAGGGTGCTTTTCACCTCCAGCAGCTGCTCGTAGATCTCGGGCCGCCACTTCACCATTTCGCTTACGTTCTGTGGGGTGCGGATGCCGGCCACCACGTCCTCGCCCTGGGCGTTGACCAGGAATTCGCCAAAGAATTCGTTGTCGCCGCTGGATGGGTCGCGGGTGAAGGCGACGCCGGTCCCGGAGTCTTCGCCCATGTTGCCGAACACCATGGTCTGGACGTTGACCGCGGTGCCCAGCAGGCCGGTGATTTCGTTGATCTCACGGTAGCGCACGGCGCGCGGGATGTTCCAGCTCTTGAATACCGCCTCGATGGACTTTTCCAACTGCTGGTAGGGATCCTGCGGAAAATCTTCCTTGGTGTGTTTCTTGTAGACCGCCTTGTAGGCCTCGATCAGTTCGCCCAGGCCCTCTTCGTTCAGGTCGGTATCCTCGGAGACGCCGTACTTGTCCTTGATGCGGTCAAATTCGTGTTCGAATTCGTGGTGGGGGACTTCCATCACCACGTCGCCGAACATGTTGATCAGGCGGCGGTAGGCGTCGAGGGCGAAACGGCGGTTGCCTGAGATGTTGGCCAATCCTTCCACCGCCTGGTCGGTGAGACCCAGGTTGAGAACCGTATCCATCATCCCGGGCATACTGACCGCGGCGCCGCTGCGCACCGATACCAGCAGGGGGTTCTCTTCGGAACCGAACTGCTTGCCGACCTCTTTTTCCACCAGTTCCATGTTGCCGTGGACTTCCTCCATCAGGCCGTCGGGCAGTTTGCCGCCGATGTTGTTGTACTCGGCGCAGGTCTGGGTGGTGATGGTGAAACCCGGTGGCACAGGCAGTCCGATGGAAGTCATCTCTGCCAGATTGGCGCCCTTGCCGCCGAGCAGATCCTTCATTTCTTTATTGCCTTCCGACTTGGTTTTGCCGAAATAGTGGACACGTTTCTCGGATTTCATTGCCATCATTATTGACCTTCTATCTACTGTTGATACCTGATCGGGGCGATATGACCCGCGAATTCTAAAATATACGGGAGCAAAGAGAAACAAACAGTCGGCATCTTTTTAACCTTAGCAAATGTGCAGTTATGGCGGTGGTGCGTGATCCGCGGCCCCGCGCCTCCGTGCAGCCCTATGAAACTGCTATTCTTTCCACCAGAAAGGGAGCGGCGAAGAGGAGTCCCAGGTGCTGGACCAGAAGCGAATGATGCGGGATATCGAGGCGGAGGTGGCCTTCACCCGCGGCGTGATCGGCAAAGAGGCCCTGGACGAGCGGGTGATGGAGGTCATGGGCCGGGTCCCCCGCCACGAATTCGTCTCTTCGGACCTGCGTTCAATCGCCTACCACAACGGCCCCCTTCCTATCGGTCACGGCCAGACCATCTCCCAGCCCTATATCGTCGCCCTCATGACCGACCTGCTGGAGCCCAGGCCGGATGACGTCATCCTGGAGATCGGCACCGGCTCCGGCTATCAGACGGCGGTGCTCGCCTCTCTGGTGCGGCAGGTCTACTCCATGGAGATCGTGGCGGCGCTGGCGAAGGATGCGGCGGACCGGCTGCGGGAACTGGGCTACAGCAACGTGGAGTGCCGGGCGGGAGACGGCTATAACGGCTGGCTGGAGCATGCGCCCTATGACGGTATTATGGTCACGGCGGCGGCGCCCACGATCCCCCGGCCCCTGGTGAAGCAGCTCAAACCCGGCGGCCGGATGGTGCTCCCCGTGGGCAGACCCTACGGCTATCAGGAGCTGACCCTGGTGGAGAAGAGCGGCGACGGCGAACGCGTTACCACCCGGGAGGTGCTGGGGGTGGCGTTCGTGCCCCTTACCGGCGCGCATGGGGCGGGGGATCTGGAATAAGAGCGGGTGCGGCGCGTATCCTATATCGGCTTTCATAAACGAAAAGGTTCTGGTCATGCAGCTACAAGACAGCTCCCTGTTTCGGCAGCAGTGTTATATCAACGGCGAATGGGTGGATGCCGACTCCCGCGAGGTGCGTTCCATCACCAACCCCGCCACGGGGGAGGTGCTGGGCACGGTCCCCAATATGGGGGCGGCGGAGACCCGGCGCGCCATCGAGGCGGCGGACGCCGCCTGGCCCGCCTGGCGGGAGAAGACCGCGGCGGAGCGGGCCGCCATCCTGCGCCGCTGGTTTGAGCTGATGCTGGCGCACAAGGAGGATCTGGCGCGGCTCATGACCCTGGAGCAGGGCAAGCCCATCACCGAGTCGCGGGGCGAGGTGAACTACGGCGCCTCCTTTATCGAGTGGTTCGCGGAGGAGGGGAAACGGATTTATGGCGACACCATCCCCCAGCACCAGGCGGACCGCCGTATCGTGGTCATCAAGCAGCCCATCGGGGTCTGTGCCGCCATCACCCCCTGGAACTTCCCCAACGCCATGATCACCCGCAAGGCGGGCGCCGCCCTGGCCGCGGGCTGCCCCATGGTGCTGAAGCCCGCGGGCGACACACCGTTCTCCGCCCTGGCCCTGTGCGAGCTGGGCGAGCGGGCCGGGATTCCCGCCGGGGTGCTCAGCGTGGTCACGGGCACGGCCAGCGCCATCGCCGGCGAGATGACCGTCAATCCCACCGTGCGCAAGCTCTCCTTTACCGGCTCCACCGAGGTGGGGGTGGTGCTGATGCAGCAGTGCGCCGCCACCATGAAGAAGCTCTCCCTGGAGCTAGGCGGCAACGCCCCCTTTATCGTCTTTGACGACGCCGACCTGGACGCGGCGGTGGAAGGCGCCATCCAGTCCAAGTACCGCAACGCGGGCCAGACCTGCGTCTGCGCCAACCGCCTGCTGGTGCAGGACGGGGTCTATGACGCCTTCGCCGAAAAACTGGCCGTGGCGGTGGCCAACCTGAAGGTGGGAGACGGCCTGGGCGAGGAGGTCACCCAGGGGCCGCTCATCAACGAGGCGGCGGTGGAGAAGGTGGAAGAGCACATCCGCGATGCGGTGTCCAAGGGTGCGCGCGTGGTGTTGGGCGGCGAACGCCACGAGCTGGGCGGCAGTTTCTTCCAGCCCACCCTCATCGCCGACGTCTC
>JBNKPL010000108.1:0-6890 GCA_050295355.1 Sedimenticolaceae bacterium
GATAGTCCGAAAAATGCACCGATGATCAGTATACAAATCCGCCTGGGTGACCAACGTCTGGACCTGCTTCGTGACGGCGAACTGGTGCGGAGCTACGCCATCTCCAGCGCCGCCAACGGCCCGGGCGAGGAGCAGGACAGCGGCTGCACCCCGCGCGGCAGGCATCGCATCTGCCGCAAGATCGGCGGGGATGCCCCGCTGAACACTGTCTTCGTGGGCCGGGAACCCACGGGTGAGATCTATTCCCCGGAACTGGCTCAAAACAACCCGGAACGGGACTGGATCCTGACCCGCATCCTCTGGCTGGAGGGACTGGAGCCGGGCCGTAACCAGGGCGGCGACCGGGACAGCCGGGAGCGGTTTATCTATATCCACGGCACGTCGGACACGGAGTCCATGGGCGAGCCCCGCTCCCACGGCTGCATCCGCATGCGCAACGGCGATCTGCTGGAGCTGTTCGACCGGGTTGAGGAAGGGACCCTGGTGGACATCATCGAGTGATCAATTACCTCCTGACACGGCTGTTCAACGCTATTCTGGTGATGTTCGGGGTGGTCTGTCTGGTTTTTCTGTTACTCCATCTGGTGCCGGGCGATCCCGTGGAGATGATGCTGGGCGAGTCGGCCCGGCCCGCGGACCGCATGGCGCTGCGCACCGCTCTGGGACTGGATCGGCCCCTGATGACCCAGTTGGGGGGCTATTTGGGCGGACTCCTGCGGCTGGATCTGGGCGCCTCTATCCACACCCAGCGCCCCATCGCCGACATGCTCGCCGAGCGGCTGCCCGCCACGGCGGAGCTGGCCGCGGCCTCCCTGCTGTTCGCCGTGGTGATTGCGCTGCCGCTGGGGGTGATCGCCGCCATCCGTAAGGACCGCTTCGCCGATTACGGGGCCATGTCCTTCTCCCTGCTGGGGGTCTCCATTCCCAATTTCTGGATGGGACCGTTGTTGATCCTGGTGTTCTCCCTCTGGCTGGGCTGGACGCCCGTGAGCGGCCGCGAGGGGGGCGTCAGCCTGATTTTGCCCGCCGTCACCCTGGGTACGGCCCTGGCCGCCATCCTGGCGCGCATGGTGCGCAGCAGCCTGCTGGAGGTGCTGGGCGAGGAGTATGTGCGCACCGCCCGGGCCAAGGGTCTGGGTGAGTCGGCGGTGATCTGGCGTCACGCCCTGCGTAACGCCTGGCTGCCCGTGATCACCCTGTTGGGGCTGCAACTGGGCGCGTTGCTGGGCGGTGCGGTGATCACCGAGACGGTGTTCTCCTGGCCGGGAATCGGCTCCCTGTTGGTGGAGTCCATCCAGCGCCGGGACTACCCGGTGGTGCAGGGGTGCGTGCTGCTGATCAGCCTTACCTATGTGCTGGTCAATACAGTCACCGATCTGGTCTACGGTTGGGTGGACCCGCGCATCCGGCTGGGGGGAGGGGAGTAGTGCGCCACGCTCCCGCCTTTATCCTTCTGCTCTGGCTGCTGGCCGCCCTCGCTGGTCCCCTGTTGCCTCTGCAGCCGGATCAGATTGATCTGCCCCAAATCCTGGCCGCGCCGGGAGCGGTGGAGTGGCTGGGCCGGGACGAACTGGGGCGGCCGGTGCTGGACCGTTTGCTGATGGGCGCCAGGACCTCTTTTCTGGTGGCGCTGGGGGTGGTCTCCCTGTCGGTCCTGATCGGCACCCTGCTCGGGGCCTGGGCCGCCTATCGGGGCGGCTATCTGGATCTATTGCTGGTGCGGGTGATGGATATCTTTCTCGCCTTTCCCGGCATCCTGCTCGCCATCGCCCTGGCCGGGGTGATGGGGCCGGGGATCGAGAACGTTATCATCGCCCTCTCCATCGTGGGCTGGGTGGGTTATGCCCGTCTGGCGCGGGCGCAGGTGCTGTCGCTGAAGCATCGGGATCACATCACGGCGGCCATCGCCCTGGGCAGCAGGCAGGGGGCCATTGTGGTTCGCCATCTGCTGCCGCTGATCGTAGCGCCGTTGATCGTGGAGGCCACCTTCGGCATCGCCGGGATCGTGATCGCCGAGGCGGGTCTCTCTTTTCTCGGCCTGGGGGTGCAGCCGCCCGCCGCCTCCTGGGGCAGCATGATCCGCGACGGGACCCGCTATATGCTGGTGGCGCCCCATCTGGTGCTGGCGCCCGGCATCGCCATCATGCTGGTGGTGTTGGCGGTGAACCTGCTGGGGGACCGGCTGCGCGACCGATTGGATATTCGGAACCGGGAGACGAAGTAGGATTTGAGTGTCGTTTCGGTGGGGTAGGACCCCAGCCTACAGAAATGGTGAAAACCGCCTACTGGACGAAAAAGGCGGTAAAGAACAGGCCGTCGATGGTGTTTTTCCCGGTCAGCTCCTGCATTACCTTGCCCACCGCCTTCAGGGCCTGTTTGCGAAACGCCTCTTTTCCCGCCGGGGTCTTCAGTTTTTCACCCTTTTGATCACCCAGCAGCAGCAGCAGTTCGTGGCGCAGGGCGGGTGAATGGAGCTGGATCTCCTCCAGGTTTCGATCATCCTTGGTCATTAACTGTACGTCGCAACGGACATACTTGGCATCGCCCTGTACGTTGGTGGTGAGGGAGGGATTGAGCGAGTGGTAGGCGGATTGGAGTTGCACCTCCTCTTCGTCTGCTTTCTCTTCATCTTCGGCGAACGCCGTCACGGGCAGGGTGAGGGCCATAATCAGGGCAAACAGCGAAAACAGACGCATATTATGGTTCCATTTCTGATATAACACGGACAAACCGATTATCGGCCAGAACAACCAATAAGTTAATTCATTATCCACTATGAGTCACGGACCACTAATGTTCGACCTGGAAGGCCAGGAGCTGACCGCGGAAGAGCGCGAGATGCTGCTGCACCCGGCCGCCGGGGGTATTATCCTGTTCAGCCGCAACTTCCAATCCCCGGAGCAGGTGGAGCGGCTGGTGGCGGAGATCCACGCCCTGCGCAAGCCGGAACTGCTGGTGGCGGTGGACCAGGAAGGGGGCCGGGTACAGCGCTTCAAGGAGGGCTTTGTCCATCTGCCGCCCGTGGCCTGGTTCGGTGGTCTCTATGAAGAGAATGCCAAGCAGGCGCGCAAGATCACCCGCGTGGCCGGTTGGCTCATGGCGTCGGAGCTGCGCGCCGTGGGGGTGGATTTCAGCTTCGCGCCAGTGCTGGATCTGGGGCGCGGCATCAGCAGCGTCATCGGCGACCGCGCCTTCCACGCCCGCCCGCTGGTGGTGGCGGAACTGGCCAATAGCTGGATGCAGGGCGTGCATGACGCGGGCATGGCGGCGGTGGGGAAACATTTCCCGGGACACGGCGGGGTGGAGGAGGACTCCCACCTGGCGCTGCCAGTGGACAAGCGCAGGCCGCAGGATATTCATATGGAGGACCTGCTGCCGTTTCAGCGCATGATCGACGCCGGGCTGGAGGCGATCATGCCGGCCCACGTGATCTATGAGCAGGCCTCGCCGGACCTGGCGGGTTTCTCAAGCTACTGGCTGAAGAACGTACTGCGGGGAGAGCTGGGCTTCCAGGGGGTGATCTTCAGCGACGATCTCACCATGGCCGCGGCGGATGTGGCCGGCGGCTATCCCGAACGGGCCCGGGCGGCGCTGGATGCGGGCTGCGACATGGTGCTGGTGTGCAACAATCGGGAGGGGGCGGCCGAAACGCTGGACGCGCTGGCGGACCATCAGGATCCGGTCTCCCAGATGCGGCTGGTGCGTATGCACGGGCGCAAAAACGTCCGCCGGGACGAGATGCACCTGGATCCGCGCTGGCGGGAGGCGCTGGACGCCATCAGCCGGTACGAGGAATCACCCTCCCTTGATCTGGATTTGTAAGATGGCGCAGGAGCGCCATACAACTGACAAGGAATCTTGATATGAGTATCGATGCCGCCACGGCCTGGAAGGTCTATCGCAACGCCGACCGGCTCTATTCCCAGAGTGAGGTGGAGATCGCCCTGGACCGCATGGCCGGGGATATCACCCAGGCCATGGGCGAGTCGGACCCGCTGGTTCTGTGCGTCATGAACGGCGGACTCATCCCGGCCGGTTGTCTGCTGCCCAGGCTTGAGTTTCCCTTGCGTGTGGATTACCTGCACGCCACCCGCTACCGCAACCAGACCTCCGGTTCCGAGCTGCAGTGGTTGAAACACCACAACGAACCGCTGCAGGGAAGAGAGGTGCTGGTGGTTGACGATATCCTGGATGAAGGGATCACCCTGGCCGCCATTGTGGAGCACTGCCGTAACGAGGGCGCCAGGCGGGTCCTGAGCGCGGTGATCGTGGAGAAGGAGCATGATCGGAGCAACGGCTTCCGCTGCGATTTCGTGGGCCTCAAGGTAGAAGACCGCTATGTCTTCGGTTACGGCATGGACTACAAAGGCTATCTGCGCAACGTGCCCGGCATCTACGCGGTCGCGGACGAATAGGCCCTGTTCAAATACAATACGACGGAAATTCAAAAGATCATGACAGTAGAACTCGCAATCATCGGCGGCTCCGGCCTCACTTCCATGAAAGGCCTGGAGATCATCCGTAAAGAGGTGATGCATACCCCCTACGGCGAGCCCTCCGCCCCCGTCACCTTCGGCCGCCTGGCCGGAAAAGAGATCGCTTTCCTGCCGCGGCATGGCCCCGGACACACCATCCCCCCTCACCAGATCAACTACCGGGCCAACCTCTGGGGTTTGAAACACCTGGGCGTGAAGCGCATCGTCGCCATGGGCGCCGTCGGCGGCATTCGCGACGATATGGCTCCCGGCTGCATCGCCATCCCGGACCAGATCATCGATTACACCTGGGGCAGGGAGCACACCTATTTCGATTTCAACCTCAGCCATGTCACCCATGTGGACTTCACCGAGCCCTACTGCGGGGAACTGCGCGACAAACTACTGGCCGCCGCCGGGAAAACGGGACTGGAGGTGATCCCCGATGGAACCTATGGCGCAACCCAGGGTCCGCGCCTGGAGTCCGCGGCCGAGATCGGGCGCATGGAAGAGGACGGCTGCGACATGGTGGGCATGACGGGCATGCCGGAAGCGGCCCTGGCAAGGGAACTGGAGCTCTGTTACGCCTGTTGCGCCGTGGTCGCCAACTGGGCGGCGGGCAAGGGGGATGGCGGCGTAATCACCCTTGAAGAGATTCATAAGACCCTGAAAGGAGGCATGGAGCAGGCGCATAAGCTATTGTTAGCTCTTGCAGATATCCTGTAAAAACGGATCAGGGCGGATACGAAGAAATTTCACAGGCTGCGATATGACAAACGAGCGCGTAGAGAGAGGTGAACCATGAGTGACGATCAAGAAAAAGAAGGCACAACACCCTCGGCGGCAGACGGTGATGCCAGCAAAAAGAAGACGGTAAAAAAGAAGGTGGCCAGAAAGAAGGCGCCGGCAACCAAAAAGGCGGCCGCCAGTAAGCCGGAGTCTCCTCCTTCGGCCGCTATGGCGGCAAAGCCGGAAGAAAAGCACGATGGCCCGGTTGACCGGCTGGTGGAAAGGGGCCTTAAGGCATCGGAGATCGCCAGTGATGCCGAAGCGGAGCAGTCCCATCCCGAGCAGGAATCAGACATCAGCGCAAAAGCGGCGGCCGTATTTCAGATGGCCTCGGAAGGCGCCAAATGGGTGCGCAGGGAGTTAAGTGAAGCAGACGAAAGTGACGCCGCGGCCGCCGAGCGGCTATTCAAGATTCGAGCCGCGTTAGCGGTGGTTGGCATCATATTGGTGTATTCCATCATCCACGCCATCGCGGTGGATGATGTCCCTGAGCAGGCCGCAGTCGTCAGTACATCGGTCAGCGGCGCCCCGGCGGCGGTAGTGACGTCTGGCTCTGATGCCATGGTCTGCTTCCGGCCGATTGCAGGCGCCAATGAAAGCGATGCCAAGGCAGGGGAGGCGTTGTGGAGTGGACCCTATTATTACTATCCTCCGTACCCACCTGCGCAACAGCCTTCGGCCCCGGTCCAAAGCGCACCTCGCTAGGAGGAGGGAAAGGGCGGAGATCCACCGCTATCTCTTTTAAAGTAATACATAAATAATACCGTATAACCATTTGGATATACGGTATTATTTTATGATCATGGTTTTTCCGTACTGCACATTAACAAACCGCTGTAACATCCTGTAAACACACGGTATTTACAGTACGACCCACTCCATATGGCCGCAACATGTGGAAGCGCTTGAGCCACGACCGAAAACGCCCCGGATTTCGCCGCATGACCGCAGCCCATACAGCCCATGGGCGAATGAAATCGCCGCCTGTTCAAAATACCTTGCAGTACGCACCCCGTTGACAACATAGACAGATCTGTCTATAACTACGCCATCGTAACGAATTGTGTGGGAGGGGCGACCCCGCCCCGAGACTCCCACAGGACACGTGGCCGCCGCGGCAAAATCTGACTATGGAGATGATGTGAGTTATTTCGGTGCAAAAAGCGGTTCCGGCGTCTATCAGGCCATCATCAACCTGATCCCGCCCCACGACACCTTTATCGAGGCCTTCCTCGGCAGCGGCGTCATTACACAGAAAAAGGCCCCGGCCATGCAGACCATCGGCATTGATAAAGATGCCGAGGTATTGCGCCAATTCAGCTGCGCCTATCCCGTGGAGAAAATCCACGCCGACTTTCTGGAGTGGATCAAGGGCAGATCATTCGATGACCGCACCGTGATCTACTGCGACCCGCCCTATGTGCACTCCACCCGCAGTTCACTGCGCCGCTATCGGCATGAACTCGGCGACTCCGGGCATAGGCGCCTGCTCGATATCCTGCAGGAACTGGAGTGCCATGTCCTTCTGTCCGGGTACCGCAACCCCATCTACGAATCAAATCTCAAGGATTGGTGGTCCTTCGACTTTCAGGCCATGACCCGGGGCGGGGTGCGCACCGAAACCGT
>JBNKPL010000109.1:0-6644 GCA_050295355.1 Sedimenticolaceae bacterium
GATCTGTGCGGCGACACATTTGAGTTTATCGATCACGGACTATTCAGCGTAAAAGGCCACAAAGAGCCCATAAGACTGTTCGAACCCAAACGAAACAGCGACGAGGAGAAACAGCGATGAGTAGAAGCAGGACCCGAATCCTACTAGGCATGGCGCTGCTGCTGATCAGCACTTCCGTCCTGGTGGCCGAACAGGCCACGCTGCTGCGCGGCACCGAACTGCGCGCCGCGCCCTTCCGCGACGCCGAGGTGGTGCAGCGGCTCAGCGCCAATACCAACCTGCAAGTGGTCAAACGCCAGGGCGGCTGGTATCAGGTAAAGACCGAAGGCAAGACCGGCTGGGTGCGCATGACCACCCTGCTGTTCAGCCAGCCGGGCGCAAAACCGGCCGCCAGTTCCAGTAGCGGACAGGCCGCCGATGATGCGGTGGGCGGTCTGCTCACGGGCCGCTCCAGCTACCGCGGCGTTACCGCCGCCACGGGCATCCGTGGTCTTGATGCGGTGGATATCCAAAACTCGTCGCCCGACAGCGCCGCCGTCGCACGAATGGATAAATACGCGGTCAGCGCCGCCAGCGCCCGCTCCTTTGCCGGCTCGGCCGGACTCAAACCCCAGGAGGTGGCCTATCTGAGCGGAAGCGGCTTCTCCAGTTCATCCCCCCAGGGCGCCTCCCCGATCCCTGGCCTGCCGGGGCAATGATCATGAACAGAAAACTACGCACAGCGATGATTACCCTGCTCCTGGTCCTCTCGGCAGGGGTAACTGGAATCAGCATGGCCGGACTCTCCATCGGCTTCGGGTTTGGCGGTGGCGGCGGAGGCAATGAGATCTTTCCAGACGAACAAGGCGGCCAGGGCCGCTACATCGATCTTGGCCGCGTGGCCCGCTCGGCCGGCGACGCTTTCGGCAATGTATCGCCAGAAGAGGAGCGCGCCATTGGACAACAGGGGGCCGCCGTCCTGCTCGGCGCCGCCCCGCTGGTGGCCAACAACAAGGTGCAAAACTATGTGAACCGGGTGGGCCGCTGGATAGCGATGCAGACGGAAATGCCCGATCTCAACTGGCGTTTCGGCGTGCTGGACACCCCCTCCATCAACTCCTTCGCCGCCCCGGGCGGCTATGTGTTCATCACCAAGGGACTCCTGACGCGGCTGGATAACGAGGCGGAACTGGCGGCGGTGCTGGCGCACGAATGCGCCCATGTGATCAGGCATCATCACCTGCGCGCCATCAAAAAGACCGGCGCCGTGGACCTGGCATCCACCCTGGTATCCGCCGCCGTAAAGACCAACAACCGCGCCATCCTCAACCAGGTGCTGGACGGCAGCAAAACCGTCTACGCCCGCGGCCTGGACAAGGGCGACGAATACGAAGCGGACCAGATGGCGGCGGTGATCTCCGCCCGCGCGGGATACGAACCCTTCGGCCTGCACCAAGTGATGCATAAACTGGCCGCCATGCACCCCAACGACGGCTCCCTCTCCCTGCTGTTCGCCACCCATCCGCCCCCGGATCAACGGCTGCAGAAACTGGACAACACCCTGGACCCGCTGGCCTCCTACGCGGGGAAACCCACACTGCGGACACGTTTTCGCAGCAACGTGAAGGGCCTTCACTAGCCCCCCTCTCCTCCTACCACCTGAAGCAATCCCTCCCCCGCACGCGGGGGAGGGATTACATGGGTGCAGAAGATCAGCGTACATTGACTGGCCACAACACCAATGATCCGATTCGTGTTAACCGACCCTGGCAGGGAGAGTAACAAGCCAACCCGCAATTTTAAGTGGTATGCATCCGTCGGGTGTTTTTATTGACTATAGTTCCTGTACCGGCCCCTTTTAGGGACCGCATAAAAAGCCGTCGGGGAGGGGGGCGCTATTGTCTTTGTTATCAATTAGATATTGATACATTCAACACCCCCGCGACATAGCGGCGGCTGGCGACAGTAGCCATCTCCCTGGCTGAATCGAAACGGATAGAGTGCAAAACGATGCTGCGACTATTTGTGTTGTTCCTCGCCCTTGCCAGCCAAATATCGCCAGCCGTAGCCGCCCAGAAACAGAATGTGCTGCTCATCCACTCCTATCATATCGGCATGCCCTGGACAGACGCCCAGCAGCAAGGCTTCGCGGACACCCTCAGTGAGAGCGGACTAAAAATCGACCTTCACGTCGAATACCTCGACTCACTGCGCTACCGCGATAAAGCGCAGGCCATACGCGAGGATCTCCTGCGCACCTTGCACACCAAATTTACCGACAACCCGCCGGATGTGATCGCGGTAACAGACAATAATGCATTGGACTTTGTCCTCGACGCGCGGCAACAGTTGGCCCCCGGTGTGCCCGTAGTCTTCTGCGGGATCAATGGTCTCGACCCCGACATCCGCAGTCGCCACCAGAACCTGACGGGCGTTGCCGAGGAGGCATCATTCAAAGAGACGCTGGAGATCATGGAACAACTGTTGCCCGGACGGCGCGTCCTGATACTCGGGGAGAAGTCGCCAACCTTCCAGGGAAACTTCGCCAGCCTGCGCAATGCCAACGAGCAACTGCGTACACCCGCCCAGTTGGAGGTCTTTGATGACCCGGTGTTATCGCACATTGAGGAAAAGGTTAGGCTCGCCGGGCCGGATACCGCGATCTTCATCCTGAACCGGCCACGCTACGACAACGGAGAACCCATTGACAGCGCCGTTGCCGTCCGCGCCATCAGTAGCGCCAGCAAACAGCCGGTCTTTTCCGCCTGGGACTACATGTTCGGCTACGGCATCGTCGGCGGCAAACTTACCTCGGGCGAGGCCCACGGACAAACGGCCGCACAGCAGGTCATCCGCATCCTCAAGGGCGAGGCGGCGGATTCGATCCCCATCGAGTGGGAGAGCCCAAACCGCTATTTCTTCGACTACGAGCAGTTGCTCCGTTTCGGCCTGGAGGACGCCCCTCTTCCTGAGGGCTCGACCGTCATCAACCGCCCGCTGAGCTTGTTTGTGCTTTACCGCAACACGGTCCTTGTCACCGCAGGGGTCCTGGCCCTGCTTCTGCTGTTCAGTATCCGTTTGCTGGTGCTCAACAAGTCCCTCCGGGAGAGCAAAAATCTTCTCCACAATATCGTCGACAACATCCCGGTCATGGTCTTCCTGAAACGCGCCTCTGACCTCAGCTTTGTCCTCTTTAATCGTTGCGGTGAAACGCTGATTGGACACAAGCGTGAAGAGCTGCTGGGGCATCACGACTACGACTTTTTCCCGAAGGAACAGGCCGAATTCTTTATCAGCAAGGATCGCGAGGTACTGCAACGTACGGATGTGCTGGACATCGCGGAGGAGCCGATCGAGACCCCTGACGGCACCCGTATTCTGCACACCAGAAAACTCGCCCTGCGCGACCGCGATGGCCACCCCATCTACCTGCTGGGCATATCCGAAGACATCACTGAACAGCGGCTACGGGAAGATGAACTAAAGCGCTACCGCGATCACCTGGAAGAGACCGTGGAGGAGCGCACCGAGGAACTGCGCATGGCCCGTGACGCCGCAGAGGCGGCCAACAGGGCGAAGAGTGTCTTCCTCGCCAACATGAGCCACGAACTGCGCACGCCGCTCAACGCCATCCTCGGCTTCTCCCAGCTGATGCGCCAGGACCAGACCCTGAGCCCCGGCCAGCGCGAAAGTCTCGATACCATCAACATCAGCGGCGAGCACCTGCTGAAGCTGATTAACGACGTGCTGGAGATCGCCAAGATCGAGGCGGGCAAACTGCAACTGGAGATCGCCGCCTTCGACCTGCATGAACTGGTACGCGAGGTGGCCGACATGATGCGGCTGCGGGCGCAGCAAAAGGGACTACAGCTAACACTCGACCAGTCGTCGAGATTCCCCCGCTACATCACGGGAGACGAGGCACGCCTAAGGCAGATCCTGGTCAACCTGGTGAGCAACGCAGTCAAGTTCACCGAAAAGGGTAATATCACCATCCGTCTACGGACCAAAAACAACGCCGCACAACACCTGATCATAGAAATCGAGGATACCGGTCAGGGGATCAGCGAAACGGACCAGCAGCGCCTGTTCAAACCCTTCGAACAACTGCCCACCGCAGTTCCGCATGGCGGTACCGGCCTCGGACTCGCCATCGTGCGCCAGTTTGTGCAGTTAATGAAAGGAAGCATCAGTGTTGAAAGTACACCTGGGAAAGGCACCCTGTTCCGTGTGGATTTGCCGCTGGATGCGGCCGAAGAAACGGACATCGCCCATCTGAGTAGTGAACATCACGGTGATGTGATCGGCCTGGCGCCGGGACAACCCAGCTACCGTATTCTCATCGCCGAGGACCAGCACGACAACCAGTTACTGCTGGTCAAACTGATGACCGACATCGGCATGGAAGTAAAAACCGCAGACGACGGCGAGGAGTGCGTCCGTCTATTCGAGGAGTGGCGACCCGATCTGATCTGGATGGACCGACGCATGCCGATAATAGACGGTGAAGAGGCTACCCGGCGCATCCGCAAACTGCCTGGCGGCGACAAGGTAAAAATCGTCGCGGTCACCGCCTCCGCATTCACAGAAGAACAAGAGAAAATAGTGGCTGCGGGCATGGACGGTTTTGTCAGCAAACCCTATCGCTTCTCCGAGATCTATGAGTGCATCGTGCAACAACTTGGCGTAGAACTTCGTTACAGAGAAACCACACGGGAAGCAACGCGCGCACTCGCTAACCTTACACCCGAAATGCTGGCGGGGCTTAGTGACGAACTGCGCATGGCACTGCGCGAGGCGCTGGATACACTGGACAGCGAACGCATCACTGAGGTTATCAACCGAATTAGCGAAGAAGATCACACACTGGCGCAGACGCTTAGAAACCTCGCGGAAAACTACGACTACCCTACAATCATCAACGCACTCGATGGTTAGTCGAGGGGACTACGCACCGCATTACCGCCGCGATTGAGGACATGCGTGTAGATCTGCGTTGTCCGCACATCCGAGTGTCCAAGGAGCTCCTGTACAGTGCGTATATCGTAACCACGTTCCAGAAGCTGGGTAGCAAAGCTGTGCCGTAAAGAGTGACTGGTGGCCGGCTTATTGATACCCGCTCTGCGCACCGCCGCCTTAATCGCACGCTGAAACGCCTTTTCACCCAGATGATGGCGGCGCAACAGACCGGTTCTGGGATCGATAGCCGGTTTCGCCGCCGCAAAAAGATATTGCCAGGCCAATTCACGTCCTGCATTGGGATACTTGCGTTCCAGCGCATAGGGTAGATAAACTGGAGCCACACCTTCACGGACATCCTGCTCATGGAATACACGGACACGACCGAGCTGGGCCCGCAGCGGCTCCACCAAAGAACGCGGCAACACCGTGCGCCGGTCCTTGCCCCCTTTGCCGCTCCGCACCGTAACCTCCAGCCGCTCGAAATCCACGTCCTGTACCCGCAAACGGATAGCCTCCATCAGACGAAGACCCGAACCGTAAAGCAGCGAAGCGACAAGGTGATGAACACCATCAAGGTGAGCCAGCAGCGCTTTAGCCTCGTCATCCGTCAGCACCACAGGCAGTTTCGCGGGACGCCTGGCGCGCGTGACATCATCAAGCCACGGCAACTCAATAGCCAAGATCTCTTTGTAAAGAAAAAGCAGCGCGGCAAGCGCCTGATTCTGGGTAGAGGCGGCAACCTTGCCCCTCACGGCAAGATCCGTCAAAAATTCCTCTATCTCCTTTTTACCCATCTCAGATGGGTGGCGTTTACCATGAAAAAGAATATAGCGGCGAATCCAGTCGCAATAACTTTTTTCGGTGCGAATACTGTAGTGCTTGACCCTGCAGCGCTCACGCACCTGATCAAGAAGACGTGGTTTTGGCGACCTTTCCATAGTCCCGTTTCCTCCATGAGGGCTGTACCCATTTCAACAAATCACGTGTATATTAATCAATATGTTACACCCACGTCCGGATATTATCGGACATTTTTGTCCTGTTGCAACAGGACAATTTTGGGGTCGAATTATAGTTAGATTGCCAATATGAGATCGGTACGAATGCGTATATTCTTAATTATTGTAGTATCTGTTGTTTTGCTTTCCTGTGATGGAGGGCAGAAGCAAGCAGCTAGTCAGGAGATTTCTCAACAAAATGAACAGAAGGCAGAGACAGCTCCCGTAAAAGTTGACGTATCTATCATTAATAAACATGTAATTCCTGGAATCAAACGCGGACTTACTGTTCGGCTTAATAAAAAAATATCCAAAGAAGTCTTGATAGATGTGGCCCATAAAATAAAGGAGTCTGATCCCAACAAATATGAAAGAACATTAATTCTCTACTATCTACCTAACATGCCACTTGGTGAGGGGGCGTGGGCCAGCACCAATTTCGACCCAGAACTAGAGGTAAGAATCTTCGGGCTGACTATCGAACAAGAGGATTTACTAATGTCGCACCCACAACCAGCGACAGAAGGGGTTCATGGGATATGGATTGATGAGCTAAATAATCGTCGCCTTACAATTTTTTCAAATAAAAAAGGCTTTTTTATGGAGCAGTTGTATACCGATGACAGTAGCGGAATCGTTGAGCTAAAACAGCAAATTGAAAACGATGTATCAGTGCTTAGAGAGGTCGGTAGAGATGAGAATGAG